>CAYPEH010000234.1:0-1604 GCA_964409585.1 uncultured Chromatiales bacterium | reverse complement strand
AGCGGCGTTTCGACGCCTTGCCGTGAACGCGCACAGCACGGCTGAACACGACCTACTATGTTGCCGGGTTAATAATAACCTGGATGGGTGCCGAGATAGGAATCGACGTAGCGCCCGTCGTTGTTCCACAGGGTCGTCAGGCATCCGGGAGGCAAGGGCAGCCTGATTACGAGACTGCCGATATTCCCATCCGGCACGGCTTGACCGTTCCCGTCCAACACGTCCACCTGAAAACCTGGAACCGCGCGTGTGGGTGAACCGGCCTTCACCGGCAGTTGCTCGATGCCGAGGCAGTTGGCGGCGATGGCCCAGCCGGTCTCGGTCTGCCACCAATGGTCGATCACCGGCACGCCCAGTTTCTCCCGCGCCCAGTCCAGGGTGTCCGGATCGCAACGCTCACCGGCCAGGAAGAGGGCGCGGAATCCGGACAGGTCGTATTTGTCCAGATATTCGCCCCGCGGGTCCTCCTTGCGAATGGCGCGGAACGCCGTCGGGGCGGTGAACATGACGCTGACCTCATGCTCGGCGATCACCCGCCAGAAGGCGCCGGGATCGGGGGTACCCACGGGCTTGCCCTCATAGAGGATGGTGGTGTTTCCATTCAGCAGCGGTCCGTAGACGATGTAGGAATGCCCCACCACCCAGCCCACGTCCGAGGCCGCCCAATAGACCTCGCCGGGTTCAACGCCGTAGACATTGCGCATACTCCACAGCATGGCCACGGCGTGGCCGCCGTTGTCCCGGACCACGCCCTTGGGGATGCCGGTGGTTCCCGAGGTATAGAGGATATACAGGGGATGGGCTGCCTCCACCGGCAGGCAGTCGATGGGCGCCGCCGCCTCGGCCAGGGCCTGCCAATCCAGATCACGGCCCTTTTGCATACCGGCCCAGACCTGCGGCCGTTGCAGGATCACGCAATGCCTGGGTTTGTGTCGGGCCAGCTCGATGGCCTGATCCAGCAGGGGCTTGTAGGGGACCACTCGCTGCGGTTCGATACCACAGGATGCGGAAAGGATCACCTTCGGTTTGGCATCGTCGATGCGGGTGGCCAGTTCCATGGCGGCGAATCCGCCAAACACCACCGAATGGATGGCACCGATGCGCGCGCAGGCAAGCATGGAGATGACCGCCTCCGGCACCATGGGCATGTAGATCACCACCCGGTCGCCCTTTTCCACACCCAGCCCGGCCAGGGCACCGGCGAACCGGGCAACCCGGTCCAGCAGTTCACGGTAGGTAAAACGTTGCTGGCTGCCGGTGACCGGGCTGTCGTAGATCAACGCCGGCTGATCAGCGCGGCCATTCTCCACGTGCCAATCCAGAGCGTTGTAGCAGGTATTGAGCATGCCGCCCGAAAACCAGGAATAAAACGGCGCCTCACTGTCATCCAGCACCCTGTCCCAAGGCTTGTCCCAGTGGATCGCCTGGGCGGCTTCTGCCCAAAATCGCTCGGGCTCCCGTACCGAACGGGTATATGCCTGCTCATAGTTCACGGTGATTCCCCTTTGGTTCAAATGGCCTGATGGTGCAGGCCGGACCTGCTCTGGCAGGCTAGCAGCCTGTCGGACTGGGGGGAAGCGAAGCGAAAATGTGGGAGAGCGAGG
>CAYPEH010000233.1:0-1783 GCA_964409585.1 uncultured Chromatiales bacterium | reverse complement strand
ATCTGAGTGAGCCATGAACAATCCCGCTGTCTCCACCATTGCCGACCGGCTCTTCATCGACCTGCGTACCGCCATCGTCGAGGGCCGGATCCCCGCCGGCAGCAAGCTCAGCGAGCCGGAGCTGGCCGGGCGCTTCGGCACCAGCCGCGCCCCGCTGCGTGAGGCCCTGGGCCGCCTGGAGGCTCACCGCCTGGTGGAACGCCGTCCCAATGCCGGCTACCGTGTCGTGACCCTGTCGGCGCGGGAACTGCTGGAGATCTATCAGATACGTGAAGCGCTGGAAGGGATGGCCGCGCGGCTGGCGGCGCAGAACATGACCGAGGCCGGGATCGAGGAACTCTACGGCCTGCTCGATGAGCACGGCCGCCAGGTGGCCAGGGAATCCGGCCAAGTCTATTTCCAACAGGAAGGCGACCCCGATTTCCATTACCGCCTCGTGCATGGCAGCGGCAACCAGCGCCTGGTTGGCCTGCTCTGCCAGGATCTCTATCACCTGATGCGCATGTATCGCTTCCAGTTTGGCATGGCCGGCAAGCGTGCCGAACCGGCCCTGGTGGAGCACAGGCACATCCTGGATGCGGTGGCCTCCCGCGATGGTGAGATGGCGGAACTTCTCATGCGTCACCACATCCGTGAATCGCGCAGGAACGTCGAACGGTTGATCGACCAGGGGAGGGCGTCATGGGCGAAGTCATGACTCCCGGTGCCCGCCTGCGTGCCGCGGTGGAGGCGGAAAGCCCCCTTCAGGTGGTGGGTGTCATCAATGCCTACGCCGCCATCATGGCGGGGCAGGTGGGCTTCCAGGCCCTGTACCTGTCTGGTGCCGGTGTCGCCAATGCCTCGTATGGCCTGCCCGATCTGGGTATGACCAGCCTCGGTGACGTATTGGAAGACGTGCGCCGGATCACTTCCGCCAGTGATCTGCCCCTGCTGGTGGATGCCGACACCGGCTGGGGTGGCGCCCTCGGTATCGCACGCACCATCAAGGAGATGATCCGTGCCGGTGCCGCCGGTGTGCACATCGAGGATCAGGTGACGGCCAAGCGCTGTGGTCACCGGCCGGGCAAGGCCATCGTCTCACGGCAGGAGATGGTGGACCGTATCAAGGCGGCGGTGGATGCCCGCAGCGACGATTTCGTCATTATGGCGCGCACCGACGCCCTGGCGGTGGAAGGCATGGACGCTGCCGTCGAACGCGCCCTGGCCTGTGTCGAGGCCGGTGCCGACATGATCTTCCCGGAGGCCGTGACCGGACTGGACCAATACCGGCGTTTTTCCGAGGCGGTGGGCGTGCCGGTGCTGGCCAACATCACCGAGTTTGGCGTCACCCCCCTGTTCACCACCGGGGAACTGGCTGGGGCCGGGGTGGGCCTGGTGCTCTATCCGCTGTCCGCCTTCCGGGCCATGAATGCCGCCGCATTGAACGTATTCCGCGCCATCCGGCAACACGGCAGCCAGCAGCCGGTGGTGGAACTGATGCAGACCCGCATGGAGTTGTATGACTTCCTCGGTTACCACGAGTACGAGGCGAAACTCGATGCGCTGTTCGATGAAGACAAGAGCGGAGGGCCCACGCTGTGTGTATCCAACGTTTCCTTGCGCGTCCCAGGGCCCGTCAGCGGCTTGAGGAGTGACGACGATGAGTGATGACGAAACCGATGCCCAGGTTCTGGCCGGGCGGAAAAAGAAGTCCGTGGCCCTTTCCGGAACCGTGGCGGGCAATACCTCCATCTGCACCGTCGGCCGTAGCGGCAATGACCTGCATTACCGTGGCTACGACATT
>CAYPEH010000232.1:0-1923 GCA_964409585.1 uncultured Chromatiales bacterium | reverse complement strand
TTAATAGAGTTTCTTGTCCGGTGACTCCAGCCATTGGGCAAACAGGTTCACGGCCTCATCCCGCATCATCCCGACCATCGGCAGTTGCCGCTCGCCGACGGGCCGCGACAGCTCATCATAGATATGCTGATCGGCGAAGCCGATAGCCGCGGCATCCGCCCGCCCGGCCGCAAAGTAAATCCGTTCGATGTGCGCCCAATAGGCCGCGCCCAGGCACATGGGACAGGGCTCGCAACTGGTATACAGTTCCGCGCCGTCCAGGTGATACTGCCCCAGCGTCCGGCAGGCCTCGCGGATCGCTTCCACTTCCGCATGCGCCGTGGGATCGGAACTGGACAGCACACGGTTGTGCCCCCGGCCGATGACGCATCCATCCAGTACCACCACGGCACCGAAGGGACCACCGGAACCGGTCCTGACCGCCTCGGCCGCCTCGCGCAGGGCCTCCCGCATGAATTTGCTCATGCCTCTTCCTCCAACCAGCGCCGTCGCAGGGAATCCCGATTCAGGGCCAGCCATTGCAGGGCGATCATCGGTGCGGCGGAATTGATACGGCCGTCCTGCAGGGCCCGCATGGCCTCCTCATAGGATACGCTGAACACACGGATATCCTCACCTTCCTCGGCCACGCCGCAGATCTTCTCCACAGCGGTGGCATCGACCCATGCACAATACAACTCCATCCATTCGGAGCAGGATCCGGGGCTGACCAGGAAGCCGGTCACCGGCAGAAGTTCCCGCACATGACAGCCGGTCTCCTCCATGGTCTCTCGATAGGCCACCGCATCACGGCTCTCACCCGTCTCGACGATACCCGCGACGATCTCCCAGAGCCATGCCCCACCCTTTGCCTGCAAGGCGCCGATACGGAACTGCTCGATCAGCACCACCTCGTCCCGCAGGGGATCATAGGGCAGTACGGCCACCGTCTGCCCCCGATCCAGCAGTTCCCGGTACAGGGGCTGGCTCATTCCGCCGGCGAACAGGGAATGACGCAGGCGGAATTTCTCGATCCGGAAAAAGCCATTGAAACCATTAACCTTTTCCAGAATATCGATGTCTTTTTTCATATCCGGTCGAAATGTCACCTGAACCCACGGATTCAGGTGTTACTATTGGCCCTGACCAATCAGGGTTTTACAATATACTGATCTTCTACTTTTGGGATCCCCGCCACCACCATGCCGTCACGGAAAACCGCCACGGTGCTGCTCATCTCCGCCATCGCCGGAGTCGTCATGGCCAGCGCCGGCCCCGAACAGAAACCGCGGTCTTCCCTGGCCGGTGAGCGGCCACCGGTTGCCGGCTATTCCAGCGGCGACTGGGTGACCGTCCGCGCACGGCCCATACGTCCATACGCCATCATCTCCGGTGCCGTCCAACCCATCCGTGAAGTGACCCTGTCGGCACAGACCGGGGGCCGCATCGAATATATCGGCGGACAGGAAGGCACCTGGTTCAGTGCCGGTGACCTGCTGGCTTCCCTGAATGAGGATGAGCTGCTGGCTCGCCGCCGTGCCGCCATGGCCGAGCTGGAACAGGCCCGCATTGCCCTGCGCAACAGCGAACTCCAATATGAACGCGAATACTACGCCGGTGAAAGCGCCAGCGGGTATCCGGGCATGGGCGCACCCTACCTGTTCGATTATTTCATCACCGAGCCCGTTGCCGATGCAGTCGGCATCAGCAATCTGGAACTTGAACGCCGCACCGATCTGATCACCGCCGCCGGCCGTATCGACCAAGCCCGTGCCAAAGTGGACCGCCAGCTCTCCCTGCTGGCCGCCATCGACACCCGCCTGCGTGATACCCGTTCCACCGCCCCCTTCGACGGAGTCATCGCCCGCAAGTTCGTCGAACCGGGCGACACCGTGCAACCAGGCCAACCCCTGTTGCAAATCATGGATATCAGCCGCCTGCAAC
>CAYPEH010000231.1:0-1933 GCA_964409585.1 uncultured Chromatiales bacterium | reverse complement strand
GGCGTTTCGACGCCTTGCCGTGAACGCGCACAGCACGGCTGAACACGACCTATTATGTTGCCGGGTTAATGCCTTGTTTGACGGGGCGCCGCGCAGTGCCACGGTCAAGGCCGTGGAGGAATGCCGCCTCCTGGTCATCGATGGCGACTGCCTGCTGGGCTTCATGGACCGGCATCCGCTGATCGGCTATGGCCTGTTGAAACTGTTCATCGGCACCCTGGTGGGGCGCCTGCGCGGCGCCGATGAACGTCTGTTTTCCCTGTTCGCCTGGGGGCTCAGGGCGCACGGCATCGATCGGGAACTGTAGGGGAACCCCGATCGAGGCGCCGCGTAGCGGCTGGATCCGAGTTCCACCTGGTATCCATGGTGGCGGCCGGATGCCATAATCCGCCGCCCGTTTCCATGCCCCGAGGACAGCTTCATGTGGTTCAGGAACCTCCAATCCTACCGTTTCAGCGCCGATTTCGGCTTCAGCCCCGAACAGTTGGAAGAGCGTCTGGCGGAACGGGCCTTTCGCCCCTGCGGCAAGCTGGAACCGGCGGCCGGTGGCTGGCTGCCGCCGGTTCCCGATGGCGGGGCCCTGGTGCACGCCGCCTCCGGCTACCTGATGATCTGCCTGGGGATGGAAGAGCGTCTGCTGCCCGCCTCGGTGGTGCGTGAGCACCTGGATGAGAAAGTGGCGGAGATCGAGCAGGCGGAAGGCAACAAGGTATCCCGCAAACGCAGGCTGGAAATGCGCGAGGAGCTGACCTTGCAGCTCCTGCCCCAGGCCTTTACCCGCCGCCGCCGCACCTACGCCCTGATCGCACCCAGGGAGGGCTGGCTGGTGGTGGATGCCTCTAGTGCCAAACGGGCCGAGGAGCTGACCGTGGTCCTGCGCGAGTCCCTGGATTCACTGCCCATCGCACCGCCCAGGGTGACCAAGTCCCCGGCGGCGGTGATGAGCGGCTGGCTGGCCGGCGCCACGCCGGCCAATCTGGTGGTGGAGGATGAGTGTGAACTGCGTGATCGCAGTGACGAGGGTGGCATCATCCGCTGCCGCCGCCAGGATCTGGCCAGCGGTGAGATCCAGGCCTTGCTCAATGCCGACATGGAAGTCACCCGGTTGGCACTGACCTATGCCGGGCGCATGGGTTTCATCCTGACCGAATCCCTGGAAGTGAAGCGGCTCAAGTTCCTTGATCTGGTGCAGGAGCAGGCCGCCGGAACCGAGGCCGAAACCGCCGCCGAACGCTTCGATGCCGATTTCGCCATCATGGCGCCCGAGGTGGTGGGGCTGCTGGACAGGATGCTGGAGTGGTTTGGCGGCGAGGAGGCTGCGGGGGTCTGAGTCCGACAGCACCCTACAGCCTGAATTCCCCGTCGTAGGGGGTGGCGCCCCGCACCATCGGCAGTTGCGTGCTCTCCCAGTGCGCCCAGCCGCCGTTGTACAGGCGCACATCCCGGTAGCCCAGCCGCTTCAGTTGCAGGTAGGCCAGGGCCATGCGGAAACCGTCGTCGCAGTAGATCACCACCGTGCCCTGCCGGGGGACGGAGGCGTACAGTGTTCGCAGTTCCGCCACGGGCCGCCAGCGCTGGGCGGCGGCATCCACTCCCCGCAGGCTGTCGATGTGGATCGCGCCGTGGATGTGGCCCTGCCGGTAACGGGCGGACGAGCGGGCGTCGATCAGCGTCACGGCCGGATCACGGCGGGAGAGCACGCGGTCGTAGATCCATTCCCATTCCACCATCCTGCCAGCGTCGGCCGGTCGCAGCGTAACCGTTCCCGGCTGGGGCCGGGTCTCTTCCTTCGTCAGCTCCTCGAAGGCGCTCCAGTCCAGGGTGCCGCCATCGAGCAGCCTGACCCGGCTCATGTCGAAGCCGTACAGGTCGAGCAGGTATTAACCCGGCACCCTAATAGGCCATGTTCAGCCGCGCTGTGCGCGTTCACGGC
>CAYPEH010000230.1:0-1945 GCA_964409585.1 uncultured Chromatiales bacterium | reverse complement strand
AGGGCCATGCGGATGGCGGCCAGGTGGAAGAAATTGGTTGGCATCTTGTCGGTCACCCGCCGGGCCCTGGGATGGCGTTCACGCAGGGCGGCCAGGTACCCGGCGGCGATTCGCCGGTAGCTGTCCCGGGTCAATGCATCGAAATGGCCGGGCAACATCTCGCGTTGCTCCACCCCGCACCGGCGCAGATACAGCCATTCGAAATCATCCAGTTCCCCGGCGCCCTCCACGGCGGGATGGCTGGCCAGGATCTGTTCCACCAGTGATGTGCCGGAACGCGGCATGCCGACGATGAAGATCGGGGTGGCGTCATCGTTGGCGGCCGGATCGCCGCGGCCGATACGCTCTGGGGTATAGAATTCGCGGAGGGTGTCCACGTAGCGCCGGGTGCTGCCGATATCGTAGTCGAAGGTTGCCCTTTGCAGCCGGTTGGCCTGTTGCAAATACTCGAAGGCGGTGTCGTATTCGCCCGCCTGTTCCAGGGCGCGGGCGATGGTGAAGGCGAGGGTGTAGCGTTCGCTGGTGGACAGGACGCCCCGTTGAAAGAGTTCCCGCATGCGTTTGAGGTCCGGGTCGTCCGGATCCTGGAACCGCTTCAATTGCCCGATCAGTTGGTGGGCGTGGACGTCGTTCCCGTCCAGGGTGAGACAACGCCGCGCCTCTGCCTCCGCTGCCGCCAGGTCGCCACCGCTCAGGTGGAATTCCGCCCGCTGCCCGTGCAGGCGCGGGTCGTCTCCCGTGATGACCTCCTCGCATTGTTCCAATGCCCGCAGGCAGCCAGGGCGATCATGGAGATGAAGCCTGGTTTCGGCCAGGCCCAGCAAGGCCTCGGGTGATCGGCGGTCAAGGGCATGTGCCTGCCGGAAGGCATTCCCGGCCTCCTTGTGATGCCCCTGTTTGTTGAGTGTATGGCCCAGACCGTTCCAGGCATCGAAACTGCCGGGGTTCAATTCCGTGGCCTTGCGGGAATGTTGTGATGCCTCCAGATAACGGCCTTCGTGGTAGTACAGGTTGCCCAGGTTCAAATGGGCCTCGAAATGCGAAGGATCGATTTCGATGGCGCGCAGGTAGTGGGCCAGGGCCCGGTCCGGCCGGCCATGCTCCTTTTCCACGTAGGCGAGATTGACGAGTGCGTCCGTGTTGGCCGGTTCGAGCCTCAGGACGTGCTCATAGGCCTGTCTGGCCTGTTCCATGTCGCCGGTGTCGGTATGCAATACCCCCAGGTTGAAGTAGGCGTTACTCAGTTGCGGGTTGAGCTGGATGGCTCTGGTCAGTTGCTGTTCCGCCTCGGCATGGCGGCCGATCGCCATCAGGGCGATGCCCCAGTTGCTGTGTGCCTCGGCATAGCCGCCGCGGTACTGCACGGCCTTGCGATAACAGTCCAGGGCCTCGCCGATGGAACCCATTTCACGGTAGGTTTCGCCCAGGTTGTTCCAGTACATGGCCTCCTCAGGGGCCATTTGTATGGCTTTGCGAAAGTTCTTGACCGCCAGCTTGTGTTTGCCACGGCGTTTTTCGACCAGGGCCAGCAATTGCAGGGCCGGATGGGCCTTGGGGTGGCGTTTGAGCAGTTCTTTGCAGACGCACTCCGCTTCCTTGTAACGGCCTTCGAGGTAGGCCCGGACGGCGCTCTGATAGGGATCGTTCATGGCCGGCTTCAGCCGATGTGCAAACCGTTATCGACGCAACGCAGGCTTTTTTTGCCGGCGAGGACCTGTTGCAGCAGTTCCCCCACCATGGCCCGGCGCCAACCCTGTAGCAGTGGGATTTCCCGCTGGCCCGCCAGCAGGCGTTCCAGGTCCTTGCGATTGCACACGGCGGAAGGGGTGATGTTCTCTTCCAGCGCGCGTTGGCGGACCACGGCCATGAGCCGGTCCGGCAACGGTTCTTGAGCGGGGGCAGGGGGGGTGGGCGGGTGCGCGGCAACCGCTGGCGCCCGGGCGCC
>CAYPEH010000229.1:0-1947 GCA_964409585.1 uncultured Chromatiales bacterium | reverse complement strand
CAGGGGAGATGCCTGAGGCTCTGAACATGACCTATTAGGGCGCCGGGTTAATAATTCGCTCAGGGGAGTGCGAAACCAGGCGGCATCCTGAGTAGAATTTCAACGGCCTGCTAAAGAACCCCCTTACCCCGCCGTTACCAACAACAGATCAACCATGCTGTGACGGGGGTCGCATGCCAGGGCGCAAACCGCATCCACCGGCAAACATCAGTCGTATCAGGCCAGCCAGGAGAGGTGACACCCGCTCCCGCCCCGCCACGGACAACCATCCGTCTCCCGGCCGCTCCGTTTCACCGGCCCGGCTGCGCTACCTGATCGAACATCTGGGCACCATGCCCGCCCCCGACCTGGAAGAAATCAACCGGCTCAGCCGCGCCATACGCTCGGGCAGCTACCGCATCCATCCGGAGCGTATCGCCGACCGCCTGCTGGAACTGGAACGCAAACTGTTCCGGCGCTGAGGAGGAAACCGGCGAAAGAGCGCAGTCTACGCAGCGCGGATTTCAACGCCGTGGCGCGCCGCCCGAGTAGAATTTCAACAGCCTGTCGAGGTCGGCGGGCCGGTCCACGTCCCAACGCAGCGGCAATTCCCGCCATCGAAGCCCGAGCGAGCGCATCCGCGAGCGGGTCATGGCCGCCACCCGGTCCCCACCCCAGGGCAGACCGTGGAACAATTCCCGGTGCGCATGCCGCATCCCGATCAGCACATAACCGCCATCCTCCGCCGGCCCGAGCACCACATCCACACCCTGGTCGAGGGCATCCATCGCCTGGCGCAGGTCCTCGACGGTGAGGGACGGGCAATCCCCGCCGATCAACAGGGAAAAGGACGCATCCTTCAATGACGCCGCCAGGGCCCGATGCATGCGTTCGCCCAGATCACGCCCCTGCTGTCGGTGCAGGGAGACACCGTAATCGCGGCGGCAGGCATGGAAAAAGCCATGGGAAGGTTGCGGAGCACACCAAAGCTCCAGGGGACAGAGAGCGGCCGTGGAAAATCGCTCCAGCGTGGTACGCACCATGCGCCGGTACAGGGCGGCCGCGCCCCGCCTGCCCAGCGCAGGCACCAGGCGGGTCTTGACCCGCCCTGGCCGGGGAGACTTGGCGAACACCAGCAACCGCGCCTGGGGAAAACGCAGCCCGGCTCCGGCAGGCTGCCCGCTCACCGGTACCACTCCGCCAGGCGCCGGGGCGAAACCCCGAGGAAATAGGCCAGCCTCAGCCACCACATGAGGACGATGGTACGCGACACGCCACGCTGCTCCCAGCGCCGGCTGGAGGTGAGCAGACGCTCGGACAGACAGGCGGGTGGAGCGATCCGTTTCAGGCGCTTGCTGATGGCGATGTCCTCCATCAGCGGCAGATCCGGAAAACCACCCACCTGCTCGAACAGCTCCCGGCGCATGAACAGCCCCTGATCGCCGGTGGCGATCCCGGTCAAACGGGAACGATGGTTCATCATCGCCTCCACCCATCGCAGCAAGGGATGGCCGCCGCTCAGCCGCACATCGAAACGGCCCCACGGCGATGTCTCCAACGCGCGGACAATGGCCTCCATGGCACCGGCCGGGGCCAGGGTATCGGCATGCAGAAACCACAGGACATCGCCACGGGCCACACCGGCCCCGGCATTCATTTGCCGTGCCCGCCCGCGCGGACCGCGAATCACCCGCGCACCGGCCTGCTCCGCCAACGCGGCCGTGGCATCGGAACTGCCGCCATCCACCACGATGATCTCCTGTCCGGCAGCACGCAGGGGGCGCAACGCCGACAGGGTGGCGGGGATGCCGCCCGCCTCGTTCAAGGCGGGGATCACAACAGAGAGAGAAACCATGGGCGGAAACATGCCCGTTGTAGTGACAACGCGCAACTTGCTAGAATCCACCGCCTCCGGGGCCGTAGCTCAGCTGGGAGAGCGTCGCGTTCGCAATGCGAAGGTCGGGAGTT
>CAYPEH010000228.1:0-1951 GCA_964409585.1 uncultured Chromatiales bacterium | reverse complement strand
TCAGCACCAGTGCCACGGTGGCGGTGACGGCGGCCTCGCCGTATTCGTCGTGGGCCCGGCCCTCCCAGACTGCGCGGAAGTGATGCAGGTCCAGGGTCCGTGGCTTGGCATGCCGGCCGGCCTCGAACAGCGCGGGCCATTCCTCCTCCACCATCTCTCCGTCGACCACGTTGCGGGCGGTCACCGCGCGATGGGGATCGCGTTCGATCTCACCGGCTTCACCCTTGATCACCACGGCCTGCCCGATACCCAGAAGCCATGCGGCCTGCTGATGCACGGGGGCGTAACCGGGGTGAAAAATACCTTGCATCAGCAGACGGGCAGCGAAGGGATTGACCATGCGTGCGACGGTATTGACCGGGGATCGCAGGCCGAGGATGTCGCGCATGCCGATCATGCGTTCCAGCTCCGGGGCGAAGCGCTGCAAGGGCAGATAGGCAAACCCGCTGGTCTCCAGCTCCCGCGCCGCCTCTCCCAGGTCGCTGCAAGTACCGAGACCCAGGGCCGCCAGGGCCTGCGGGGTGTAGATGCGTCCATCCTCACGGCTCAGGCCGTGCATGAATACGCGCACGCCCTTGCGCGCCAGCAGCAGTGCCGCCAGCAGGTACCAGGGCAACTGGCGTCGTTTGCCCGCATAGCTGGACCAGTCCACGTCCACACGCGGCAACGCCTCCGGCAGATCCAGGCTGTCGCGTACCGCCTCGGCAAAACCCGCCACCTCGGCCGGGGTTTCCTCCTTCACCCGCATGAGCATGAGGAAGGCGCCCAACTGTTCCGGTGTCACCCTGCCGGACAGGATGTCACCCATGGCCGCACGGGCCTCTTCCCGGGAAAGGGATCGTTGGCCCTTCCGGCCCTTGCCCAGGGTGCGGATGTAGTGCGCGAAAGGATGTTCTCTGCTCATGTTCGTGCGGCTCTCGATTGCGGGGGAGGCGAAAGATACCCCGGCAGCGAACCGGGGAGACACGGATTCAGGACAGATTCCGCGGGATTCCGCCGGGGTGGCGGCCGTTGTGTGGCTTTACTTGGGATTGTCTTAGTACGTACCTTGGCGATACATCATTCCGTGGATGTACCGCCTTCGAACCGGGCACGGGTCTTCAGAATCCAGTCCCGTGCGTTGTCCAGCCGCGCATAGACCGTTTCGTGGGTGAATGCCCACTCATCTTCGATTCCCGATGAGCCGATGCCGAACAGCACGGCTGCCTGTCCGTCCCGTCCGGGGAGGAACAGCGGCCCACCGGAGTCGCCCGGCCGCATGCGGTTGTCACGCATCCGGCCGTCGTTGCCGACGCGTGCCTTGATGGTGTGCTGATGCACCTCGGTGATGACGGTGGGGATGCCGAAAAAGCGTCCCAGCTTGGCATCGAGGGCACTGAGCGGGCCGGTGAAATAGTAGCTTTCCTGAACGCCGGGATAATGGTCTGCGATGCGCGGGTAAGGCGCCAGTGAACGGCCCACGGGGCGATCGAGCCGCAACAGTGCCAAGTCATGGAACCAGGATGAGTTGGCCAGATAACCGTTGAAATCGGTCTCCGAGATCACTTCCAGGCCATCGATCCGCAGCGGGGGAAGGCTGGTGTGCAGGCGCAGCCCGTTGCGGGCCACTCCGGCACGCTGGCGAAGGGAGGGTATGTGCACCTCCAGTTCATCCATCCGTACGCGGGCGGTGAAACGCCGGGCCTTTCGGGAATAGACCGATGCCACCACATGGGCGGCGGTGAGGACGGTGCGCGGGCCGATCAACACACCGCCTCCAAGGCGTTGGTATTTCTGTCCGTCCTGATCGATGAAGGGCGCGACGATCAGCACGCCATGGGGCAGCTGCGGTGGGGGCTCGGGGGCCGCCGTGCCACTTGCCGGGAGCAGGGGCAGCAGGCAGGCGAGGAGGAGGATGGCTAGACATCATGTTTTGACCTGCCCGTCCTCAACGCACGTGGGTTATGTTGAG
>CAYPEH010000227.1:0-1984 GCA_964409585.1 uncultured Chromatiales bacterium | reverse complement strand
GTGAACGCGCACAGCGCGGCTGAACATGGCCTATTAGGGTGCCGGGTTAATAACCACGACGATACTGAAATCGTCGCGGAAGGGTTCCGGCAGGCAGAATGCCGTCAGTCGCCGCCGAAGTTCCTCGATGATGTAATCCGGCTCCCGGTCGCGTAGTTCACGCACGGCCTTTTCCAGCCTTTGGCGGCCAAAATATTCCCCCTCCGAATTGACCGCCTCGGGTATGCCGTCGGTGAAGAGCACCAGGATGTCGCCTGCATGCAGCTCCACCTCGGCCGATCCGTAACTCATACCGGCAAACATGCCCAGTGGCATGCCGGTGGATTCCAAATGGCTGAAGCGGTCCGTTGCAGCGTGATAGAGCAGTGCGGGTTCATGGCCACCGGAGGAATAGACCAGCCTGCGGCCATCCTTCTCCAGCAGGCCCACGAACAAGGTCAGGTACTGGTCCGGGCGGGTATTGGCCTCGACCAGGTTGTTGAGCCGTTCCATCACCTCCACCAGCTCCCGTGGCTTGCGCAGCAGCGCATGGGTGAAGGCGCGGGCGGTGGCCATGATCAGGGCGGCGCTGATACCGTGGCCGGAGACATCGCCGCAGATGAGATAGTTGGCGCCGGTAGGGTGGCCTTGTCCGTCACGCACCGGCAGGAAGTCCAGATAGTCGCCGCCCACCGCGTCGCAGGGCAGTGCGCGCCGGGCGATCCGTATCCCGGCCATGTCCGGTGGCTCGGGAATGAACGACTGCTGGATCCGCCTGGCGATATCGAGGTCCCGGCGGCGCTCCGCCGCGGCGACCGATTCAGCCGTCAGGCGCGCATTGCGGATGGCGACGGCCGCCTGATTGGCAATCACCTCCGCCAGTATCAGGTCGCTCTCGGTAAATTCCCGTCCGTCGGAGCGGTCGTTGATATTGATGACGCCGAGGGTCTCTCCGCGAATCCGTACCGGCACGCAGATGGCGCTGACATTGCGGTAACCGGAATCGCGTTCATCCTCCCCCAGTTGCTCCCTGGATTGCGCCGCGTCGCGCAGCAACAGGGCGTTGCCCGAGGCCGCCACGCTGCCGGCTATGCCCTCGCCCAGGCGGGTGCCGGCCGAACGGACGATCTCTTCGGGAATGCCCACCGCGGCCCGCATGTACATTACATCGGTGTCCTGTTCGTCGCGCAGCATGAGTGAACCGCGGGTGGCATTGAGCAGCCTCGTGGTGCCTTCCACCACCCCGTTCAGCACCTCGTCCAGGTTGCCGCTCATGACCATGGAATCGATCACTTCGCGCACCACTTCGAAAGCGGCGGCCTGGGTCTCCAAGGCGCCCACCCGTTCCTCCAGGGCCTGGCGCATGGCCTCCAGCCGCTGCTGATCCCGGGTGCGCTCCATCGCCCGGGCGGCGTCGATGGCCACGGCCGCCTGGTTGGCGATGATCAGGGCCAGGGTGAGATCGTTTTCGTCGAACTCGACCACCTCGCCATGCTCACCGCGCTTGTCGTTGAGGTTGATCACTCCCAGCACTTCACCTCGCAGGCGGATCGGTACGCAGATCGCCGAGCCGGCCGCGTACAGGCCGCCGGAAGTATGTCCGGACTCGTGCTGGACATCACGGATCAGACCACCCTCGCCGGTTTCCGCAACCTGGCCGGCAATGCCCTGGCCCACTTCCACCATGGCTTGCTTGATGACGTGCTCGGGGATGCCCAACGCGGCCTGGATACGCATCTGCCGCGGTGTGCTCTTGAGCATGATGGACCAGCGGCGCGCACCCACGATGTCGGTCAGAACCAGGGACAGTCCACCCAGGGTTTCATCGAGATCACGCCCGGCAGCGACATGATCGGTGACTTTTTGCAGGGCTCGGATGGTATCCGGTAGGTCAGGCATTGCTTGTCATGGTTGTTATGGTTGTTATGGAAGCTCTGAATAAGTGCGTTCCACAGATTCAGGCAGCGGTTCGTTGGTTTTCTTGATCGGCTCGGAAACGCCATGC
>CAYPEH010000226.1:0-1995 GCA_964409585.1 uncultured Chromatiales bacterium | reverse complement strand
GCCTGTCGGGATGGCCACGGTGGTCCATTCGTGGCCTTCAAGGTAGTGCTCTGTCATCCGTGCGTTGGTGTGTCCGCGCAGTGTCTGTATTTCCCTCACTGACCATCCTTCCTTCTGCCGCAGCAGCTCTCCCAAGGCAATGATTTCGTGGAATGTGGGGCGCTGTGCGGGTTCCAGATGTGCAAACCGACCCGAGGCCTCACGGGCGGAGGCGAATCCGTCGGAGATCTGTTTGCGAGAGAGCTGGAAGGGGTGGGCCTTTTCGGCGCTTTTCTTCACCCTGCGCGGTCGCTGGTGAATGAGGTAGGGGCAGGGGATGTCGTCACGGCAGCGGTTGATCAGGTCGGCCAGCGTTCGGTCGCCGCGTTCGGAGTGAACCAGGGGCAGGGTCAGGGGGATGCGCAGCCATGCGCTGGGGCCGTGTTTGCGGGTCTTGCTCTGGATGATGTAGGCATGGCCATCGCGCTGGTCCTTGAATTGCCATTTCTGGATGTCCGCGCGGCGCTGCAGGGTGTTCAGCGAGAGTTCCATGGCGTTCTGGATAGCGGGTGCGGCGTGCTGGAAGATGGCCGAGTAGCCTTCCAGGTCCAGCCGTTCGCGCAGGCGTTTGCCGCGATCCGGGGGCAGGATGTTCTCGGCGAGGTTGACCTGCAGGATGCCGTCGCTGATGGCGGCGCGGTAGAGCTGCACCAGGCGCACGCGGTGCTGGATGCGCGCCTCGACGGAGCGGATCTGGTTGAGGTAGGCGGCGAGCTGGGCTTGAGTGATCTGTTGCAGCGGGCGGCCGGCGCCCAGGGCCTCTTCGATGCGGTGGAAGATGCGGGTGGTCTCGCGGAGATAGTCGCGGCTGAGGGGTTCGCCCTTGATCTTGCGCGCCGGCAGGATTTCGGTGAGGTAGCGGTGGATGTACTCGCCGAGTGTGATTGCGCCGGTCTGCCCGGTCATGATCTTGGTGACCAGGTCGCGGCCGATGGCCAGGTGGGCGTTGACCTGGTTGGCGGCATCGATGGCGGCGGCTTTGTCGTAGCCCAGTGAGGTGCGTTTGCCGGTCTCGGGGTGGCGGTAGTAGTAGTACCGGCCGCGCGGCTTGTTGGTGTAGTAGAGGTTGGGCGGCAGGTCGCGGTTGTGTCGGGATCGGCGTGGGGACATGGCGGTTGTCTCCAGTTGTGGCCGCCCGCGTGGGGCGGCCGGTGGGCTCAGGCGGCCTGGTCCTCATGCGTCTGCCCGCACAGGGGGCAGGGCAGGCCCAGTTCGCGGAGGGCCATGCGCAGCCAGTCGGGGCGCGGGGGGATGGTTCTTTTCATCTTCTTCTTCCATTTGCGGGCGACGGCGGGGGTCCAGGGGGCGCCGGCGCCGATGATCTCTTTGTGCGTGAAGTCGCGCAGTTCGGCGCGGAAGTTGTAGACGGCTTTCATGGTTTCGCGGAGTCCTTCGAGTTCTTCGTGGACGGCGGGGAGCTGGTCGCGGGTGAGCTGGTCGAGGTTGGCGAGGTTGAACCGCACCCGCAGGCGGTTGGTGAGCCATTGGACGGCGTTGTCGATGTCGCCGGAAGGCAGGCCGCCGAGGGTGAGGCGCATGGCCTGTTTGAGTTCGGCGCGCTCCTTGGCGGTGAGGCGGTTGTCCTCCGCCTGCTGGCGCTGGCGGGCGTCCCCGTCGTCGCGGTGGATGTACTCGCCCTCCAGCACCACCTTCTCCAGCATCTGGCCGGCGAGCGCGATGCCCTGCTGCACCTGCTCGACGGTCATGTGCTCCACGTCCTCGACGCCGAGCTTGAGGTTGACGATGGCATGCGCCTCGTCGTAGCCGAGGGTGCGGCCGCGCGCCTCGGCCACCTTGACCACCCGGCGGATGGCCTTGACCAGGGGCTCGCGCTGTTCCTTGGTGGCGTAGGGGAGCGCCTTGGGCGGTTCCGGCTCCTGCTGCTGTTCCAGCTTGCCGGAGACCAGCGCATCGAAGGCGCGGATGACGGCCAGGTGGAACTTCGCGCTGATCCAC
>CAYPEH010000225.1:0-2019 GCA_964409585.1 uncultured Chromatiales bacterium | reverse complement strand
AATCAGACCGCTGTCCCGCTTTTGCAGCCGATTCAGCCCGAGTCCGACAGGCTGCAAGTACCGGATTCGTGGAGACTTCATGGCCTGGACGGCAGGGACTCGATCTTCACCCGCCATTCCCGCGGACCGCTGCTGTGCACCGACTCACCCCGGCTGTCCACCGCCACGGTGACCGGCATGTCCTCCACCTCGAATTCGTAGATGGCTTCCATGCCCAGCTCCTCGAAGGCCAGTACCCGTGCCTTGCGGATGGCCCTGGAAATGAGCAGGGCGGCGCCACCGACGGCGATCAGGTAGACCGCCTTGTGCCGGCGGATGGAGTCGATGGCCTGTGGGCCGCGTTCGGCCTTGCCGATCATGCCGATCAGGCCGGTCTCGCCCAGCATCATGTCGGTATACGAATCCATGCGGGTGGAGGTGGTGGGCCCGGCGGGGCCGACCACCTCGTCGCCGACCGGGTCCACCGGGCCGACGTAGTAGATGAAACGGTTGTGGAAATCCACGCCATCGGGCAGGTCCTGGCCGCTGGCCAGCAATTCGGCGATCTTCTTGTGCGCGGCATCGCGGCCGGTGAGCAGCCGGCCGTTGAGCAGCAGGCGGTCGCCCGGTTTCCAGGCCGCCACCTGCTCCGGGGTGATGCTGTCCAGATCCACGCGGATGGCATCTTCCGACACGCTCCAGGTGACGGCCGGCCAGTCCTCCAGACGCGGTGGCCGCAGTTCCACCGGGCCGCTGCCGTCGAGGGTGAAATGTGTATGGCGGGTGGCGGCGCAATTGGGAATGACCGCCACCGGCAGCGAGGCCGCGTGGGTGGGGTAATCCAGGATCTTCACGTCCAGCACGGTATGCAGGCCACCCAGGCCCTGGGCACCGATGCCCAGCGCATTGACCCGTTCGTAGATTTCCAGGCGAAGTTCCTCGAGACGGTTCCGCGGGCCCCGCGCCTGCAACTCGTGCAGGTCCACCGGAGCCAGCAGCGCCTCCTTGGCCATCAGCATGGCCTTCTCCGGCGTGCCGCCGATACCGATGCCGAGGATCCCTGGCGGGCACCAGCCGGCGCCCATGCCCTCCACCGCATCGACGATCCACTCCACCAGGTCGGCGCTGGGATTGAGCATGGCGAACCGGGCCTTGTTCTCCGAACCGCCGCCCTTGGCCGCCAGTTTCACCTGCACCTTGTCGCCGGGGACGACGCGGCTGTGGATCACCGCCGGGGTGTTGTCGCCGGTGTTTCTGCGCGCACCGGCCGGATCGGCCACCACCGAGGCACGCAATACGTTGTCCGGCTGTGTGTAGGCGCGGCGCACCGCCTCGTTGACCATCTCCTCGACGCCCATGCCGGGCTCCCAGCGCACCTCCTGGCCGATCTCCAGGAACACCACCACGATACCGGTATCCTGGCACACGGGGCGGTGGCTCTCGGCGCAGAGACGGGAGTTGTAGAGGATCTGCGCGATGGCGTCTCTGGCGGCGGGGGACTGTTCCAGATCGTAGGCCCGGCCTAGTGCCTGGATGTAGTCAACCGGGTGGTAGTAGGAGATGTATTGCAGGGCATCGGCGATGCTCTGGATGAAATCTTCCTGTCGGATCAAGGTCATGGCGAATTCCCGTGGCCGCCCTCGGGACCACCGCAGGGGGCGGCCGTCGGGCGCGAACCGGTAATTCTACCCGAATCGACCGGGTAATCCGACAGGCGGGCATCAAATCCGTTGGGTGGGGGCTTTCGATCACGCTTCCTCGCCTCGCCTCGCCTCGCCTCGCCAGGCCATGGCTCATCCACATCCACCTGGATGATGGGCGGATTCCCGCGCCCGTCGGTGGATGGCATTGAGTTCCGTGTCTTCGAGCTTGCAGCCTGTCGGACTGAGGGGAAGCGAAGCGAAAATGTGGGAGAGCGAGGCCGCGCCCCGGATCGCGAGAGTGTAACGCTTGACGGAGACGGGGCGCATGGCGGCCGAAGGAAAACGTTCTGGAACCGGGGCGCGGCGTCCGCTCCCGCACCCGGCTCACGCACACCGT
>CAYPEH010000224.1:0-2038 GCA_964409585.1 uncultured Chromatiales bacterium | reverse complement strand
ATCCTCGCTGTCCCACTTTTTCGCTACGATCCCCCCGAGTCCGACAGGCTCCTGGGAGACCCTGCTCAACCGCCGTGGCATGATGTGGCGCAGGCTGTCCGACGAGGTCAAGGCCCATATCGACGAGGCAAGCGCCATCCAACTGATGCTGGAGACACCTTCCATCATCAAGCGGCCGGTGCTGGATCTCGGTGACCGGCGCGTGGTCGGCTTCAAGGAAGCGGACTACGAAACCCTTTTTTCCTGAGCATGTCCCCCACCCTGGAACTCGCCAAGCAGCTCATCGCCCGCCGCTCCGTCACGCCGGACGACCAGGGCTGCCAGGAGCTGATGATCGGACGCCTGGAGGCGCTCGGCTTCCGGGTCGAGCGCCTGCGCTTCGGCGAGGTGGACAATTTCTGGGCGCGGCGGGGCGACAACGGTCCCGTCCTGGCCTTCGCCGGCCACACCGACGTGGTGCCTCCCGGCCCCGAAGACCGCTGGACCCACCCGCCATTCGAGCCGACCCTGGACGGCGGTCTGCTGTATGGACGCGGCGCCGCCGACATGAAGGGCAGCCTGGCGGCCATGGTGACCGCCTGCGAGCGCTTCGTGGCCGGGCATCCGGATCATCGTGGCTCCATCGCCTTCCTCGTCACCAGCGACGAGGAAGGCGCGGCCGTGGACGGCACGGTGAAGGTGATCGAACATCTGGAGGCCCGTGGGGAGAAGATCGACTGGTGCCTGGTGGGTGAACCGTCCTGCACGGAACGACTGGGAGACACCGTCAAGAACGGCCGCCGCGGTTCCCTGAGCGGCGTGCTGGTGGTTCGTGGAGTCCAGGGCCACGTGGCCTATCCCCACCTGGCCGACAACCCCATCCATCGGGCCGCTCCCGCGCTGGCGGAGCTGGCCGCCACCGAGTGGGACCGGGGCAACGAGTTCTTCCCGCCGACCAGTTTCCAGATTTCCAACATCCACGGGGGAACCGGGGCCGAGAACGTGGTGCCGGGGGAACTGCGGGTGAAGTTCAATTTCCGTTTTTCCACCGAGCTGGACGAGGAAACCATCCGTGCCCGCGTAACCGCCCTGCTCGACCGGCATGGCCTGGACTACGAATTGAACTGGAACTGTTCCGGTCAACCCTTCCTGACCGCCGCCGGGGAGTTGGTGGAAGCGGTGCGGGAGGCGGTCCGCGAGGTCACCGGCCACGAACCGGAACTGTCCACCGCCGGAGGGACCTCCGATGGCCGTTTCATCGCCCCCACCGGCGCGCAGGTGGTGGAGCTGGGTCCCCTGAACGCCACCATTCACAAGGTCGATGAACACGTCCGCGCCGCGGACCTGGACCGGCTGTCCTCCATCTACGAGAAGCTCCTCGAACGCCTGTTGGCCTGATCCCGCCTTCCGCGCCTTGTCGGCCCACAATCCGAATCAATCCGGGCTTTCCTGACGGCGCCCGCCGATGGCCCGCGTGATCCCGGCCATGATGGCTTCGGCCATGGCGAGCCGGGCATCGGGGTCCGGCATCGCACGGATCACATCCTGATAGACGCCGGCGATGATCTCCCCACGGGTCTGTGCATCCAGGGTACGGTCTTCCTCGGCCAGATGCCTTTCCAGCCTGGACAGGATCCGGCCCATGAATTTGGCATCGATGGTGATCTGGGAGTCCGCCTGCCCGTCACCGGAACCGGTAGCAGGCCCCTCCGGGCTGCCCCTCCCCGTAGCCAGCCAGGTCAGATCGACGCCAGCAGCCTCCGACATATCCACCAGTACGCTGACACTGGGTACGTTTTCGCCATTGATATAGCGATAGATCTGAACCTCGGAGACATTGACCAGCCTCGCCAGGGCCTTCTTGTTGCCAACACGCCGCGCCACCTCGATGACGCGTTCACCCAAAGTCAGGTCCACCGCATCCTTCCGGCCAAAACGAGTGGTATTGTGTGAGTTCATATATATTTTTCCCGCCTGGGGTATCAGTCACAGAACCTGTACCCACTTATTGGTATGCACGGCCCGTGGTTTGCATGATCGGCCGTTGCTTTATATTAAC
>CAYPEH010000223.1:0-2075 GCA_964409585.1 uncultured Chromatiales bacterium | reverse complement strand
CCCCGGGATTGCCGGACACTTGCGCCATCCACGGCTGGGGGTGTCGGTGCCACGGGCCCGACTGAGAGAGTCCCTTGGAACCTGATCCGGGTAATGCCGGTGTAGGAAAGCCTGCGCAAGCGTCCTTCCTTCCCTGTTCTTGTGCCTCCCCCCAGTCCTTCACGCGACCGAGGCAGAGCCCATGAGCGCCATCCCGCAAGATTTCATCCGCAAGACCAACCAACTCAGCGAGGAATCGGTGCGTCCCTATACCGGTTCCCGCAAGATCTATGTCCAGGGCAGCCGCCCGGACATCCGCGTGCCCATGCGCGAAATCGAACAGACCGACACCCCAGACAGTTTCGGCGGCGAGAAGAATCCGCCCATTCCCGTCTACGACACCTCGGGGCCGTATACCGATCCCGAAGTCTCCATCGACCTGCGCAAGGGGCTGCCGGACGTGCGCAGCGCCTGGATCGAGGAACGCGGAGACACCGAGACGCTCACCGGCCCCAGCTCCGACTACGGCCGCAAGCGCCAGAGCGACCCGGAACTGGCCGCCCTGCGCTTCGAGCACATCCGCCCGCCGCGCCGGGCCAAGGCCGGCAGGAACGTCACCCAGATGCACTATGCCCGCCAGGGCATCATCACCCCGGAGATGGAATACGTCGCCATCCGCGAATCGCTGCGCCTGCAGGAACTGCGTGCCGATCCGCGCTACGCCAAGCTGCTGCGCCAGCACGCCGGCCAGCGTCACGGCGCCGGCATCCCCGAGGAGATCACCCCCGAGTTCGTGCGCAGCGAGATCGCCGCCGGCCGCGCCATCATTCCGGCCAATATCAACCACCCGGAACTGGAGCCGATGATCATCGGCCGCAATTTCCTGGTGAAGATCAATTCCAACATCGGCAACTCCGCCGTTTCCTCCTCCATCGAGGAAGAAGTGGAGAAGATGGTCTGGTCCATCCGCTGGGGCGGCGACACGGTCATGGACCTGTCCACCGGCAAGAACATCCATGAGACCCGCGAGTGGATCATCCGCAACGCTCCCACCCCCATCGGTACCGTACCCATCTATCAGGCCCTGGAGAAGGTGGACGGCAATGCCGTGGAACTGACCTGGGAGATCGTCCGCGACACCCTCATCGAGCAGGCCGAACAGGGCGTGGACTACTTCACCATCCACGCCGGCGTGCTGCTGCGGCATGTGCCGCTGACCGCGGACCGCGTCACCGGCATCGTCTCCCGTGGCGGTTCCATCATGGCCAAGTGGTGCCTGGCCCATCACCAGGAGAATTTCCTCTACACCCATTTCGAGGAAATCTGCGAAATCATGAAGGCCTACGATGTCGCCTTCTCCCTGGGTGACGGCCTGCGCCCCGGCTCCATCGCCGACGCCAACGACGCCGCCCAGTTCGGTGAACTGGAGGCCTTGGGCGAGCTGACCAAGATCGCCTGGGAACACGACGTGCAGGTGATGATCGAGGGACCCGGCCATGTGCCCATGCAGATGATCAAGGAAAACATGGACAAGCAGCTGGCCGACTGCTTCGAGGCGCCGTTCTACACCCTCGGCCCGCTGGTCACCGACATCGCCCCCGGCTACGATCACATCACCTCCGCCATCGGCGCGGCGCAAATCGGCTGGTACGGCACCGCCATGCTCTGCTACGTGACCCCCAAGGAGCACCTGGGCCTGCCCAACAAGAACGACGTGCGCGAGGGCATCGTCACCTACAAGGCCGCTGCCCATGCGGCGGACCTGGCCAAGGGCCACCCTGGCGCGCAGTTACGGGACAACGCCATGTCCAAGGCCCGTTTCGAGTTCCGCTGGGAGGACCAGTTCAACCTCGGCCTCGATCCGGACAAGGCGCGTGAATTCCATGACGAGACCATGCCCGCCCAGGCTCACAAGGTGGCCCACTTCTGCTCCATGTGCGGGCCGCATTTCTGCTCCATGAAAATCACCCAGGATGTGCGCGACTACGCCAGGGAACACGGTATCGGCGATATCGATATCGCCGTGGAAGAAGGCATGAAGGAAAAATCCCGGGAGTTCGTCCAACAGGGCGCGGAGATCTACAGGGAGATCCATT
>CAYPEH010000222.1:0-2153 GCA_964409585.1 uncultured Chromatiales bacterium | reverse complement strand
CTCAATCCGTGAGACTGGCTGAACATTCGTGCTAATCAAGAAACATGATGTCTAGACGGACTCCTCTTCCACCACCCTGCCGTCCATCATCCGCACCCGCTGGCGCGCGCTTTCGATCACCGCCGGGTCGTGTGAGGCGATCAGGAGGGTGGTGCCCATATCTTCATTCAAACCTTGCAGCAGCTCGATCAGCGCGCCACCGTTCGCCGAATCCAGATTCGCCGTCGGCTCGTCGGCCAGTACGATGTCCGGCTCCGTCGCCAGGGCGCGGGCCACCGCCACCCGCTGCTGCTGGCCGCCGGACAGCTCCGAGGGGCGCCGCCGGCGATAGTCCGCCAGGCCCACCCGCTCCAGCCAGTGGTCCGCCTTGTCCAGGGCCGCCCGGCGCGACTCGCCACGCAGTTGCAGCGTATAGGCCACATTCTCCCGGGCATCCAGCACACCCATCAGGTTGTAGGCCTGGAAGACGAAGCCGATGTGCCGCAGGCGGAAGGCGGCCCGCTGGTCCTTGTCCAGCCCCCGGAAATCGCGGCCATCGATGCGCACCTCGCCGCTGGTGGGGGTCTGCAGGGCACCGATGCATTGGAGCAGGGTGGTCTTGCCGGAACCGGAACGACCCTCCAGCACACAGTAGCTACCCCTGGGCACGTCCAGGTCGACCCCGTTCAGGGCCCAGGAAAGCGCCTCGCCACGGCCATAGCTCTTGCGCAGGCCACGCACTTCGATCACGTTCGGGATCGGTTGGATCATTTCATTGCCTCCACCGGGTCCAGGCGCGAAGCCCGCCAGGCAGGATAGAGCCCGCCCAGGAATGCCGCCAGCCCCAGGGCAGCGACGACCTTGAGCGCCATCGGCTGGGTCAGCACCGGCCGGATCACCGGCTCCATGAAGAAGAATTCGAACGCCCCCGCCAGGGCGGAAAAATCGATGCCCCCGGCACTCAATGCCACCAGCCCCGCCCCGGCGAGCCAGCCGAGCGTGCCGCCCAGCAGCACCAACACCAGCGCTTCCAGGGCCACCATGGCGAACAATTGCCTGCGCCGGGTGCCAAGGGCCTCCATCAGGCCGAACTCGGGCAGACGATCATGCACCGACATGACCATGGTGTTGCTCACCTGGGCGATGGTCAGGGCGATCACGATCGCCAGGATGATGAAGCCATAGGCCTCGCTGAACCGCACCCACTGGCTGACCATGGGGTCGATGTCCTGCCAGCGGGCAACCACGAAGCGCCCGCTGTCCAACCCGGCCTCCAGACGCCCGGCCACCTCGTCCACCCGCCGGTGGTCCTTCACGCGTACGGCGATGTGGGTCACGCCGCCCTCCATGTCCAGCCACTCACGGGCGCCGTCGATGGGAATCAGGGCGAACTGACGGTCGATCTGCGGCGCACCGGAGCGGATCACGCCACAGAGAGTGAACAGGTCGGAGCGCACCTCGCCATCCGGAGTCTGGCTGGTCAGCACCAGCTTGTCCCCGGAGCGTACACCCAAGGTGCGGGCGATATCCTGACCCAGTACCACCCGGCGTTCCTCGCCCGGCCTGAAGCAGCGGCCGGTGGTAACCAGACGGCGCAGGCGGCTGACATGGCGTTCACGTGGAGGCAGCACGCCGATGATGCGCACCCCCACGCTGGCTCCCGCCACCGAGGCCAGCCCGGCCGCCTCCAGCCTGGGCGACCAGGCCGCCACCGCCGGATCGTCCTCCAGCAGTTTCATCGCCGGCTGCGGATCACGGATGTAATCGGCCAGCTTGCCGCTCTCCAGGTGTCCGGGGGCATGGATCTGCACGTGGCCGGTATAGGTGAGGATGAAATTCTCGCGCATCTGTTGCATCCAGCCGTCGTTGAGCGCACCAAGGAAGACCACCACCGACGTGGCGACGACGATGGACAGCAGGCTCAGCAGGGTCCGTTGCGGGTTGCGCCAGAGGTTGCGCAGGCTGAAGCGCAGATAGGTATCCAGGGTCATGCTAGGCGCCTGTCGGACTTAGGGGGATCGAAGCGAAAGAGTGGGACAGCGAGGATGCGCCCCGGATCGCGAGAGTGCCACGCCTGACGGAGACGGGGCGCAGGGCGGCCGAAGGAAAACGTTCTGGAACCGGGGCGCGGCGTCCGCTCCCGCACCCGGCTTGCGCACACCGTGTCGCGGCCG
>CAYPEH010000221.1:0-2187 GCA_964409585.1 uncultured Chromatiales bacterium | reverse complement strand
GGATTTCGATCCCTCCACCTTGTCCTCGATCCGGTCGTCCAGTTCGTGGAAGAAATCGAAGCCGGTGAGCCGCTCGATTTCATCCACGCTGACCAGATACCGATCCAGTGGTTCGTTGCCCCGGACCTTCTGCGGCATGAGGAAGGCCAGCATGCGGGGTTCCTTGTATTCCCCCCTGGGTGGCCGCACCAGGATCTTGTAGAAGGCATCCGGGATTTCCACGCCGGATTTCAGTGTCCGGATGTCGTCGTCGAATACGGGCCCGGTGACCACCCAGAGTTCACCGAACCAGCGGGCGAAATAGTCCACTTCCACTTCTTCCAGGCGCTGCCAGAGCTTGCGGTTGAGATCGGCGCGCTGGGGGCTGACGTTGGTCATCAGGAAGGTGTCCAACTGTGCGGTGCGGCCGTACAGGTTGGCGATGGCGTAATTGGGTGCCAGATGTCCGCGCGTGTAGCCGCTGTGGCTGTAGTCGTGGTGGTCGATGTGGCGCAGGCTGCGGGGATCGGCGCGGAAGCGGGCAGGACGCTTGAAGTGGCGTTTCGCGGTGATGGGACGCAGGCGATAGACGACCCACAGCGGGTTGGCGCGCCATTCGGAGTAGCCCACCAGGAAGCCTTCGTTGCGGAAGATGCGGGTAAAGGTCCGGGGTGTCAGGGCCCGTTCGAGGGGAATGCCGGCATAGCTCATTTCCCGCCGCTGCAGGGTTTCCAGACGATACCAGAACAGGCTGCCCAGCAAGGCCGCGAGAACCAGGGCCCACCGGGCGCCGCGCGGGAACGGCCGGTTCATGGTGTCGGCTGTTCGTCCCGTGCGCCGCCGGGCGGGGAAAAGGTTGCGGGCGATGGTGATGGGATGCCCCTTGGCCATGGGTACGCCGGGCCGGCCGGGGCCGGCGGCGGCAATGGCGGGGGCGGGGGTGGACCATGCCATGGGACGCCGGCGGGGCCGTTCATCATCCCCGCCGCCATCCAGGCGCAGGGACCGGTGCCCGGCATCCAGAACGCCTGGCCGGGGCTTGCCGCCAGGGCCAGCAGCAGGCCGGTACAGAAGCCGATGATTCGCATGCCTCGCATGGAGTCAGTATACGCGCACAAAGACGGATGCGGCCTCCGCCAGGGAAACTCTGATCCAGTCGCTACGCGCCCTGGTCAGAGTCCCCTTCCGGGGGTGCCTATTGAAGGAAGGATGGAAATCAATGGTTTACGAGGGCGTCGATGCAGCCCTTCCCCCAAACCACCATCCCCCGGTACTTGTTCAGAGGTTCCCCAGTCTCACGACGGCCGGCTGAATCGACCGGAATCACAAAAAAACCCGGCGGGCTCTGGGCCAGCCGGGTTTTTTTCAGGCGTGTTCCGCGGAAGGGCGTTTACAGCTCTTCGGCATGGCTCGCCAGGTACTCGGCCACACCGTCGGTGGTGGGCTTCATGCCGGGATCACCATTCTTCCAGCCCGCAGGGCACACTTCGCCGTGCTGCTCGGTGAATTGCAGGGCGTCGATGACGCGCAGCATTTCATCGATATTGCGGCCCAGGGACAGATCGTTGACCACCTGGTGGCGGACGATGCCGCCCTTGTCGATGAGGAAGGAACCACGGAAGGCGACGGCGCCGTTGGGGGTTTCCACGTCGTAGGCCTTGCAGATTTCGTGGGTCAGGTCGGCCACCAGCGGGTAGCCCACCGGACCGATGCCACCCTCGTTGATGGGGGTGTTGCGCCAGGCGTTGTGGGTGTAGTGGGAATCGATGGAGACACCGATCACCTCGACGTTGCGTTTCTTGAACTCTTCCAGGCGGTGATCGAAGGCGATCAGCTCGGAGGGGCAGACGAAGGTGAAGTCCAGCGGGTAGAAGAACAATACGGCGTACTTGTCCGCGATGTGGTTCTTCAGGTTGAAGTCGGGAACGATGGTGCCGTCGCCCAGTACGGCGTTGGCGGTGAAGTCAGGGGCCTCGCGGCCGACGAGAACTGCCATGTCTACTCCTATTAAGTTCGTATAACCGGATCAGGGGGGTGGATTAAACTGATTCTAAAAGGCTGTGTCAATCCCTACCTTGTAACTAAGGAATAGGCGGGGATGGGATGCGGCCCTCCGCTCCCGCTCCCCAGGGAACCTCTGAACAAGTCTGAAGCGATGAGATCGTCGATCGGAATCCGTCAGTTCAAGGCGCAAATCGCGCGTAATAG
>CAYPEH010000220.1:0-2205 GCA_964409585.1 uncultured Chromatiales bacterium | reverse complement strand
GTGAACGCGCACAGCGCGGCTGAACATGGCCTATTAGGGTGCCGGGTTAATAAAAACCGGCTCAGAATGCTCATTTATTCCGTATGAACTGCGCTTTTTCGCCGGTTTTTGCCTTGTCTCGCACTCGCCTGGGCTAATTTCAGCAGCCTGCTATCCGCCGTTTGCGCACATCCACCGTGCGCCTACTCGAAGAACGCGCTGTTGTTTTCGATGATCTCGCGGATTATTGCATAGTCCATGTCATTCCCCGGCTCGAATCCTTCCTTGTTCAGGGCCTTGAGGGCCACCGGGTCGTGCATCGCCAGCAGCGACGCGTGCAGGGCGTGCTTGAGCCGTTCATCCAGTCCGGCCCTTGCCAGCCAGGGTCTGGCCATGCCCTGAAACCGGGCCAGCACCCGCAATCGGGCACCTTCCCCGATCAGGTGCAGATAACTGTCCTCGTCCAGTGCGCCGGCCTGGTACTGGCCCAGGGTCAACGCCGTCCCCACTTTGTCGTGACGCCCCAGATAGGCGTACTCCCCCAGGTCGGAGGCGCGGATACCGTGTTGCATGAGATATTGCTGGGCCAGATAACGGCCGCTGGTGGAACTGGTATTGCCAAAGGCGAAACGGCTGCCCCGCAGGTCCTCCATGCTGCGGATCGGACTGTCTTCCGGCACGCAGATGAGCGCATTCAGTACCTTGCCTTCCCGGCTCCGTTCCACCGCGAGGATTTCGATGTCACGGTCGGCTTCCTTGGCGGATACGTAGGAGGCCGGACCCAGGCGGGCGAAATCCACCCGGCCGGTCACCAGGTCATCGAATCCCTGATCGTAGTCCTTCGCCACTTGCAGGCGGATGTGGACCGGCTTGCCCAGGCGCCTGCCCAGGTCCTTTTCCAGGGCATTCAATATCGGCCGGAACTGGTGCACCATCTTCAGTGCCTTTTCCGAAGCGTATACGCCGAAGGTCAGTTGCACGTCGGCCCGTGCCACAGCGGCCAGGATGAACGACAGCAGAACGGCCGCCATCTGCACCCAGGTTGTACGTTTCATGTTCATTCTCCAGGGGAACTCTGATCAAGTCGTGCACGACTTGATCAGAGTTCCCTTGCAGGGGGTTGTCTATTGGGGGAAGGACGGAAATCAATGGCTTACGGGAATGTGGGTACACCCCTTCCCCCAAACCCCCTTCCCTCGGTACTTATTCAGAGGTTTCCCAGCTCCCGGATGGGAATCCTGGCTCATTTCCCTCCGGGCAGGCAAACTGTAGGCTGGTTTTCCGGCACGAGGGGATTGGGCATGTGTGCGGACCGATCCGTTCCGACCGTCATGGTCTTTTCCGGCAATGATCCCACCGGCGGTGCGGGCATCCAGGCCGATATCGAAGCCCTTGGCAGCCATGGCTGCCGGGCGGCACCGGTCATTACCGCCCTGACGGTACAGGACACCGGCAACGTGATCGCGGTGGAACCGGTCCCGGCGGATCTGCTGGTGGAGCAGGCCCGGGCGGTACTGGATGACATGCCGGTCGCGGCCTTCAAGATCGGCCTGATCGGCGCGGCGGAAACCGCGGAGGCTCTGCATGGGCTGTTGATCCGCCACCCGGGCATCCCGGTGGTATTGGACCCGGTGCTGGCCGCCGGGGGCGGCGCCCCCCTGGCCAGCGAGGCCCTCATCGATACCATCGTCGACCGACTGCTGCCATTGACCACCGTGCTTACGCCCAATACCCGCGAGGCTCACCGCCTGGCCCGTGGTGCCGATACCACCGATGCCTGCGCCATGGCGTTGCTGGAGCGTGGCAGTGAATACGTCCTCATCACCGGTGCCGACGAATCCACGGAGCGGGTATTCAATCGATTCTATGGCGACCGGCGTCTTCTGGAACGGTTCGCCTGGGAACGCATTCCCGGCACCTATCACGGTTCCGGCTGCACCCTGGCGGCCAGTATCGCCGGCCTGCTGGCCCGGGGGCGGCCCCCCCGGATCGCCGTGCGCGAGGCCCAGCAATACACCTGGGAGGCATTGCGGCATGGCTATCAGACGGGCAGGGGACAAAAAATGCCCGACCGCCTGTATTGGATGCGGGACGCCTGAGCGTTTGTCCTCTCCCACTGCACCGTGATTCCCTGCCCATTCGTGGTTCAAGGAAAAAAACCGCGAATGAACAGCCTGTCGGACTCAGGCTGGATCGGCTGCAAAAGCGGGACAGCGGTCTGATTTT
>CAYPEH010000219.1:0-2244 GCA_964409585.1 uncultured Chromatiales bacterium | reverse complement strand
TTGACTCGGTCGGAAATCCGCCTGAGAACGACCAGCCCGGCACGATCATCGCGCCTCCGGGTGCAACATTGGGGTTAAACCGGTACTCTTCAATATGTGAGAATTTGCTGAAATTCCAATAACTTGACGTTTCCATGATGTGATGTAAGTTAAGAACCTGTCGGACTTAGGATGAATCGGCTGCAAAAGCAGGACAGCGGTCCATTTTTCCCTGATTTCTCGTTACATGGTTCCCACTATATGCCTTGAAATCATGAAAAACTGTCCTCGCTGCCCCACTTTTCCGCTTCAATCCCCCTAAGTCCGGCAGGCTCCCAAGAATTCACCCCGGTTACGGGGAATTTCACAAGTTCACCTGAGGATATTCCAATGAACAAGGCTCTCAAGCTCATTGCCGCCAGCGCTGTGGTTGCTGCCGCCGCCGCTCCCCTGTCTTCCGCCAATGCCTGGTGGGGGCCCTGGGGTGGTCCCGGTGGTTGGGGTAACAACTGGCTGGGCGACGGCTTCGGCGACATGGATTTCAACATGAGTGCCCGTGGCAGCGGCAATGGCTGGGGCCGTGGCTATGGTTATCGCCATCCCTATTACGGCTATGGTCCCTATGCCCCCTATGGCTCCTATGGCCCCTATGGCCCCTGGGGCGCTTATCCCGCCTGGGGTTACCCGCCCGCGGCCGCGCCCGTGGCGCCCGCCGCTCCGGCTGCCCCCGCTGCTCCCAGCAAGTAAACAGGTACGATGCAAAGGGCCTGCCGGGGTTGCCCGGCGGGCCTTTTTTATACGTGTTTTATACGTGATCCCATCGATTCCCTTGCGCAAACACATGATGGCGGTATCCACCCTGTTGGCCGCCTGCCTGTTCATTTCCACGGCCATGGCCGGCCTGCCGGTGGCGGTGGGTGGCCAACCGCTGCCCAGCCTGGCCCCCATACTGGAAAAGGTGACCCCCGGCGTGGTGAACATCTCGGCAGTCACCATGGTGCGTCGGCGCAGCACCCTGCTGGATGATCCCTTCTTTCGCCGTTTCTTCGACCTGCCTGGCAGAAAGCGCCCGCAGCAGAGCCTGGGTTCCGGTGTGGTGCTGGACGCCAAGCGTGGATATGTCATCACCAACCACCATGTGGTCGAGGGGGCGGACAAGATCGTCGTCACTCTGCAGGATGGGCGGACCCTGGCCGCCCGTCTGCTGGGTGCCGACCCCGATTCCGACCTGGCGGTGATCGAGGTGAAGGCCGATGGTCTGGTATCGGTCCCCCTGGGGGATTCCAACCGGCTGCGGGTGGGGGATTTTGTCGTTGCCATCGGCAATCCCTTCGGCCTCAGCCAGACCGTCACTTCCGGTATCGTCAGCGGGCTGGGCCGCACCGGACTGGGCATCGAGGGCTACGAGGATTTCATTCAGACCGATGCCTCCATCAATCCTGGCAATTCCGGCGGTGCGCTGATCGATTTGCGTGGTGAGTTGATTGGCATCAATACGGCCATCCTGGCGCCCAATGGTGGCAATGTGGGGATTGGTTTCGCCATACCGGTCAACATGGCCAAGGCCATCGCCTGGCAGCTGATTGAATTCGGCGAGGTGCGGCGTGGCCAGCTGGGGGTCCATGCGCAGGACCTGACACCGGAGTTGATGGCGGCATTCCAGCTCCGATCCTCCCAGGGTGCGGTGATCTCCCGCGTGGAGCCGGGTTCGCCGGCGGAACGGTCGGGGTTGAAGCCGGGGGATGTGGTGATTTCCGCCAATGGCGCCCCTATTCGCAATGCCGCTTCGTTGCGTAACGCCATCGGCCTGGTCCGCACGGGCCAGACCATGGAACTGGTGGTTCTGCGCAATGGCAAACGCAAGACCCTGCGTGCGACCCTGTCCCGGCCGGAAATCCGCCGGCTCATGGGGGGGAAGATCTCCCGGCACCTGGATGGCGCGGAGTTTGGGGAGGTTCGCCGCGAGTTCTCCCGGCGCAACGGGCAACTCGGGCAGCAGACGGTGGTGGCCGTTCTGGCGGTGAAGAGGGGCAGCGCGGCGGCCCGGACCGGTTTGCGCAAGGATGACGTGATCCTTTCCGTCAATCGGCAGCCGGTCTCGGACCTGGATGGATTGATTCAGGCGGTACAGGGCAGCAAGGCTCTGATGATCAAGCTGCTGCGTGGAGATGCGACCTATTTCATCCTCATACGGTAGCGGATCATGGCCGGTAAAGGTTTTCTGGTGCCGACAGGCTGCTATTAACCCGGCAACATAATAGATCG
>CAYPEH010000218.1:0-2287 GCA_964409585.1 uncultured Chromatiales bacterium | reverse complement strand
CTATAATCGGAAACGACTCCAAATCATACACATCAGGAAACATAAGCATCCAAAGGGGTCTTTGCTGTCCATTCCCACCCGGTGGCCGGGGCATTTTCCGGCCACCAGGGCGGGGGTTTTGCCGGCCTGGCAGGGAAGAAACGAAAGTACAAAGCTGGATGGAGGATGACGGCGTCCAACCGCGGACGCCGTTTTTTTGCCTTCGGGAACCCCCGATCAAGTCGCTGTACGCCTTGCTTGATCAGAGTCCCCTTGCGGGGGATTGCCTATTGGGGGAAGGATGAAAATCAATGGCCTGCGAGAGCGTCGATGCACCCCTTCCCCCCGAACCCCCATCCCCCGGTACGGGTTCAGAGTTTCCTTCGCTCAGCCGCGGATCAGGGTGCCGACTCCCGTATCGGTGAACAGTTCCAGCAATACGGCGTGTTCCACCCGCCCGTCGATGATGTGCGACGCCCGCACGCCCCCCTTCACCGCGTCCAGGGCACAACGGATCTTCGGCAGCATGCCGCCGTGGATGGTGCCGTCGGCGATAAGCTCATCCACCTGGGCAGCCGTGAGCCCGGTCAACAGATTCCCGTCCTTGTCCAGCAGGCCCTCGGTATTGGTCAGCAGGATCAGTTTCTCGGCCTGCAACACCTCGGCCACCTTGCCTGCCACCAGGTCGGCATTGATGTTATAGGCATGACCGTCCTCCCCTACACCCACCGGGGCGATCACGGGGATGAAATCGCCGCTGTCCAGCATGCTCACCACCGAGGCGTCGATGGATTCCACCTCGCCCACGTGGCCAAGGTCGATGATCTCCGGCACATCCAGTTCCGGGGTCTTGCGGGTAATGGTGAGCTTGCGTGCGCGAATCATGTCCCCGTCCTTGCCGGTCAGTCCCACCGCGCGGCCACCGTGACGGTTGATGAGATTGACGATCTGCTTGTTCACCAGACCACCCAGGACCATTTCCACCACGTCCATGGTCTCGCTGTCGGTGACGCGCATGCCCTCGACGAACCGGCTCTCCTTGCCGATGCGCTCGAGCAGGTTGCCGATCTGCGGCCCCCCACCATGCACCACCACCGGGTTCATCCCCACCAGTTTGAGCAGCACGATGTCGCGGGCGAATCCGGCCTTGAGATCCTCGTCCACCATGGCGTTGCCACCGTATTTGATGACGATGGTCTCGCCACGGAAACGCTGGATATAGGGCATGGCCTCGTTGAGGACACGGGCGACGTCGGCGGCGGCTTCACGGGTAAGGCTCATGGTGGAAGATTCCTGACAAATTAATGATCAAACGGAGTCCGGGCGCGGCGTGGAGGCCAGCCGGCGGGCCAGCACCACGATCAGCCGGCGGGCGAGATCCGACTTGTCCCCATATCCCAGATCTTCCCCGCCACCCGGCCAGAACAGGCGCAGCTCGTTGGTGCTGGAATCGAACCCCACGCCGGGGCGGCCCACCGGATTGGCGGCGATCATATCCAGGCCCTTGGCTTCCAGCTTGCCCCGGGCGTAGCGTTCCAGGTCATCGGTCTCGGCGGCGAAACCGAGAGTGAAGGGGGCAGGCTCCAGGGCCGCCACCGAGGCCAGCACGTCCACATTGCGTTCCAGTTCCAGGACCGCTTCGGCCTGGTCCTTCTTGATCTTGTGGTCCATGCACTGCGCGGGCCGGTAGTCGGCCACGGCGGCGGCGGCGATGAACACATCACAATCCCCGGCACGCGCCATCACCGCCTCCAGCATCTCTCCGGCGGTCTCCACATCGACCCGCTCCACGCCGGCCGGCGTGGGCAGATGCACCGGCCCGCTGACCAGGGTCACCCGCGCGCCCTCGGCGCGGGCGGCGGCGGCGACCGCGTACCCCATGCGCCCGGAACTGCGGTTGCTCAGGTAGCGCACCGGGTCCAGAGGCTCCCGGGTGGGCCCGGCCGTGATCAGGACACGTTTGCCGGCCAGGCGTCCCCCTCCGAACAGGCCGGCGGCCCGTTCTACCAGTTCCAACGGCTCCAGCATGCGCCCGGCACCGGTCTCGCCACAGGCCTGTTCACCCTCGGCCGGGCCGAACAGGTGCACGCCACGGCTTTCCAAGCAGGCGCGATTGGCCTGGGTGGCGGGGTTGGCCCACATGGCCCGGTTCATGGCCGGCGCCATGGCCAGCGGCGCCTCGCAGGCCAACACCAATGTACTGAGCAGATCGTCCGCCAGGCCGTGGGCCACCCTCGCCATGAAATCCGCGCTGGCTGGCGCCACCAGCAGCAGATCGGCCCAGCGCGCCAGTTCGATATGGCCCATG
>CAYPEH010000217.1:0-2310 GCA_964409585.1 uncultured Chromatiales bacterium | reverse complement strand
TACAACACCCTGGTGGGCTCCACCAGCCAGATCATCGATCAGACCGTGGCCCTGAGTTCCACCAGCGTGCCCCTGCCCGCCACCGCCTGGATGCTGCTGGCGGGGCTGCTGTCACTGCTGGGGCGGGTTCACCGGCGGGGGTGAATCCGCCGATCGGCCCCGGTGTTGCATCCGGCCACCGGGTACCACATCCAGGCCAGGGGAGGTATCCTCCCCACCCATGCCGGATACTGTATACAAATACAGGACGCCAAGCCGGAGGGGGTTCGACGGCCGCAAGATCATCCACGTGGACATGGATGCCTTCTTCGCCGCCGTGGAACAACGCGATCACCCCGCCTGGCGGGGCCGCCCCGTCATCGTTGGTGGTGACCCGGACCGGCGCGGCGTGGTGGCCACATGCAGCTACGAGGCCCGGCGCTATGGCATCCGTTCCGCCATGCCGTCCGCCCGGGCGCGCCGTCTGTGCCCCCATGCCATCTTCGTGCGCCCCCGCTTCGATGCCTACCGCGAGGCATCCCGGCGGATCCATGCCGTGTTCCGGCGATACACGGACCTCATCGAACCCCTGTCCCTGGACGAGGCCTATCTGGACGTGACCGGATGCCGGCAGGAAGGGGGCTCGGCCACCCGCATCGCCCGCGCCATCAAACGCCACATTCTCGACGACACCGGCCTGACCGCTTCAGCCGGAGTCTCCTACAACAAGCTGCTGGCCAAGATCGCCTCCGACATGGACAAGCCGGACGGCCTGACCGTGATCCCGCCGGGGCTGGGAGAGGCCCTGGCCGCCAGCCTGCCGGTGGGACGCTTCCACGGCATCGGACGGGCGACCGAGGCGCGGATGCACGAACTGGGCATCCACACCGGCGCGGACCTGCGCGCCTGGCCCCTGGATGCCCTGCGCAGGACCTTCGGCAAGGCGGGGGAGTGGTATTACCGGATCGCCCGCGGGATCGACCCGCGGCCGGTGGTCGGAAGGCGGTCGCGCAAATCGCTGGGGTCGGAGACCACTTTTCCCCGCGACCTCACCGATCCGGCGGAGATCCGGTGGCGCCTGGAGGAACAGGCGGCCGAGGCGGTCGCCTCGCTGCGGAGCGAGGGTCTGCGGGCCCGCACCCTCACCATCAAGGTGAAATACGCGGATTTCGAACTGGTGACCCGCAGCCATACCCTGGCCCAACCCTGCGGCCGCCTGGACACCCTGTTGCCCTGGCTGGAACGGCTGCTGGCCCGGACCGAGGCGGGACGACGGCCGGTGCGGCTGCTGGGCGTGACCCTCTCCGGTCTCGTCAGCGTGAAGCGGGAAAACGGCCCCTTGCAACTGGAACTGTTCCGGAACCTCTGAGGCACCAGCGGATGGAGCGCCAAGGCGCGGATCACAGACGCGCGAACACCCTTTCCGCCGCCGCCAGGGTGGCCTCGATATCCTCCGCCGAATGGGCGGCGGAGACGAAACCGGCCTCGAAGGCGGACGGCGCCAGGTAGACACCCTCTTCCAGCATGCCGTGGAAGAACAGCTTGAAACGGTCGGTGTTGCAGGCCACCACCTGCTCGTAGTTGCTGACCTGCTCCTCGTCGGTGAAGAACAGGCCAAACATACCTCCCACCTGGTTGGTGGACAGGGGGATACCCGCGGATCGGGCGCGGGCCTTCATGCCATCGACGAGGCTGCGGGTCTTTGCGGTCAGATCCTCATAGAAACCGGGCTGGCTGATGATCTCCATCATCGCCAGGCCGGCGGCCATGGCCACCGGATTGCCGGACAGGGTACCGGCCTGGTAGACCGGCCCGAGGGGTGCGATCTGCTCCATGATCCTGCGCTTGCCGCCAAAGGCGCCCACCGGCATGCCGCCGCCGATGACCTTGCCCAGGGTGGTGAGGTCGGGGTCGACACCGTAGACCTGCTGGGCGCCGCCGAGGGCACAACGAAAACCGGTCATGACCTCGTCGAAGATCAACACCACTTCATATTCGTTGCAGAGTTCGCGCAGGCCCTCGAGGAAACCGGGCAGGGGCGGGACGCAGTTCATGTTGCCGGCCACCGGCTCGACGATGACGCAGGCCACCTGGCCGCCGATGTGGGAGAAGGCCTCCTTGACCGCCTCGATGTCGTTGTAGGGCAGGGTGACGGTGTGCTCCGCCAATGCCACCGGCACGCCGGGGGAAGACGGCACCCCCAGTGTGAGCATGCCGGAACCGGCCTTCACCAGCAGGGAATCGGAATGGCCGTGGTAACAGCCCTCGAACTTGATGATCTTGTCGCGGCCGGTGAAGCCGCGCGCCAGGCGGATGGCGCTCATGGTGGCC
>CAYPEH010000216.1:0-2337 GCA_964409585.1 uncultured Chromatiales bacterium | reverse complement strand
TTCTGACTTCTGTCTGACGTCCTGAGGATGGCATAGATTGGTGCCGGGTTAATAATAACGTCAGTTCTTGTTCGAGATAGGCGGCTGCCTGCGAAACAGGCCGAGCAGCCAGCGCAGTGTCAGCAGGGTATCGGCCTTGCGCCCTCGGGTGGCGAGATAAAAGCTGTCCGTGACCAGCACGGACTCGCTGTAGGGACCGTCGAGGATGTCACCCGTGACGTCGGCCAATGTGATCACCCCTGGTTCCTCCATCACCAGTTCACGTGCCCAGTCCGGAATGTCAGGGTGTTCCTGATCGCGGGGGGTGACACCGAACAGTGGCATGTCACCACGGATTACACTCCACAGCCAGGGCACCTTGCGCCATAGGGTGTGTCTGACATTGAGGCTGCGCAGGGACTTGCGCAGAAAGGCCGGGGCACCGGACAGATCGCGGCCGGCCGGCACCACCACCTCATCCGTCTCCCACGGGCTGCGTCCACGCAGCAGGAGGCCGGCGAGACGCAGCAGCAGGAAGGGGGAGAGCAGCAACAGCAGCAGCGCGGCCAGCAGGCGATGATCCAGGCTGTCCGCCTGGGTCTCGGCATGGGTGCTGCCCAGGATCAGTGGATCGTCGATCCAGGTGGCGATGCCATGATCCACCCGGTAGACCATGCGGCCATCGACCAAGGCATTGTTCAGCTCCGAATGGGAACCGACGAAGGTGTGATCGAAAATCACGCTGTCGGTGACCTGGCTGGCCTCATCGATGATGCAACTGGAACCGATGGACACCCGCGGCCCGACTTGTACCCGGTTGCCGACCATGCTGTAGGTGCCGATGCGGCAGGGGCCTTCGATCCTGGCGCTGGGCCGGATCTGTGCGCCCAGGCCGGTGAGGATTCCCTCGCCAGCCTCGAAACCGGGCGGCAGCCGATCTTCGATCTTCCCGTCCAGCAGGTCCATGTTGGCCTGCCACAGGGCTTCTGGTGAATCGATCCGGCGTATCGCCCCCTCGGGCAGCAGGATGCGTTTCCGCACCTCACCGCCGCAATTGTCGGCCATCCAGTCCGGGGTGGCGATACCGGTGGGACAGGCTGCGTGTTCGGCGGTCCCGCATACGGCCGGATCGGCCTCCGCCGAGGCCCGCGTCATCCAATCCAGGAAAGGGGGCAGGGGCAGGGAATCCAGGCATGTCACCAGGGTGGGTTCGGTGATGAAGCCACGCGCGGATGCCAGCATTTTGCCGGGGGGCGTGTTCTCACGAGCGTTGTAGACACTGACGTTCAGTCCCCAGCGCTCGCCTCCTTCCACCAGCCCCCGGACCTGTTCAGGGAAGTGGCTCAGCACCAGCAGGATATCGCGAAAACCGGCCTCGGCCAGGAATTCGCACCAATATTGCACCAGCGGCTTGTTGCCCACCGGCAGCATGGCGACGGAGTGGCGTTCGAGGAACGGATGCAGGCGCTCGTCACCACCCGGGTCGAGCAATACGGCGCGTTTGGGGATGGATTGTTCGGTTTCGCTCATCAATAGGCTCCCTTGCCCAGCAGGACCGCCGGTACGGTCTTGAGCAGGATCACGATATCGTTCCAGACACCATGGTTACGGATGTATTGCACATCGAGGCGCACCTGGCCCTCGAAGTCGATGTCGGAGCGACCGCTGACCTGCCACAGGCCGGTGATGCCGGGGATGACGTCCAGCCGCCGGCGGTCCGCGAGGGTGTATTCGGCTACCTCGCGTGGTACGGGGGGGCGCGGTCCCACCAGGGACATGTCACCGCGCAGCACGTTGAACAATTGCGGAAGTTCGTCGATGGAGAGTTTGCGGATCCACTTGCCGACCTTGGTGATGCGGGGGTCTTCCTTCATCTTGAACAGCACGCCACCAGCAGACTCGTTCTGATCGAGCAGTTCGTCCTTCATCTGGTCGGCGTTCATCACCATGGAGCGGAATTTGTACATGGTGAAGGTTTTGCCCCACTTGCCCACCCGCTCCTGTTTGAAGAGGGCGGGGCCGGGATCCTCGATCTTGATGGCTGCCCAGGTGATGAGGAAGACGGGGGACAGCAGAAGGATGCCCACAGTGGAACCAACGATGTCGATCAGTCGCTTCAGGACATAGGTTGAGCGCACGACCCCCTGCCAGACGAGGCGCTTGAGTTTCCAGCGGATATTGGCCCAGGAACGTGCCAGGGTGCTCTGGCTGCCGGAGAATTTGTCCATCACCTCATCGAGGAGTTCAGGATCGTTCCAGGGATCGTAGCGGTCTTCGCTCATTCATTTCTCCATGCTGGCAGTCTGCCGGCGTTTCGACCAGCGCCAAACGCGCCAGAGGAAGAGGGGGTTGCCGATG
>CAYPEH010000215.1:0-2374 GCA_964409585.1 uncultured Chromatiales bacterium | reverse complement strand
GCTGTCCCGCTTTTGCAGCCGATCCAGCCCGAGTCCGACAGGCTGCTAAGTAAAGCCACACTCAGAGTGCCCCGGATGTTCCGGATCAAGGCGCGGCCCGCGGGCAGTGGCCCGGTCCTTGGCAAGGGCCGCAACACAGAGCCGGACCAATAGTGAGAGTGGAGAGATGGTGGATTCCCCGACGAGATTGCAGGCACGGGTGCCCGAGGAAATGGCTGGACGCCGCCTGGATCAGATTCTGGCGGAACTGTTCCCCGGTTTTTCCCGCAGCCGCCTGCAAGTATGGATCAGGCAGGGCATGGTGCGTGTGGATGGCCAGCATCGGCGAACCAGGGATCGCCTGCTCGGTGGGGAGGCAATCTTCCTGGAGGTGGGTGAACTGCCCCTGGATGCCACCGAGCGTTGTGAGCCGCAGGACATTCCCCTGGATGTAGTGTTCGAGGATGAGTCCATCATCGTCCTCAACAAGCCCGCGGGCATGGTGGTGCATCCGGCCGCGGGGAACCCCGATGGCACGGTGCAGAATGCCCTGCTGCATCATGCCCCGGAACTGGCCGCACTGCCGCGCGCCGGTCTCGTGCACCGCCTCGACAAGGACACCACCGGTCTGATGGTGGTGGCGCGCTCCCTGAAGGCGCACAAGCACCTGGTGGAATCGTTGCAGGCACGGGAAATGGGGCGTGAATACCAGACCGTGGTTAATGGCGTCATGACGGGAGGCGGCCGGGTGGATGCACCCATCGGACGCCATCCGGTGGACCGCAAACGCATGGCGGTGCGTGATGGCGGGAAACCGGCGGTGACCCACTATCGGGTGGTGGAGAGATTCCGTGCCCACACCCATCTGCGGGTCAGTCTGGAGACCGGCCGCACCCATCAGATCCGGGTGCATCTGGCCCATATCCGCCATCCGCTGGTGGGGGACCCGGTCTATGGCGGCCGTCAGCGCATCCCTCCCCAGGCCGGTGGGGAGCTGATTGCCGTATTGCGTGGTTTCCGCCGGCAGGCCCTGCATGCCGGACGCCTGTCCCTGATCCACCCGGAAACCGGCGAGGCCATGGAGTGGAGCTGTCCGCTGCCGGAGGATATGCGCGCCCTGCTGGCGGTCCTGCGTGCGGACCGGGATGCCGTGGAGGGGGTATTGGATGATGGCCGGGATTATTAACCCGGCGCCAATCCATGCCACCCTCAGGACGTCAGACAGAAGTCAGAACGCGGCGCGCTTCGCGGGCAATGGTCACTCCATTGGCAAGAAGCGCAACAAAGTGCTGGCTTCTGTCTGACGTCCCGATCTTATGGATATTCATACGGTTCGGCCACCACGAGCGCCCCCGTGGACGTCGTTGCCGCACCTCGACAGGGAGTGGCCCTGCCTTCGGCACGGCGCCTCGCCACGGGGGCGCTCGTGGTGGCTGAGGGTGACATGGATTGGCGCCGGGTTAATAAGAACGGCTGGTTACGGCCGGACTGGCCGGCGCCTGGCAACGTGCGCGCGGTGAGTACCACGCGCCGGGGCGGGGTGAGTGAGGCGCCCTATGACAGTCTCAATCTCGGTGGCCATGTGGGCGACGATCCGGAGCATGTGAGGGAGAACCGCCGGCGGCTCGAATCCGCATTGTCACTGCCTTCCCGGCCGCTATGGTTGAGCCAGGTCCATGGCCGGCGCGTGGTGGATGCATCCGCCGCGGAAATGGGTACGGAGGCGGACGGTGCCTATGCGCTCACGGCGGGCGTGGTGTGCGCCGTGATGACTGCCGATTGCCTGCCCGTGCTGTTCTGTGACCGTTCGGGTACCCGGATTGCGGCCGTGCATGCCGGTTGGCGTGGCCTTTGCGCCGGTGTGCTGGAGACGGCGGTGGAAGCGCTTGCCACGCCGGCCGCTGAATTGCTGGCATGGCTGGGCCCCGCCATCGGGGCGGGACGTTACGAGGTCGGGGATGAGGTCAGATCGTGTTTTTTGCGTGTGGACCGGCAGGCGGAGTCGGCCTTCCGGCCAGGCCGGCCGGGACATTGGCTGGCGGATGTGTATGAACTGGCGCGGCAACGCCTCCGCTCATGTGGAGTGAGGCGGATATATGGCGGTGGATACTGTACTTATGAACAGTCATCGATCTTCTTTTCCTACAGGCGCGATGGTGTGACCGGACGCATGGCCTCGTTGATCTGGCTGTCGGACTAACCCCAATATTGCACCCGGCCGACAAGTTACTGATTCTATTGAGATGTCGTTATATATAGGCCGGTAATGAAATGTAACCGGGCCCTGGTTGGGTGCGCCCCCGCGCCGTTCTGGCCGCCCTCAGCCGGTATTTTGGGCCATTGACTCGGTCGGAAATCCGCCTGAGAACGACCAGCCCGGCACGATCATCGCGCC
>CAYPEH010000214.1:0-2519 GCA_964409585.1 uncultured Chromatiales bacterium | reverse complement strand
ATTTTGAGGAGCATAGTGGGAACTATGTGACGAAAAATCAGGGAAAATCAGACCGTTGTCCCGCTTTTGCAGCCGATTCAGCCCGAGTCCGACAGGCTGTTAGGGACCTGTGCAAGGCGGGTCCCGCAATACGGCCGGATGGCAGAGTGGCTATGCAGCGGACTGCAAATCCGTGTACCTCGGTTCGACTCCGGGTCCGGCCTCCATCTTTCTCCCTAGCAGCCTGTCGGACTGAGGTGGAGCGAAGCGAAAATGTGGGAGAGCGAGGCCAGTTTTTCATGATTTTGAGGCGCATAGTGGGGCTACGCAACGAAAAATCAGGGAAAAATGGACCGCTCTCCCGCATTTGCAGCCGCTTCATCCTCAGTCCGACAGGCTGCTAGTATCCCCCGCACATCTCCTGCCCGGATGGCGGAACTGGTAGACGCAGCAGACTTAAAATCTGCCGGCCGCGAGGCCGTGCCGGTTCAATTCCGGCTCCGGGCACCAATACACCTTTCCGCAAGAGGACGGCGCGCGACGTCGGCCTGTAGGGCCGGCAGACGCGCATGGACGGGGTGCTGAAGGAGTGGATTGCAGGGCGTGAGCGATAGGCCGGGTGGGCGCGGGGTGTCAATTTGGGCTTGTTCTTTGTGTATTTGTGTGTATATGTGTGCGCATGAACAGCAGGGAACTCATCAAGCGATTGAAAGCCGATGGATGGGTCCGTGTCGGCGGCAAGGGCGACCACGAGAAATTCAAGCACCCGGAGAAACCCGGTCACGTGGTGGTCCCCCACCCACGCAAGGGCATACCCATTGGCACCCTGCGTAACATCTACCGGCAAGCCGGCTGGAAGTGGAGGTGAGCGATGATCTATCCCGTCTATGTGCATCCAGGCGATGAGCAACATGCACACGGCATCACCGTGCCGGATTTCCCCGGCTGCTTCAGCGCGGCCGATGAGTGGGAGGAGATACCCGCCATGGTGCAGGAGGCCATCGAGCTGTATTGCGAGGGCGAGGATATGGAGCTTCCCTCGCCGACGCCGCTGGAGAAGCTGATGGACGACGATCAGTACCGGGGCGGCGTGTGGCTGCTGGTGGAGATTGACACCAGCCGTCTGGACACCCGGCCCGTCCGCCTGAATATCTCGCTGCCGCGTGGCCTGGTGGCGCAGATGGACCGCTACGCCAAGGCGCATGGGATGACCCGCTCCGGTCTGATCGCCACGGCGGTGCGGGGTGAGTTGTCCGGCCAGCAGTGATGCGCGGCCTGTCATGAAAAATCAATCTGTCAGGAGCTTCAAGCATATCCCCTCTCTGCGTTGCGCACCTTGATATGGAACATGCCTGAAGCTCTGAACCCGACATAAGGTGGCCGGGTTGACAGCCATGGAGCGGCGGCGCCCCCCCCGGTCGATGAAACGCGGGCCGGCTTGCGTTTCGCCCTCACCCCCACCCCCCTCGTGGGGGGAGAGGGTCAGGGTGAGGGGGGGTTCACACTGATAGTGGCTTTGATACCACTGCGCCACCTCGCTCTTGGGCGCCTGGCGGGCCACGTCCTGAGGGCCCAGCGGCTCGATGAACGGGGATCGGTCGTGAGCAGGGGTCTGTACGCCGGTTACTGGGATCCGTCACCGAGCGGAGGAGACCGCCGGAGCTGCATCGGCGAGGAACGCCTCCAGCCTGTCGGCCCCGCCGATGTGCTCCCCGTTGATGAACACCTGCGGCACCATGGATTCGCCGGCCACCGCACGAAGGGTCACCTCGCTGTAATCCCGGTTCAGTACCAGTTCGTCGTAACGGATGTCCGCATCCTTCAGCATGGCCTTGGCCCGTGAGCAGAAGGGGCAGCCCTCGCGGGTGAAGATGGTGACATCCAGCGGCTTTACCGCGTGGGGGGCGATGTAGGCCAGCATGGTGTCGGCGTCGGAGACTTTGAAGGGATCGCCCGGCTCGTCTGGCTCGATGAACATCTTCTCCACCACACCGTCCCTCACCAGCATGGAATAGCGCCAGGAGCGGTCACCGAACCCGAGATCACTCTTGGATACCAGCATGCCCATGCCACGGGTGAAATCACCGTTGCCGTCCGGCAGGAAGGTGATGTCGTCGGCCCGCTGCACGGCCTTCCACTCGTTCATGACGAAGGCGTCGTTGACCGAGATGCATACGATCTCGTCCACGCCCTGGGCCTTGAAGGCATCGGCCAGCTGGTTGTAGCGGGGCACATGGGTGGAGGAGCAGGTGGGGGTGAACGCCCCCGGCAGGGAGAAAACGACTACGGTCCTGCCCTTGAAAATATCGTCGGTGGATACATCCACCCACTGATGCCCGTTGCGGGTGTGGAAAGTGACTTGGGGGATGCGTTGGCCTTCGCGGTTGTCGAACATGATGCTCTCCTGTCGGTTTGTGTCGCCGGGCGGTGTACCCGTCGGGTGATTGCCTGGAGAGCAGTATTCAGCAGAACGGATAATAGAGGAAATCGTTTAATCATATCGTTGCGATAGATAGAACCTATTTACGATCATTGTCTAG
>CAYPEH010000213.1:0-2523 GCA_964409585.1 uncultured Chromatiales bacterium | reverse complement strand
AAACATGATGTCTAGGGATGCCCCCCAATCGCGTGCCCAGCCGGGTGAACGAAAGAGAAGCAGGAAGAGGGCATGAACGGGCAAGGCAGGATCGGGAATATGGGGGAAAGGCTTTTTAGGTGAATGTTTGATGGAAACCCATGAGTTTTTTCTTTATCTGTTGGTGATTCTCCTGACGGCGCGAGTGTTCGCGGAACTGGCAACGCGGCTTCAGGCTCCCTCGGTGATCGGCGAGCTGTTCGCCGGCGTGGTATTGGGGCCAAGCCTGCTGGGCTGGATCGAACCGGTCGAGGCCATCAAACTGATGGCGGAAATCGGTATTATCCTGCTGCTGTTCGAGGTTGGACTGGAGACCGACGTCAAACGTCTGGTGCGTACCGGCATCAAGTCTCTCGTGGTTGCCATTGCCGGCTTTGTGCTGCCGCTGGTATTGGGCTTCTCACTGGGCTACTGGGTTTTCGGGCTGTCGCTTTTGGTGTCGCTGTTTATCGGCGGCACGCTCACCGCTACCAGCATCGGCATCACTGTGCGTGTATTGTCCGATCTCAAGCGCCAGCAGGCACCCGAGGGGCAGATTGTATTGGGTGCAGCCGTATTGGATGACGTGCTGGGGGTGGTGCTGTTGGCGTTACTCTACGAGTTCTCCATCGGCGGCGGAGTGAGCCTGCTCAACGCGGGCAAAGTGCTGGTGTTCGTAGGCGCCTTTTTTGTCCTGGCGCCCATCGCCGCCAAGTTGATTTCATTGATCATCAAGCATTTCGATGCGGTCAGCGAGATCCCCGGTCTGCTTCCTACCACCATCGTATCGCTGGTGTTGTTCTTTGCCTGGCTGGCCCATTTCATGGGAGCGCCGGAGTTGCTGGGCGGCTTTGCCGCGGGCCTGGCCCTGTCGAGACGCTTCTTTCTGCCATTGGGTATCGCCCTGCACTCCGATGAGCTTTTCGCGCACCGCATCGAGGATCAGATGAGGCCCATTGTCCATCTGTTTACTCCGATATTTTTCGTGTTTGTGGGACTTTCCCTCAACCTGCGCGAGATCGATTGGGGTTCGCCCTTCATCTGGGGGTTCTCCCTGTCGCTGCTGGCAGCGGCCATCATGGGCAAGCTCCTGGGTGCCTTTCTCATCAAGGAGCCGTGGGTTGCCCGCTGGGTGGTGGGGCTGGCCATGATACCCCGTGGTGAAGTGGGTCTCATTTTCGCCGAGCTGGGCAGGGTAAGTGGCATATTCAGCAATGAAATCTATGCAGGCATGGTCATTGTGATCGCGCTGACTACCTTGTTGCCGCCCTTTATCATGAAATGGTTCTATGTGCATTACGGTGATCGTCTGCCAGTGACCGCCGGTGGATGATATGCCGCAGTGTTTCCCGCTTTGCCTCCCATTGCCATGAAACGTCTCGACGCCTATTGGTACGACAACAACTGGCTGGCCTATATCCTGACCCCCCTGTCCTGGGTGTTCTGTGCCCTGGTCAAACTGCGCCGCGCCCTCTACCGGATGAACTGGCTGCACGTGCGCCACATGCCCGTGCCGGTCATCGTCGTCGGCAATGTCAGCGTGGGCGGCACCGGCAAGACCCCACTGGTCGCCGCCCTGGCCGGTCTGTTGCGCAAGGCCGGTTACAGTCCCGGCATCGTCAGCCGCGGCTACCGGGGTAATGCCCGGCAATGGCCGCAACAGGTGCGGGCGGACAGCGACCCGGCGGTGGTGGGTGATGAGGCGGTGATGCTGGCGCGCATGACCCGTTGTCCCATAGCCGTGGGCCCCGACCGGGTGGCAGCGGCCGAGGCCCTGCTGGAGTACAGTGAATGCAACGTGATCCTGGCGGACGACGGCCTGCAACATTACGCCCTGGGGCGCGACATCGAGATCGCCGTGGTGGATGGCGAACGCCGCTTCGGCAACGGCCACTGCCTGCCGGCGGGGCCGTTGCGTGAACCGGCATCACGATTGACGGAGGCGGATTTCGTCGTCGTCAACGGTGGCCACCGCCAGCGTCTGGAATACCCCATGAAACTGACCGCGCGCACGGCGCGCAAAGTGACCGGGGAGCGTGAGGTGCCGCTGGAGGAATTCAAGGGCCGGCGGGTGCACGCCGTGGCCGGTATCGGCCATCCGGGGCGTTTCTTCCGCCTGCTGCGCAGGCACGGCATCGAGATCATCGAACACCCGTTTCCCGATCACCATGCCTTCGTGACGGCGGATCTGGATTTCGCCGACGGGCTGCCGGTACTGATGACGGAGAAGGATGCGGTAAAATGCGCCCACTTTGCCGCCGCCAATCAATGGTATGTGCCAGTGACGGCGGAAACCGACTCCAATCTGGCGCTGCGCCTGCTCAAGTTGCTGAAGGAAACCGATCTGCGGCTGCGGGCGGAGAGCGAGTGAAAGGCGCCTCCTGAATCCGTGGGTTCAGAGGGGATGCAGAGTGTAAGATATTGATTCGAATGGCGTAATGAAAAATCGAAGCCATACCCCACGGTCTGGTGAGATTTTTCATATAGCCAGGCGGATCAAGAGAT
>CAYPEH010000212.1:0-2692 GCA_964409585.1 uncultured Chromatiales bacterium | reverse complement strand
ATTGATTGGCATCCTTCCCCCAATGGACGACTCCCTGCAAGGGAACTCTGATCGGGGCGCGGAGCGACTTGATCAGAGTTTCCCAAAAAGAAACCGGCCCGGAACGACCGGGCCGGCGTGCAATCCCCAAGGGGATATTGGGAGGAACGCGGAGGGTGTCGTCCCGGACGGCGGAGTGACCGCCGGGGGACGACGAGGCGCGCAGTTTATTAGAGAGAGCTAATATAAGCAACCCCTTAAAATCTGGGGTAGGAGCCTGTCGGAAAAGCCGCCGCTGCCCCGCTTCCTCGGCCGATCCATACGGAATCCCGCGGACTGCCGACAGGCAGGCGCTCCCCCAAGGGACGATCTCTCCGAAGGAGGCTCACCGCCCGCGCAGGCGCTTGCGCAATTCCCTCTCGCGGCTCTCCCGGCGCCAGGCGTCGGCGTCTCCGTAATCGGTGAACAGGGCGTAGCGGGGGTGTGCCGCCTGGATGCGGCGGGCGTGTTTGATGGGGCACCAGTATTGTTCGGTGCGCGCGGCCACTTCACGGAAATAGGCGGCGAGGCCGTTGGCGTAGCCGCAGTAGACGCAGTTGAGTTTTTCGATGCCGTTGAGATAGGCCAGTTGGTGCCGGTCGATGACGATGTAGTCCTTGCGCGCCACGCGCGGTATCCGCCAGATGGCGAAACTGGTGTGCTGGTACATCCACAGGAACAGATCCAGGAACACCAGAGGCAGGATCATGGCGTAGGTCGTCAGGGCGGAGACCAGGTCGCGCAGGCGGGTTCCTTTGAGAAAGGCGCCGATGCCCTGGCGCAATCCGCGGTGATGGCGCTGTATCTCCTGCTCGAACAACACCTTGTTGCGTTCGAAATGGTAATGGAAGAGGCTGCGCCGGCGGGCGAATTCGGCCTCCAGTTCTTCTTCCATGCGGCTGATCTTTTCCAGTAGTGCGTTGATGTCGGGATTCATGGGGGTTCCTCAGCGGTGCAGTCCCTGCACGATGTCGGTGTAGTCCGGTTCGTCCGGTTGGATATACCCGTGACGCACCAGGAAGTCGATGATCACCAGGTTGCAATTGAGTTTGAAGTCTTCGCTGTCACGGACCCGTTCCGCCACCTGCCTCAGGGGCCAGAGGAAGAACGCCTCCACTTCGCCGTCGGTGCAGCGGGGCTGGAAATCCTTGGGCAGTTCCAGGTCGTAGCAGTAGATCACGTCCGGTCGCAGCCCCCAGGGCAGTTGTGCGCAATAACTGACCGTGCCCACGGGGCGTGCCTGGGCTGCCAGTGTGGCAGGTATGGCGGCCTCCTCCCAGCATTCCTTGGCCAGGTTGTCGGCCAGGCTGAGGTGTGCAGGCAGGCCGCCCGCCACCAGATGGTCCAGTTTTCCGGGCTCGTGGGGTTTATGTCGTGAGCGGCGGGCGATCCACATCTTCAATTCATTGCCGTCGCGGACGAAGCCGTTGAGGTGCTGGCCAAAGCCGCGGATGCCGAAATAGGAGGCCGAGGCGCGGTCCACCACGAACAGGGCCTGCTCCCGGTTGCCCGCCGTCACCGGGTAGGGTTCACCATGGTGGCGGTGGATGTGTCCACGCCGCACCAGTGTGGTGGTCACCTCGGCCACGGCCCGTGAGCGTTCCTCGAAGCCCTGCAAGGCCGGATTCAGTTCCACCCGTCCGGTGCTGACCCGGAATACCTCGGGCCATTCGTTCAGGTGTTCGGCGAATTCGTGCCGCACCCAGCCCAAGCGGCTGCCATCCACGTGGAATGGGCGGTATCCCTCGGGATTGCACTGGTTGCAGGCACGGATGCGGTCGAGATAGCTCATGCCACGATCTGTTCAGAGGCCCCATGGGGCCGGATAATGGTGGACGGGAGTGTGTATTCTATTCCCGCCGGCACGGCGATGGGCAGCGGCCGCAGCCGGCGAATGCGATGCCCCGCTTCCATGTGGTCGGGGCGCTTCCGTGACCGCCGCCAACCTTTCACCGCCAGCGAGGCATGAGTCGATATGCGTATCCAGAATCCTGAGGCCACCACCATTTGCGATGAACTGGAACTGATCGGCCGCTACCTGCCCATGGAGGGGGTGCGGGTGCTGGAGCTGGGTTGTGGCCGGGCGCGCATGACCCGTGCCATTGCGGAACGTTTCCCCATCGATTCCATGGTCGCCACCGAGGTGGACCGGATTCAGCACGAGAAGAATCTCATGATCGACGATCTGCCCAGGGTGGAGTTCCGCTATGGTGGCGCGGAGGCCATCGACGCGGCGGATGGCAGCTTCGACCGGGTATTCATGTTCAAATCGCTGCACCACGTGCCGCCGGAATCCATGGCGGCATCCATGGCCGAGATCGCCCGTGTGCTGAAACCTGGTGGTCTGGCGTGGATCTCGGAGCCGGTCTATGCCGGTCCCTTCAACGACATCCTGCGCCTGTTCCACGACGAGAAGGAGATGCGCGAGGCGGCCTTCACGGCGGTGCGCGAGGCGGTGGACTCGGGCCTGTTCGAGCTGGAGCGGCAGATCTTCTGCAGCACGCAATCGTCCTACCGCGACTTCGCCGACTTCGAGGACCGTATCCTCAAGGTCACCCACACCCGGCACCGCCTGGACGAGGCCCTGTATCGTGAGGTGCGCGAACGGTTCATGGCGCACATGGGCGAGGATGGCGCCCGTTTCGACAACCCGATCCGCGTGGATCTGCTGAGG
>CAYPEH010000211.1:0-2790 GCA_964409585.1 uncultured Chromatiales bacterium | reverse complement strand
CCATTGCCTGCGGCGCGCGCCTTGACAGGGAAGATGCCTGAGGCTCTGAACACGATCTATTATGTCGCCGGGTTAATACTCAACGTCGCCGGCCTTTGCCGCCGCCCCGGTTGCCCGCCGGCGGGCGCCTGCCCTTGCGCGGAAAGGCCGGACGCCTTTGCAGATTGCGCTGCCTTGGGGGCGTGAATCCGCGTTTTGGTTTGAATCGTTCCTGTCCACGCTGAAACGGCCGCATTTTGCCGTCACGGCTGTTGCCCCGGAGCGGGCGAGCCCCCCTGTCCATACCGGGCCGGATGCGCGGGGGCCTTTGCCCTTCCATCCCGCGTGGCGGGCGATTGCGGGCGGGCCCCAGCGGCCGCCCCTGGAGTCGGGGCCTTCCCTTGTCGCGATTCGCATGGGGCCGTGCGCGGGCACCAGGGGGTGCCATACCGCGTCCGGTGCCGGGCGGCCTGGTTGCGTCCTGGCGTTTCGGTACGTCGTCTGGACGGTGGCTTTTTCGCCGGCCCTTGAAGGGGGCTGAACGTATTTTCAATCCGTCCCTGCGCAGCTGGTGATTTCTGCCGATACGTCCATCGATCACGATGCGCTGGCCGGGCCTGAAACCCTTGGCCCCGTCGGGCAGGCGCAGGCCGGCGATCCGGCGTCCCTGCGGACCGACGAAGCCCTCCACGGAGAGGCGCTCCACACGGCCGGCAAAGGGTATCTCCTGGGCCAGTTTCATGCGCGTGGGCCGCAGGCGGGACCCTTCCTGGCGGCCATAGAGGGTGACTTCCCGTCCACGGGTCAGACCCTGGCGGCTCTGGCCGGCCGGCAGCTCGAACTCGGCGCCGCCGATGATCATGCGGTCGCCTTCGATACGTTCCACCGGACCGCGGACGAAAGCGGGGGTGCCCTCGGGCGGGGTGTCCAGATGGGAGGCGATGATGCGGCCCTGTCCGTCCCGCAGGCCGGATACGCCGATACGGTCTCCGACCCGCAGGTTGGAGGTGGTGGCATCGTCCTCGGGCAGGCGGATATGTTGTCCCAGTACCACGATTTCGTTGCGCTGCCGGTCGATGGATTCGATGACCCCTGCCACGGCATGACGCACATCGATGCGGCGGGCCATCAAACGGCCCTGGCGTTCGTCCGCCTCCACCTCGACTACCTGGCCGATACGCAAGTCCTGTGGCGTGCTCTGGCGCTCGTAGATGCCCACCGGCAGATCCTCGCTGTAATGCACCTCCTCTCCGTTGACCCAGATGCTGCCGAAAGCGGTGATGGTGCCGATCAGTCCTGTGCCGCCGATACCGGTTCCGCCATCTGCGACCCGGCCGGTACCACCCAGGCCGGTGCCATCGGCTTCCTGGCCGTCCATGGTCAGGCCGGTGCCGCCGATACCGGGGCCGTCGGCGGCATGCCCGGTTCCGCCCAGGCCGCTGCCGGATTCCCATTCTCCGGCGGTGGCGGTGCCGGACAGGAGGATCAATACCAGGCTGAATCGTAAGGTCCGGCTTAGTAGCGGCAGCAGGCGGGCGAGCATGATTCAGTCCTGCTCCCCGCCTGGTTCGCGGGGGGTATGGAAATAGACGCCGAAACTCATGCGTCGATTGGCATCCGTGCGTTTTCTGTCCCGTTCGGCCAGGGCGCGGGCGGCCCGGTTGACCGCGAGCAGGGCCTGCATGCCCTGCTCGCGCGCCAGTGCCTCCAGTTCCTGGACGCTCTCGGGGGAGAGTTGGTCGTAATACACCGCGCGTTCGATCTGGGCGGAGCCCTGGGCGGCCAGGTTGTAGTCGCAGGTGGCGATATGGTCGTGCAGGTTGCGGCCCAGATAGTAGGCCAGTTCGTCCAGGTCCGTGCGGGGGACGAAGGCGCTTTCGTTCAGCACGATGCGGTCGTTGTCATCCACATGGGCAAGGCCGCGTTCAAGCCAGTCATGGAGCACAGCGCCAGGGCGGATGTCGGTGCTCACGGATCGCACCAGGGATTCGAAGGATGGAGCGTCGCCGGTTCGTGGCAATGGCAGGGGCTGGTGATGCTCATCGGTGTACAGACGATCCCCGGTCCACAGCGAGATGACGTGAGCGCCGAGTGAAAGCGATCTGGGCGCGGGGCTGCGTTCCACATGGGCCTGTTCACGAAGGCGTTTGACGTCCTTGCGGTGGACGCCGGTCAACAGGGTCACCCGGCTGTCCGTCAACTGCCCTCCGGGGGGGGCGAAATCCTCGCGGGCGGATTCCACGTAGATCTCTTTCAACAGCGAACTGAGTTGCGGGAAGGTGATGCCATGACGCACCAGCAGACGCACCAGGGGCCGCAGCAAGTGGCGCAGTGCCGATTGCAGGGCGGGGCTGGTTTGTGCTGGAGCGGATGGCTGGTCTGGCATGGTTGGGTGCGGCCCGGTGTGCTCATGGTGGAAACATCCGGGATAGGGGTATAGCGCAGAGTGATGTGGGAAACAATCCCACGCGGTGTTTTTCACTGTGTTGGCGAAAAAGGAGGTGGATGGGGTTGACGTGGGAAAAATTCCCACCTAATCTGCGCCCATGCGAGGGAAAATTTCCCACGCCGCATGAAATCCGTTTAACCATCGAGATGAGGGCTGACTCATGAACACACGAAACGATCATCGCCGCCTTGGGGAGATCCTGCGCCATCTGGGCCTGACGGCCCTGGCGGGTCTGTTGATTGCCGCCGCGCCGCTGCACGCCCAGGACGGCGATGCCGGCGGAGGGGATGATCCGATCGCCGACCGTCTGGACCGCAATGACGACGGTCGCATCGGGCCGCGCGAGCGGCGTCAGGGGAAAC
>CAYPEH010000210.1:0-2850 GCA_964409585.1 uncultured Chromatiales bacterium | reverse complement strand
TTTTCCCTGATTTTTCGTTGCGTAGCCCCACTATGCGCCTCAAAATCATGAAAAACTGGCCTCGCTCTCCCACATTTTCGCTTCGCTTCCCCCCAGTCCGACAGGCTGTTAAGTTGAAAACACCCGTTTTCCACCCTGCTTCGACAAAGGGGGAGTGTCATGCGATTGAGCGATGAATCCCTGCTGAAACAGCAGTGTTATGTGGATGGACATTGGCGTGACGCCGATGATGGTGCGGTCCTGGAGGTCGTCAATCCGGCCAATGGCGGCAGGATCGGCAGCGTGCCGGCCATGGGAGCCGCCGAGACCCGTGCCGCCATCGATGCGGCGGCAGCGGCCTGGCCTGCCTGGCGGGACCGCACCGCGGGTGAACGGGCCGCGATTCTGCGGCGCTGGCATGGGTTGATTCTGGAGCATCAGGAGGACCTGGCGCGCATCATGACCGCCGAGCAGGGCAAGCCCCTGGCGGAGGCGCGGGGGGAGATCGCCTATGCGGCCTCCTTCATCGAATGGTTCGCCGAGGAAGGCCGGCGAGTCTACGGCGACACCATTCCCGAGCACCAGGCCGGCAAACGCATCCTGGTGCTGAAACAGCCGGTCGGTGTCTGCGCCGCCATCACGCCCTGGAACTTCCCCGCCGCCATGATCACCCGCAAGGCCGGGCCGGCGCTGGCCGCCGGCTGCACCATGGTGGTCAAGCCGGCCTCAAAGACTCCCTTCTCGGCCCTGGCCCTGTGCGAACTGGCCGCGCGGGCGGGACTACCGGCCGGCGTGCTCAACGTGGTGACCGGACCCTCCAGCCGGGTGGGCAGTGAGCTGACCGCCAATCCCACCGTGCGCAAACTGAGCTTTACCGGTTCCACCGAAGTGGGCCGGGAGTTGATGCGCCAGTGCGCGGATACGGTGAAGAAGATCTCCCTGGAACTGGGCGGCAATGCTCCCTTCATCGTTTTCGACGACGCTGACCTGGATGCCGCAGTCGAGGGTGCGATCCAGTCCAAGTATCGCAACACCGGCCAGACCTGTGTCTGCGCCAACCGCATCCTCGTGCAGGACGGGATCTATGATGAGTTCGCCGAACGGCTGGCGGCGAAAGTGGCCGCATTGCAGGTGGGTGACGGCATGGAGGAGGGAGTCGTGCAGGGACCGCTGATCGATGAGGCGGCGGTGCAAAAGGTCGAGGGGCACATCGCCGACGCGCTCGGGCGCGGGGCGCGGGTGATGACCGGCGGCGCCCGCCATGCCTTGGGCGGCACGTTCTTCCAGCCCACCGTGCTCGCCGACGTGACCCGCGAGATGCGCGTGGCCAGCGAGGAGACCTTCGGCCCGCTGGCGCCGTTGTTTCGTTTCGTTTCGGACGAGGAGGCGGTGGAGCTGGCCAACGATACCGAATACGGCCTGGCGGCCTATTTCTACAGCAACGATCTGCGCCGGGTGTGGCGGGTGGCCGAGCGCCTGGAATACGGCATCGTTGGCGTCAACAGCGGCATCATATCCACCGCCGTGGCCCCCTTTGGCGGCATGAAGCAATCGGGGATCGGGCGGGAAGGCTCCCGATACGGGATAGAGGAGTACCTGGAGGTGAAATATGTCTGCCTGGACATCGGCACGGGGTGATCACCACCTTGATGTTCTCTGGATGGGGCTATTTTCTCGCAAGGCAGGGAATTGAAACGTCCCTGACACAGGCTGTTGAAATTCTACTCAGGCGGCGCGATACGGCGTCAAAAACCGGCCCAAAATGCTCATTTATTACCCATAAACTGCGCTTTTTCGCCGGTTTTTGCCTTGTTTCGCGCACACTTGGGCGGACACGACAGCCTGCTAAGCCCGAACAGGGAGGCGACCGGAAGGCCGTCTGATGAGTGCCAGCCGGGAACGGGACTGTCAGGTGATAACCATCACTGGGAGACTCTGATCAAGGCGCTGCGCGCCTTGATCAGAGTTCCCTTGCGGGGGATTGCCTATTGGGGGAAGGATGAAAATCAATGGCTTGCGGGAGCGTTGATGCACCCCTTCCCCCAAACCCAGGTACTTGTTCAGAGGTTCCCTGTACATTCGGAACACTCGGTCGCGGGTCGTGAAAGACTGTGCAACTTATAACTACCTGGAGGCTGTAAACCCTTGTTTGATGCTTCCTCGAACAGGGCGGGAAAAAAATGTTTTCTTTAATAGATCAAGTGATAATTGTTCACTTCGATTCCATGGAAACAGGGAGACGATGCGTGCCATAGTGCAATAACCAAATATTATCTGTGCCCATGTGCCTATGGTTGGGATCCAATATATCAATTGCAGTGGTTCTGGTAACGCGACAAGAAGGAGAATCAGATACCAGAACCGTACCTGAATAGGAAAGGCGGTAATGCTGCCTTCCCGAATAACAAAGTGGAATAGCTGAAATACAGTAAGACCTATGGCGAGCATAAATCCTATCGGCTCCCCCAACACACCATATGTAAGCAGTCCGGCTGTTACCAGCCAATACCACCAGCCGATATCTTTATACTCGATCATAAACATATAAATACCCTCAGTTTTGAATTGCACATAATAGTTTATTGGGCAGCTCAGGATATTCTTGGACTAGGAAGCCGCCGCCTAGTTCCATATTCCCGTCACCCGTTTTCGCCTCAAGCACGCACAACGTCCATTTTGGTGCCGGTGTGCCCGGGGGCAGAACAGGAATGGGGAGAGGGAAGGGGGGACACGCCTGTTGCCCTTCTGCTGGCTTCGGGTAATGCAAACCACCGTGTGATCTGCATTCGCGGTGTTCTAAGGAACCTCTGATCCAGTCGCTGCGCGCCTCGATCAGAGCTCCCTTGCGGGGCTTGTCTATTGGGGGAAGGA
>CAYPEH010000209.1:0-2925 GCA_964409585.1 uncultured Chromatiales bacterium | reverse complement strand
CACTCTCGCGATCCGGGGCGCGGCCTCGCTCTCCCACATTTTCGCTTCGCTTCCCTCCAGTCCGACAGGCTGCTGGCTTGCGCGCAGATTCCATTGTATGGTCATGGTTTTCAACCTGCCCGGTGAACCCGCCCGGTTCATGACGGGTGTCGAGGTGAAATATCGCGGCATGCAGGCAGAGGACGCAAACGAACTCCGCATTTTCGCCGCTCTGCTCGGTACACCGGACGAGGGGGGGCTGGAGGCCATCGCCGAGGCCGCCGATGACTATCCCTGGTTGCGGGACGGGGCCGACGAGTTGCGTGGCCTGTCCCTCGAGCAGTGGCAGGGCGAGCATACCCGCTTGTTCATCAGCGGTTATCCCAATACCGTCTGTCCCCCCTTCGAGTCGGCCTATCGTCACGGCCAGTTGCATGGTCCGGTCCGTGACGAAATGGAGGCGTTCTACGCCCGTGCCGGCCTGGAAGCCGAGGGAGATCTGGCCGATTTTCTTGGCACCGAGCTGGAATGCGCCGCCTGGCTGTTGGAGCAGGAGTCCAGTGAAAGCAGGGAACTGCTGGATGAGTTGCTGACGGAGCACTTGCAACGCTGGGTCCCGCGGTTTGCGGCCGATCTGGCGGCCGGTGCGGAACTGCGGCTGTACCGGTCCCTGGGCAGGCGGCTGCTGGAGCGGATCCCGGCGGTGGCAGGGACATGAGCTGGCAGCTCGGGCCGGAGGAAGCCACGGACGGGCGCTCGTTCGGTGAGCGGCTGGTCGAGGTGCACCAGGACATCCACCGGCGCTGTTTCCAGCACGATCCCGCCGTCAATCACGGCCTGCCCGTACAGGTGCGCGCCCTGCGCCGGATCGACGACTGGCAGGTCTGCCTGCTGCTGACCCCCTGGATGCTGAGCCGCATCTACCGGCCCGATTCCGATCCCGGCATCCCGGTGCCGGCGGATTGGTCGCCGGAGGCCAGGGCGGATGCGGAGTACAGCGTCATCGGCCCGGCGGTGACGCTGCACCTGCTGGGCGGCGAGCAGAAGACCCATCTCAATTACGAGCCGCGCCTGGGGCACTACCTGATGCAGCCGCTGGTGCTGAACATGGAAGGCTACCGGGATGCGGAGGCGGTCTATGAGGCCTGGAACGAGGTCATCCGGACCCGCGACGAGAACATGCGGAAGATGCGGCGGGATTGCCCCTGGCAGAAGGAGGTGTCGCGGCGGGAGTTCTTCCGGCGCCTGCGGGGGGATTCCTGACAGGCGCCAATATGTATTTGGCGCAATGGAATTCGGCGGGTTCATGGAGGGAAGGCGGGAGGCCCCTCGTGGAAGAGCTTCCTTGAAGCCTGTGGAGCCACCATGGGAGTTTTCCGGCAATGTTCCCGCGGCATTTTCCGCCGGGGAACTGCCAGGCCGTGCCGGAGTCCTGCTCAGATATCGCGCGCCTGCTCGGAGGCGTTGCCGATGTAGGTGGCCGGTGTCAGGTCCCGCAGCAGGGCCTTGCCTTCCTCGGGCATGTCCAGTCCTTCGACGAAGGCCCGCAGGGTGGCCTGGTCCACACGCTTGCCACGGGTCAGTTCCTTCAGTTTCTCGTAGGGTTTTTCGATGCCGTAACGGCGCATGACCGTCTGGATCGGCTCGGCCAGCACTTCCCAGTTGGCATCCAGGTCTTCCAGCAGCCGTTCGTCGTTCACTTCCAGTTTGCCGATGCCGCGCAGGGTGGATTTCAACGCGATCACCGTATGGCCCACACCCACGCCCAGATTGCGCAGCACGGTGGAATCGGTCAGGTCGCGCTGCCAGCGGGAGATGGCCAGCTTGGAGCCCAGGTGGCCGAAGATGGCGTTGGCGATACCCATGTTGCCCTCGGCGTTCTCGAAATCGATGGGGTTCACCTTGTGCGGCATGGTGGAAGAGCCCACCTCGCCGGCCACGGTCTTCTGCTTGAAATAGCCCACCGAGATGTAGCCCCAGATATCACGGGCGAAGTCGATGATGATGGTGTTGAAACGGGAAACCGCATCGAACAGTTCGGCGATGTAATCGTGGGGCTCGATCTGGATGGTGTAGGGGTTCCAGTCGGCGCCCAGGGATTCGACGAAGCGTCTGGCGAAGTCCGGCCAGTCCAGTTCCGGATAGGCGCTCAGGTGGGCATTGTAGTTGCCTACTGCGCCATTGATCTTGCCCAGCAGCTTCACCGCGGCCACCTGGTCGCGTTGGCGCTTGAGGCGGTAGGCGACGTTGGCCATTTCCTTGCCGACGGTGGTGGGGGAGGCGGGCTGGCCATGGGTTCGGGACAGCATGGGCCGGTCGGCGTATTCATGGGCCAGCTTGCGTATGGCGTCGATGACCTCGTCCATCAGCGGCAGCAGGATCTGGTTGCGGCCTTCGCGCAGCATCAGGGCATGGGACAGGTTGTTGATGTCCTCGGAGGTGCAGGCGAAGTGGATGAATTCGCTGACGGCCTCCAGCTCCGTGTTGCCCGCGATCTTTTCCTTGAGGAAATATTCCACCGCCTTGACGTCGTGGTTGGTGGTGCGCTCGATGTTCTTCACCCGGCGCGCGTCTTCCTCGGAGAATTTCTCGACGATATCGTTGAGCAGGTTGGTGGCATGGCCGGACAGGGGGGGCACTTCGGCGATCCCCTCGTGGGCGGCCAGGGCCTGCAACCAACGCACCTCCACCAGCACCCGGTGCCGGATCAGGCCGTATTCGCTGAAGATCGGACGCAGATCTTCGGTGGCCCGGCCGTAGCGGCCATCGACGGGGGAAACGGCGGTGAGGGTGGACAGATCCATGGGGATGGCTCCTTCGGGGCTGGACAATCGGCAAGGCGCGGGATTCTACACCATTGCGGATTGCGAAGGCGTGCCCTGGCCCCAATGTCCTTGATTCCCGGATAAGGCAGAAGCGGGGAAAGAGAAAAGGCGCACACTGCGG
>CAYPEH010000208.1:0-2935 GCA_964409585.1 uncultured Chromatiales bacterium | reverse complement strand
CAGGCGGATCAAGAGCTTGCGCTATGCGCCCCGATGAACTCACGGATTCAGGTCTGAATAAGTACCGGGGGATGGGGTTTGGGGTAAGGGGGCATCGACCTTCCCGCAAGCCATTGAGCTTCATCCTTCCCCCAATATACCCCCCGGAAGGGAACTCGGATCGAGGCGCGCAGCGACCTGATCGGAGCTTTCCTATTTTTTCAGTTCCGGGGTGAGGCAGGGCTGGATGGCCTTGACGATGCCCGCATACACCTTGGGGCTTCCCGCTACGATATTGCCGCTGCTCATGAATTCATGGCCACCGGAAAAATCCCCCACGATGCCGCCTGCTTCCTGGATCAACAGGGTGCCGGCGGCCATATCCCAGGGCTTCAGGCCGATTTCCCAGAAACCGTCGAGACGTCCGGCCGCCACATAAGCCAGATCCAGCACGGCGCTGCCCGCGCGACGGACGTCCGACGCGTGCGGGAACAGTACGCGGAAGGTCTGCATGTAGGCATCCAGATGGCGTGGACTGCGGAAAGGAAAACCAGTGCCGAGCAGGGCTCCATCGAGCCCCGGCATACGATTGACACGTATCTTCCGATCATTGAGCAGTGCACCACTACCGCGGGATGCGGTGAACAGCTCTTGACGGACGGGATCATACACCACCGCCTGCTCCATGCGTCCACGATGGCGAAGGGCGATGGAAACCCCGAAATGGGGGAAACCGTGGAGGAAATTTGCGGTGCCGTCCAGGGGGTCGATGATCCACTGATATTCATCGTTCTCGCCCTGATCCCCACTTTCCTCGGCAAGAATGGCGTGGTCCGGGTAGGACCGGCGCAGGGTCCGGATGATTTCCTGTTCTGCCTGCAGATCGACCTCGGAGACGAAGTCATTACGCCGCTTGGTGGTGATGTTGAGGGTATCCACCCGGTCCATATACCGGAGGATGATGTTACCCGCAGCACGCGCGGCGCGTACGGCGATATTGAGCATTGGCTGCATGTGGCGGATCGATCACTGCGAAAAACGGGCGGCAAGGATACCAGAATTAAACCTGCCGGACTCAGGGGGATCGTGGCGAAAGAGCAGGACAGCGAGGATGCTACCCGGATGCGAAAGTGTAACGCTTGACGGAGACGGGGCGCTTTTGCAGCCGGTTCAGCCTGAGTCCGACAGGCCCCTGGATGGCATTTGCCCGGCGGTTCCCGGCGGAGATTGCACCGGCAGGGAAGTTTGCCATGCCTTGCCCCGGATGCCACCCTGCTGCACCATTGCCGCCCGTGGTTTCCGACGAGGGACGTTTGGGATGCTTCCCAATATTCGTATTGTTCTGGTCAATCCCAGCCATCCGGGTAATGTCGGTGCGGCAGCCCGTGCCATGAAGACCATGGGGCTTTCCCGTTTGCACCTGGTTGAACCGCATGATTATCCCAGTGCGGAGGCCACGGCCCGTGCCTCGGGTGCGGACGATGTGCTGGCGGATGCCGCCGTGTTCGATGATCTGGATGCGGCGCTGGCCGGATGTGGCCTGGTGATCGGAACCAGCGCCCGTTCCCGCACCGTGCCCTGGCCGGTGCTGGGTACACGGGAGTGCGCCAGACGGGCGATTGCGGAGAGCCGGGATACGGAGGTGGCCGTGGTCTTCGGCCGTGAGAAGACCGGGCTTTCCAATGAGGAACTGGACCGTTGCCATTTCCTGGTGCACATCCCCACCGATGAGGCATACAGCTCACTCAATCTGGCGGCTGCGGTGCAGGTCATCGCCTATGAATTGCGCATGGCCGCTTTGGACGGCGTTCCGGACTACACCGAAGAGCGGGAAGCACCGCTGGCCAGTGCCGATGAGATGGCGGGCCTGTATCGGCATCTGGAAAGCACATTGCACTACATCGGTTTTCTCAACCCTGAACATCCGCGCAGACTGATGCGCAGGCTTCGCCGCCTGTTCAACCGTGCGCGGCCTGATCAGCAGGAGATCAACATCCTGCGGGGCATCCTGTCGGCGGTGCAGGATATGAAACCACCGCGGGATTGACCCCGTCGGTTCCGTATAACGGGCGCCACGGACCGGCTTAGTACACTCGAGAGATCAGAAACATGCTGCAACACCTGCGTGAAGATATCCGTTGCGTATTCGATCGTGACCCGGCGGCGCGTTCCACCTGGGAGATCATCACCACCTACCCGGGGTTTCATGCGGTGGTGTTTCACCGGTTCAGCCATCGCCTGTGGAATGCGGGCTTCAAGTGGCTGGCACGTTGGCTTTCGACCATTGCGCGATGGTTGACCGGCGTCGAGATCCACCCGGGTGCCACCATCGGCAGGCGCTTTTTCATCGATCACGGTATGGGGGTGGTGATCGGCGAGACGGCACGGATCGGCGATGACTGCACTCTCTACCACGGTGTCACCCTCGGTGGCACCAGTTGGGAGAAGGGCAAGCGACATCCAACCTTGGGCAATGATGTGGTGGTGGGCGCGGGAGCCAAGGTTCTCGGTCCCATAGAGATCGGTGATGGCGCACGCATCGGTTCCAATGCCGTGGTGTTGAAGGAGGTGCCGGCCGGGGCGACGGTGGTTGGTGTTCCGGGGCGGGTTGCGCAGTCGCGAAAGGCCGAAGGCCCCCACGAACATCGTCAGCAGATTGCCCGGAAAATGGGATTCGATGCCTACGGTACGACCAAGGAGATGCCCGACCCGGTGGCGGTTGCCATCAACTGCATGCTCGACCATATCCATGCGATGGATCGCAAGATGGAAGAAATGTGTACGGTTCTCAAGGAGATAGGCGTGGATGCCGGGGATGTGGAGTTTCCGGAGCTTTCCGCCTGCGAGGTGATGAGTACCTCTCCTGAAGCGGAGCAGGCGGAAAAAATCCTCAAGGAGAGTGAGTAATAGTATACTTGATTAAAACGGTCGGGTATGGTCTACTGCACCATACGAC
>CAYPEH010000207.1:0-2955 GCA_964409585.1 uncultured Chromatiales bacterium | reverse complement strand
TGATTTTCATCCTTCCCCCAATAGACAAGCCCCGCAAGGGAGCTCTGATCGAGGCACGCGCGACCTGATCAGAGGTTCCCTAAAGGATTACGGCTCAGGTCCGACATACTAACCAAACCCTGACGAAGCCCTGTTCAGCAAGTCGCCGGGCGTTCAGGCGCAACACAGCGGGGGCCGCCCGGTGGCTTGCCCGCAGGAAGCGCCCCGCAAGCCCCGGCTCGGCGCCGCGGTTCCTGCCAAGGGCCGGGCCGTTGCCTGCGAGCCGCGCCTTGATCCAAGGTTGCCGGGGCGCTCTGAATGAGACTTGGTCAGGGTTCGACTTGGTAACGGCTGCAAGGTGGAGAAGCGGCTCTCAGCCACCTTACTGTCAAGGGTGCGGCTCACACAGGCAGATCATTGAAATCATGATAAAAAAGAGCCACGAGGAAGTCCCCATAGTGGTTTCGGCTGATGATCAGACCGGACAGGGCGGTGATGATGCAAATCCCAAAGTGCTCTACCTTGGTTTTGCGGCCATCATCCTGTTCATCGGCATTATCGCCTGGTACGGCCAGCATCAGGCATTCCATGTCGTTTCCTCCCTGAAACAGGTGGTCAACACCTACAACCGGCGCATGGAAAAGGTACAGGACATGCGCATTTGGGCACGGGAACGTTCCGCCGTTCTGCAAGCCGCCGCCGATCACAACGACCCATTCGCACGCCAGGAGCTGCTGGAAACCTTCATGGAGCTGGGCGAGCGCTTCATGCTGACCCGCGCGGAACTGGTTGCCGAAGACCTCGATCCGACGGAAATCGAGTTGCTGGAGAAACATCGCGACGCCGCCCGAACGGTTGCCCCCTTGCAACGAAAGGCCATGGAGCTGATTGCCGACGAGCGGCTGGACGAGGCCCGCACCCTGCTTGCCGTCGATATCTACGCGCTACAGGCCAAGGCCGTCACCGCCCTGGACAATTTCCTCGACCATGAGCATCAGCGCGCCCAGGAGGCCCGTGCCGCAGTGGAGCGCGCCATTGAAGAAGGCAGGATGCTGTTGGGTGTACTGGCGCTCATCGGCATCCTCATCAGCACCCTGATTGCCGCCTCGGTAAGCGTGCGCTTACGGAACATGCTGCGCCATCTGGCCGACGCCCGTGATCACCTGGAAGAACGCGTGGCACAGCGTACCGCCGAATTGCAGGAAGCCCGCGACAAGATGGAAAGGCTCGCCCTTTATGACGCCCTGACCGGTCTGCCCAACCGGCGCCTGTTCTACGACACCCTCAACCTGTACCTGCCCAGGGCGAAGAGAAACCGGAACTATGCCGGTCTGCTGTTCATCGACCTGGATGGGTTCAAAAGCGTGAACGACAACTATGGACACGACTACGGCGATGATCTGCTTCGCCAGGTCGCAAAGCGGTTGACTTCCTGCACCCGCAAGGAGGATCTGGTCGCACGCATGGGTGGGGATGAGTTCACCATCATCGTAGGCGACATGAAGGACCCCAATGCCGCCGAGACCGTGGGGCAGAAGATCATCCGCGAGATACGCCGGCCGTTTACCGTAATCGATCAGGAAATCCGCATAGGTTCCAGCGTTGGTATTGCCCTGTTCCCCACCCACGCAACGGACCGTGATGGTCTGATCAAGGCGGCCGATGACATGATGTACGTGGTGAAAAAGGCGGGTAAGAACGCCTATCGGGTGTACCAGAACGACAGCAGGGCCGTAGGCCACTCGTGACCCCGCCTTATCTCATGGTGGCGGCCGACGCCCACGGCAAACGAATGAAAATCATCGCCAATCATTGTAAACGGCATCTCACCCCAAGGTGGAAGGGCCTCGGCCTATCACGGTCCCGGCTGGTTCCGGCACACCTGGGCTTGGGCTTCACCGAACCCATGGCGGTGGCTAGCAGCCTGTCGGACTGAGGGGGGGCGAAGCGAAAATGTGGGAGAGCGAGGCCAGTTTTTCATGATTTTGAGGCGCATAGTGGGGCTACGCAACGAAAAATCAGGGAAAAATGGACCGCTCTCCCGCATTTGCAGCCGCTTCATCCTCAGTCCGACAGGCTGCTATGAATTCGGTTCCAGCCCGGCGCCAGGAACCACGATCCACCATGAATAGGCGGGGTGACACCGTCATCGAACCGGCACCGCAACCCCAGGTAATGATATGCGCACCCTGTTCCGACTGCTGAAAAGGTTTCTGGCCAACGCCCGTCAGTCCCTCTACCGATTCCGCCTGGCCCACATGGGGGAAGGAGCGGAAATCGAACCCAACGTCGCCCTGCAATATCCCGCCAATATGCACATCGGCGCCGGTGTGCGTATCGCCCGCAACGCCATCCTCCGGGCCAATACCGACAAACGCCCCGGCATCTCCATCGGCGATGAGACCCTGATCCTTGAATCGGTCCTCATCGGTGCCAACCAGGGACAGGTCACCATCGGCAGGAAGTGCTGGCTGGGTCCCGGTTGCCTGATCTATGGAAATGGCGATGTCACCATTGGCGACAACGTGCTGGTGGCCGCCCATACTTCCATCAATACGGTTTCCCACCATGCCGGACGCACCGATGTACCCATCAATGATCAGGGCATCTACACTGACCCGGTGGTCATCGAGGATGATGTCTGGATTGGGCTCAATGCCGTGATCCTGCAGGGGGTGCGCATCGGCCGCGGTTCCATCATCGGTGCGGGTGCCGTGGTGAACAAGGACATCCCGCCATGGAGCATTGCGGTGGGCATGCCGGCCAAGGTGCTGCGCAAGCGGGATGGCGCGCCGCAAGAGGATTGACCGCAAAGGCGCGAAGACACCGGGAAGGCGTTATCATCATTACGGTCACAAAACCGTATTGATCACAAAATCCGTAATAACTACAGTCAGATAAATATTTTATTTAATCCGATTTATTATTAACCCGGCACCAATCTATGTCACCCTCAGCCACCACGAGCGCCCCCGT
>CAYPEH010000206.1:0-2966 GCA_964409585.1 uncultured Chromatiales bacterium | reverse complement strand
TTCAGGTAGAATTTCAACAGCCTGTTGCCAAGGCCCACCGGCCCCCGGAGAACTACAACCATGAGCCTGAGCGAAGCCGATCTGGCGGCCTACCGCGAACAACTCACCTGCCGCTTCGAGCAGTTGGACCAGGTCTTCGCCGATTGCATGACGGAAGCCCATGCCCTGCTGTCACCGCAGGGCATCAAGGACTACCTGGACGGCGCCTCGCTGATCTGCATGATCGGCCGTGGCTTCGAACCGGTGCTGGCCTATCTGGAGGAGATGCCCCAGGTGGCCCAACGGGTCGGCGAGCAGGCCCTCTCCCTGGTCTCACAGACGGTCTGGAAGATTTCGCGCAGCCCCAACGGCAAGGCCATCCCGCCGTTCCTGAACACCATCGCCGAGGCCGCGCGCCGCCTGGGCAGCCTGGAACAGCTGCAAAACTACATCCAGTTGGTGCTGGACATGATGGAGCAGACCAGCACCTCCATCCACGGCAACCAGAACGCCACCATCCCCAGTCCGGGCCTGCCGGAATTTCTCGAACAGGTCCCCTATCTGCTCAATCACCTCTCCTGCCAGGGGATGCGCAACTGGGTAGAGTACGGCATCCGTTACTACCACGACCACCCGGAACGGCAGAAGGACTTCTTCAGCCTGCAATCGGCCGACAGCCGCGCCGTCCTCCAGCGTGAGCGCCACGGCACCCTGTTCGCCGACAACGAACGCAAGCTGGACCTGTATATGAAGGCCCTGTGGGAGAGCAAGGTGCATTTCATCCCCTACTCCGAGGGTTGGGATGAACTGCGCAAGCCCATGCCCTATTACGACAGCCTCGGCATCCGCGTGCCGGACGTCTACGACGACCGCAATGGAGTCCGTGGCATCAACCGCTACCGCGCCCTGCTGGCCCACATCGCCGCCCACCAGCGCTGGAGCGAACAGATCTTCGCCGACAACTACAGTCCATTTCAGCGCGTGGCCATTGAAACCTTCGAGGACTCGCGGGTGGAATACCTGGCCATGCGCCGGTATCCCGGCCTGCGGCGCTATTTTCTGGCGCTGCATCCGAAACCCGGCGAGCACGACTGCGATCCGGAACGCGAATCCTGCATCCGTCACCGCCTGACCCTGTTCTCCCGCGCCGTACTCGATCCGGACCACGGCTACACCGATGAAAACCTGTTGGAGTTCGTGCAACGCTTCCACGAAACCATGAAGGACAGCGAGTCCAGCACCCAGGAAATCGCCAGCCTGGCCATCTCCTACATCGCCCGCACCCGCCGCCAGGCGGACCTGTCGGCCAATGTCTATTTCGCCGATACCGAGGTGGACTACCGTGACGACAACCGCCACCTGTGGAAATTCATCGAGGAGAGCGACGAGGAGGAGATGTTCGAGGCCCAGCAGAAAAGCCGGACCGTGCAGGAAGAAGTGGAGGGCCTGCCGCCACGGCACTACCCGGAATGGGATTATCACACCAAGACCTACCGCCCCGACTGGGTCAGCCTCTATGAAAGCCTGCACCCGTCCGGCAACCCCCTGCTCATCGACGACCTGCTGACCAAGCACAAGGCCCTGGCCAAGCGCCTGAAGCAGATCCTCGACCTCCTCAAGCCGCAACAGTTCGAGCGTATCCGTTACCAGGAGGAAGGCTCGGAACTGGACCTGGACGTGGCCATCCGCTCCCTGATCGATTTCAAGAGTGGCCATACTCCGGACCCACGCATCAACATGAGCCATCGCACCTCCGGGCGCGATATCGCCGTGATGCTGCTGCTGGACCTGTCCGAATCCCTCGACCAGACCCCCCGCGGGGCCGATCAGACCATTCTCGAACTGAGCCAGGAAGCGGTATCCCTGCTCGCCTGGGCCATCGAACACCTGGGCGACAAGTTCGCCATCGCCGGTTTCTCGTCCAACACCCGACACCAGGTGCGCTACCAGCACATCAAGGGCTACACGGAGCACTGGGACGACAACGTCAAGGCGCGCCTGGCCGCCATGGAGGCCGGCTGGTCCACCCGCATGGGCGCGGCCCTGCGCCACGCCGCCCACTACCTGGAAGCACAGAAGGCAGACAAGAAACTGCTGCTGATCCTCACCGACGGCGAACCGTCCGACATCGACGTCAGCGACGAGCGCCTGCTCATCGAAGACACCCGCAAGGCGGTGCAGGAAGTGGCCCGCCAGGGCATCTACACCTACTGCATCAACCTGGACCCCCACGCCGACGACTACGTGCAGGATATCTTCGGCCACCAGTACACGGTCATCGACCGGGTGGAACGTCTGCCGGAGAAGCTGCCCGAACTGTTCATGGCGCTGACGGCGTAGGCCGGATATTCACCAGGCGGGAAAAGGCCGGACCGGACCCCACGCTCCTTGAGGCCGAAAGCACTCCGCCATTACCCGGACAGGCTCCTGGCATAACCGATCCCCCGCAACGCCGTCTCGATCTCACCGAGGATGGCCGGATCATCGATGGTTGCAGGCATGCGATAGTCCCGCCCGTCGGCGATCCTGCGCATGGTCCCGCGCAGGATCTTGCCGGAACGCGTCTTGGGCAGACGATCCACCACGGCCACTTTCTTGAAGGCCGCCACCGGACCGATCCTTTCCCTTACCAGGGCGACCAGTTCGGCGGCCACGTCCTCGTGACTGCGCTCCACGCCCGCCTTCAGCACCACCAGGCCCACTGGAAGCTCACCCTTCAATGTATCGGCAACACCGATCACGGCGCATTCGGCCACGTCGGGGTGGGATGCCAGCACCTCTTCCATGCCGCCGGTGGACAGACGGTGTCCGGCCACGTTGATGATGTCGTCGATGCGGCTCATGATCCACAGGTAGCCGTCATCGTCCCGGTAACCGGCATCGCCGGTCAGGTATTAACCCGGCGACATAGTAGATCGTGTTCAGAGCCTCGGGCATCTTCCCTATCAAGGCGCGCGCCGCAGGCAATGGTCATTCCCTTGGCAAGG
>CAYPEH010000205.1:0-3027 GCA_964409585.1 uncultured Chromatiales bacterium | reverse complement strand
TGAACGCGCACAGCGCGGCTGAACATGGCCTATTAGGGTGCCGGGTTAATAACCCAGCGCAGCGGTCCGCCCGCAAGGACGCTCTGAATGAGGTTTTGTCAGGGTTAATATTTTGCGAAATATCAGTGCAGCACTTATATGCCATATCTAGCATGACCCCATGATCATTGCAGTCACCAGCCAGAATTTCCGCACCATCACCGGCCATGCGGGCAAGACCCGCCGATTTTTGATCTATCGCTCCAACGATGACGGCACGGTGAGGGAAATGGCCCGCCTGGATCTGCCCAAGGAAATGGCCATGCATGCCTTCCGTGGCACCACCCATCCCCTGGACGGTGTGGATGTGCTGATCACTGGCGGCTGCGGCCAGGGGTTCATCCAGCGCATGGCGAGCCGGGGGACCCGCGTGGTGGTCACCAGCGCCGAAGACCCGCAAGAGACCGCCGAGGCAGTGGCCTCGGGGCGGCCGGTGCCGCCGCCACGGCCTCACGAGCACTGATTTTCTTTTCCTCCGCCATTCCTGCATCTCACCGGCGCGGTGGTTTCTGGCCGGATCGGTGGAATCCCGGTCTCATCCAGGCCGTCTGCCGTTGTTCATTCCTTCAAGCAGTTGGGTGACCACGAAGCCCGCCAGCATGATGCCGAACAGGCCCGGCATCCAGGACACGGTGCCGTTGACCGCCCGCGGCCGCCCCGGGATGTTGCCGCCCACGGGTTGGTGGGGCAGGGCCTTGCTGGGGCGTTCGGAGGAGTACACCACCGGGTAGTTGAGACGGGCGCCCAGGCGTTTCAGCGCCTTGCGCATCTCCCGTGCCAGGGGGCAGCCCTCGGTCTGGTTCAGTTTGGTGATGTGGACCTGGGTTACATCCAGGCGGTTGCCGGCGCCCAGGGCGGAGGCCACCGGCACACCGTGGCGCTGGCAGGCGGCCACCAGGGCGGATTTGCAGGCGATGGAGTCGATGCAGTCCAGTACGTAGTCGAAACCGCCGCCGGTAACGAATTCATCCACCGTGTCCGGGGTGATGAAGTCCCTGCATGCTTCCACCGTCACCTCGGGGTGTATGTCGCCGATCCGTTCCGCCATGATCTCCGCCTTGTTGCGGCCGAGGGTGGATTTGAGCGCCACCAGTTGGCGGTTGAGGTTGGAGGGGCCGACCACGTCGTGGTCCACCAGGGTGATGCGGCCGATGCCGCTGCGGCCGATGGCCTCGGCGGCAAAGCTGCCCACGCCGCCGATGCCGACCACGGCGACGTGCCGGTTGTAGAGATATTCGAGGCCATCCTGGCCGAGGATGATTTCGCTGCGGGCGTGGGGCGTGGGCATGGAGGGAAAGGCTCCGTGGTCAGTGGGGCAGATGGAACAGTGAACGGGCGGTGGTGGTGGTGACGGCGGCGATGTGTTCCGCCTCCTCGTCGCGGATTCGCGCCACGGTCTGGACGATCTCGGGCAGGAAGCCGGGTTCATTGCGCTGCCCCCGGTGGGCGGCGCCGGGCTGGTCGGGGGCGTCGGTTTCCAGGACGAAGCATTCCAGGGGCAGGTCGCGGATCAGGGCGCGCACTCGCCTGGCCCGTTCATGGGTGCAGGTGCCGCCGAGGCCGAGGACGAAGCCCAGGTCCACCAGGCGGCGGGCCTGCTGTTCGCTGCCGGCGAAACTGTGGATCACGCCACGGGTGCCGGGGTGGCGGCGTATGTGCTTGATGATGTCGTCCACCGAACGGCGTGCGTGAATCACCAGAGGCAGGCCGGTTTCGCGCGCCAGCCGCAACTGGGCGGCAAACAGTTCCTGTTGGCGCTCCCTGTCCAGCTCTTGCAGATAGTAGTCCAGGCCGCATTCGCCTATGGCCACGGCCGGTTCCCGTTCCAGCCATGAGGCCAACTCGTTCAGGTGTTCGTCGCGATGTTCGTGCAGGTAGACCGGGTGCAGTCCATAGGCGGGGTGGAGGTCTTCGTATTCGGCACAGATCCGGCGGGTGTCCGGCCACCGGCGCGCGCTGATGGCCGGCACCACCTGCGCGCCGACACCGGCCGCGCGGGCCCTGGCCATGGTCTCGGCGCGGTCGCCGTCGAAGCTGGCGTCGTCGATGTGGCAGTGGGTGTCGATCAGGTACACGGAGTGGGGCGATCCCTTGAGGGCAGGCTGCTATTATAGGCAGCCTGTACCGTTCGTCTCCCTGCCATTCCATGAAACTGCTGGCCGATTTCTTCCCCATCCTCCTGTTCTTCGTCGCCTTCAAGATGTACGACATCTACGTGGCGACCGCCGTGGCCATCGCAGCCTCCGTCGTCCAGGTGGGGTTCACCTGGTGGAAGACGCACAAGGTGGAGAAGATGCACCTGGTCACCCTGGGACTGATCGTGGTGTTCGGCGGTGCCACCCTGCTGTTGCAGGAGGAGATCTATATCAAGTGGAAACCCACCGTGCTCAACTGGCTGTTCGGCGTGGTCTTCCTCGCCAGCCAGTTCTTCGGCGACAAGACCATGGTGGAGCGCATGATGAGCCACGCCATCCAGGTGCCGGAAGCGGTCTGGAAGCGGGTCAATCTGGCCTGGGTGGCCTTTTTCGCCCTGTCCGGCGCGGTCAATCTGTACGTGGTGTACCACTATGACACCGAGATCTGGGTCAACTTCAAGCTATTCGGCCTGATGGGCATGACCCTGTTGTTCGTGGTCGCGCAGGCCTTCTATCTGGCCCGGTTCATGGATGGGGACGAGACGGAAGCCTAACCCCAATGTTGCACCCGGTCGCCGAAATGAGTTGACAGGCAGCTGATTCTATTGAGATTTCATCGTGTGTGAGCCGGTAACGGAATGTAACCAGCCTTGGCTGGACACGCCCTCGTACCGTTCTGGCCGCCCTCAGCCGGTACTTCCTTCCTCGCCAATGGCCTGGGCCATTGACTCGGTCGGAAATCCGCCTGGGAGCGCCCAGCCCGGCACGATCATCGCGTCCCCGGGTGCAACATTGGGGCTAACAGCCTGTCGGACTCGGGCTGAATCGGCTGCAAAAGCGGGACAGCGGTCTG
>CAYPEH010000204.1:0-3033 GCA_964409585.1 uncultured Chromatiales bacterium | reverse complement strand
CCTCAAAATCATGAAAAATTTTCCTCGCTGTCCCACTTTTTCGCTTCGATCCCCCTAAGTCCGACAGACTCCTAGCATCGTTTCCCCGCGCTTTCAACAAAAGGGCGGAAGAAGGGGCGGCTCACAAGTCCGCCGCCAGCGCCTCTCCGTACTCTCTCAATTCGTCCAGGATCGCCAAACGCCGTGCATCGGTCTCCCCCTCCCGCAACCGGTCGACCTCCTCGAAGAACGCATCCAGGGTAGGCTCACCCGCCTCCCGCAACCACCACCGCCGGTATTCCAGCCAGCGTGCCCGTTCCTCCCCGTTGAGGCTTTCCGGCCAGTTACGCGCCCGGTAGCGGAACAACAGCTCGGGCAGGCGCGGATCGCGGAAGAGAAACCGGCCGCCGGCCAGTTCCTCCGGGCTGGCCTGCCGGACCTGTTCCATCAGGCGACGGTCGGCATCGTGAAAAAAACCATCATACAAGGCCACATCCACATCCTCCGCCGGGCCGAACCCCTCGCCGGCATAGGCATCGGCCACGCGCAGGGCAAAATCATCCGCGGCCATCAGCTTGCGCCAATGCCGCTCACACGCGGCCAAGTCGATGGCAATACGCTCCACTGCACGTTCATCCAGGGTGCTGCGTGGTGCCAGGGCGGGGCACTTGTTGGCCCGCACCGCCTTGACCGGCAGACGGCCGGCGCCCTCCGGCAGATCCCCACCCTGGCCAAACAGGCATTCACGCAGGCGTTCCACGCCCAGTCCCAGGAACGGCTCCGGATCCACGCGCAGATCGTAGACCAACACCCCGTTGCGATTGCCCTTCTCCGCCACCAGGGGCATCACCAGGCTGGTGCAACCCTGCTCGGCCGGATACCGGCGCGTGGTATGCACCACCGGCCCGCGGCTGCGTAAATCCAGCAACTCCAGCGCCTTGTCCTTGCGCCGCAACTGGAACAACCAATCATACAGCCTCGGTTGCCGTGCGCGGATCAGGCGTGCCAGACCGATGGTGGCATGCACATCGGAGAGGGCATCGTGGGCAGCCTCATGGCCGATACCATTGGCCGCGGCCAGGTGCTCCAGACGGAAACTCGGTTTACCGTCCCCGTGCCGCGGCCATTCGATCCCGTCGGGCCGCAGAGCATAGGCCATGCGCGCCAGATCGATCAGGTCCCAGCGCGAATTGCCGTTCTGCCATTCGCGACCGTACGGATCGAAAAAATTCCGGTAGAGGGTGAAACGGGTCAGCTCATCGTCGAAACGCAGAGTGTTGTAACCCACGCCACAGGTGCCCGGCCGGGCCAGTTCCCCATGGATACGGGCGATGAATTCCGCCTCCGCCACCCCCTCGCGGGCCGCGGTCTGCGGTGTGATCCCCGTCACCAGACAGGCCTCCGGACGGGGCAGCCTGTCGTCCGCCGGCCGGCAGTAGATCACCAGCGGATCACCCACCACGTTGAGATCCTCGTCCGTGCGCAGGCCGGCGAACTGTGCCGGACGGTCACGCATGGGGTCGGCACCGAAGGTTTCGTAATCGTGCCAATAGAGGCTCAAGGGCATGATGATTTCCGTCCGTGCAGTGGCAATGGGGGGAATGCTGCCTCATCCATGGTGTGGAGAAAAAGGGTTTTCACCTGCCAGCCCCAATGTTACACCCGGGGGTGCGAGGGCGCGCCCAGCCAGAACCGGTTACATTTCGTTACCGGCCAACAAGCAACAATACTTAATAAAATCAGTTTCTTATCAACTTATTTTGGCGGCCGGGTGCAACATTGGGTCTAGGCCCACCCGGCCGAAAACTGGAAACGGTCTAAAGCAATCCACGGCCGTGCCGACTCAAAGTATAGAGCTCGCCCGACGGATGGCCCGCACCGGCATGAACCAGGACAACACATCCCCGATCGAGGAGACCGCAGTCGAAATCGGCGCCGAGGTCTATAATCGCGTGCGCCTCGCCCTGCTGAGGCTGGGATCACCTTTAAAACTGGGCCTGCGCGGCATGCGCAATCTCCGTCTGGAGCTGAATGAACAGACCTGGCTCTGCCTGGACCGGAACAACCGGCCCGTGGTCGTCTGGACAGGATTCGAGAACCAGGGCCGAACCGACCTGAAGGAGCCGGTGCGCTGCCGGCTGCGCATCTACCATTCCCTTGGCGGCATGCTGGCCCGGTCGTTGCCGGAGGAAATCGAACACATCCTCGACCAGCGGCTGCGCGGCATGCGGCAGGATACGCCCAGTATCACCGAATTTCCCCGCCGCCGCTGAGGAACCCGGGCGCATCCATCACATCCCCCCGGCGGCAGAACCGTCAAAAACTCTCTTCGAAAAACACTTCCCGCAGGGGAAGGCGTACGGGCCGAACCCGTTCCCCGCCTGATTTCTCCCTGCCGATCACCAGGATCATGCCGATGAGGTGATCCTCCGGCAGGTGGATCAGCCGTGCCACCCCCTGGTGATCGAAACCACCCATGGGGCAGGAGTCGTATCCCATCTCCTGGGCCACCAGCATCAGATTCATGGCCACCATGCCGCAGGAACGCATGGCCTCATCGCGCTCCCGCTCACTGTGACCACCGTAGTAGCGACCGATGTTGGGCACGATGGCGGCGCGAACCTCCGCCGGCACATTGGCCCAATACCGTTCCGGTTCCTTTTCCCAGGCCTTGAGGTCCATGCACAACACCAGCAGCAGGGAGGCATCGGTCATCTGCGGCTGATGATAGGACAGCTCGCGGATCTTCCGCCGGGTGTCCACATCGGCCACCCGCACGATGCGCCAATGCTGAAGGTTGAAGGCGCTGGGAGTCAGCAGGGCATGCTCGATGAGCGATCTCACCTCCTCCTCCGAGATGCGCTGCCCGCTATCGAAAGACTCCACCGAATGGCGGGCCGCAACGGCCGCCCGCACCCCCATGATCCGCTCCACCCCGGTCCCGTCATTCATTTCGATCCGCCAGTTTGTGCCAATGGAACGGCCATACTATTGGTTCGGCAACCAAATGTTTACACATTCAGAGCTTCAGGCAGGCGTCAGATCGAGGCGCGG
>CAYPEH010000203.1:0-3063 GCA_964409585.1 uncultured Chromatiales bacterium | reverse complement strand
CGATGAGATCGTCGATCGGAATCCGTCAGTTCAAGGCGCAAATCGCGCGTAATAGCCCGCTATTGTGAAGATTTGCAACGTAGAAATGGCGGATTCCGGCGGCGAGATCGCGCTTCATGACTTGTTCAGGGGCCCCCGGGTCACGGTGATTCCATGGAGACCGCACGCAGCAGGGACAAGGGTCCGGTTTCTCTCAGGCGTTGCAGGTCTTGTCCGTCCTTGACGAACAGGGAGCCCACATAGCCGAGGGAATTGACCGATATGCCCGCGCAGAATTCCTGGCTGCGGGGTACCAGCAACATCCAGCGGCGGGTGAGAAGCAGGTTATAGGGGTGGGACTGACGTGGCCCGCCGGGGCCATCGATGCTGTCCACGCCGCAGCGGTGGAGCATCTCCCGGTACAGATCCAGGCTGAGGCGGGCCGCCTCCAGTGGGTCGTCCGCCAGGTTTTCGGGCAGACGGCGCCACTCATGGACGAAGGGCAGCCCGGGAAGCCGCCTGACTCCGGCCCCGGCCGCCGCGGCCTCGAACACCGGTGCCATAGGATAGGCATCCTCCTCCCCGGCGTACAGCGGCAGCGGCACCAGTTGCAGATGTTTGTGCTTCTGGCTGGCACCGGCCTCGGTGCCACCATTGTAGAAACCGAGGGAATCGTATTCGCGCAGGCACAGCCAGAGGGCCTCGAAATCGGCCAGATTGAGCAGCGTCTCCTGGGCCTCGAAATGGCGGGTGACGATGAGCAGGTGGTGCTCCACCACATTGAATTTGTTGAGCACGGCCAGGTGGGTATCGGTGACGTCAGTGACGGTCAGTTCCGGTTCCGGGGGGAGGAAGGGATTGAATTCCCTGCCGCTGTCGCGTTCTTCCTCCCTGCGTCGCCGTTTGTCCTCCGCCTTGCGTTTCAGGTTGGTGGCCACCCGCACGACGAAGGGAATGCCATCCTGTTCCAGTCGCTGGTGATCGGTCTCGATGCTGTGCAGGGCGCCGTGCTCCCTGGCCGATGCGCTGCGGTCGAGGACCGCCTGCCAGAGGCGGCCGGGTTCGAATCGTCTGTTCATGGTCCACGGTAGATCATGCCGGGCAGCCAGGTTACCAGGGCGGGGAACGCCGCCACCAGGGCCAGGGCCAGCAGTTGCAGCAGGATGAAGGGGGCCACCCCGCGGTAGATCTGCGACAGGCGGATCTGCGGTGGACACACCCCCTTGAGATAGAAGATGGCGAAGCCCACCGGCGGGGTGAGGAAGGAGGTTTGCAGGGCGACCGCCACCAGGATCACGAACCAGACCAGTTCCGGGTTGTCCACTACGCCGTAACCGTTCACATCCAGACCCAGTGCCGGGACCACCGGTGCCAGCAGGGGCAGGACGATGAGGGTGATCTCGATCCAGTCGAGGAAGAAGCCCAGCAGGAAGATCACCGCCAGCATGGCGGCAAGGATGCCGTGGGGGCCGAAGGGCAGGGCGGTGAGGGCCGATTCGATCAGCTCGTCACCGCCCAGTTCGCGCAGAACCAGGGCGAAGCAGGTGGCGCCCAGAAAGATGGCGAAGATATAACCGGTGGTGTTGAAGGTGTCGTGCAGCACCTCACGAAACACCCCCGGATTCAGACGCCGGTTGCCTGCCGCCAGCAGGATGGAACCGAGTGCGCCGACGCCACTGGCCTCGGTGGGCGTGGCGATGCCGGCGAGGATGGAACCCAGCACCGCCAGTACCAGGGCGAGGGTGGGCAGGACATCCCGCAACACTTTCCAGGCCGTGGCCGGGGTGACCCGTGTCCGGTCCCGTGGCAGCGGCGCGGCCGCCGGCCTCAGGCGTGCGTACAGGAGGATGTAGGCGATGTAGAGCAGGCCCAGGATCAGGCCGGGCAGGACCGCGCCCATGAACAGGTCTCCCACCGACAGGGCCAGTTGGTCGGCCATGATCACCAGCATCACGCTGGGGGGGATGAGGATGCCCAGGGTGCCGGCGCCGCAGATGGTCCCCAGGGCCAATGGCGGATGATAGCCCTGGCGGGTCATGGCCGGCAGTGACAACAGCCCCAGCAGCACCACCGAGGCACCGATGATGCCGGTGGAGGCGGCCAGCAGGATGCCGATGAGGGTGACGGTCACCGCCAGTCCTCCGTGCACCGGGCCGAACAGTTCCTGCATGGAGCGCATCAGCCGTTCAGCGATACCGGATCGCTCCAGCATCAGACCCATGAAGATGAACATGGGCAGGGCCACCAGTACCCAGTTGTCCATGATCCGGTAGATGCGATTCACCACCAGCCCGAGGGTGAGGAAGTCCAGGCCGGTGGCGGTGTCAAGGTAGAGATCGGAGAGGTAGCCGGCCCCGGCGAAGGCCACACCCAGGCCGCCCATGATCCAGGCCACCGGAAACCCCGTGAACAACAGCAGGACGAAGCTGGTGAACATGGCGATGACGAGGATTTCGTTCATCTCCATGGCGGGGGTTCCTTTTGGGAGAACAACACGGCCAGTTCACGCAGCAGCCGGGCGATGAAGGCGAGGGCCAGCAGGGCAAGGGACACCGGGATGGCCGATTTGATCAACCAGCGCCAGGGCAGCCCCGATGGTGACGGAGAGGATTCATTCACCCGCCAGGCCTCATGGACGAAATCCAGTGAATGCCAGAACGCCACCGCGATGAAGGGCAGGGCCAGCAGGAGGATGCCGGATACCTCCACCAGTGCCTTGCCGCGCGGGCCCAAACGGTCATGCAGCAGGTCCACGCGGATGTGTCGGTCGGAAACCTGGGCATGGATCACGCCGAACAGGGCGCCGGTGGCATACAGGTGCCATTGCAGTTCCTCCAGCATCACCAGCCCATGGCTGAAGCCGTAACGCAGCACCACCTGGAGGATGATGACGGCGATCAGCAGGGCGTAGCTCCAGGCGAATGCCGAGCAGGTGCCGCGGATCAGCTGCTCCAACCGATCCGCGAAAGCCGGGCTGGGGTCCGAGTGAGGCATGGCCCGCATTCTACCCCGGATCGTCCGTCCGGCAGCCTATTATTAACCCGGCGCCCTAATAGGTCATGTTCAGAGCCTCAGGCATCTCCC
>CAYPEH010000202.1:0-3084 GCA_964409585.1 uncultured Chromatiales bacterium | reverse complement strand
TCATCCTCGCTGTCCCACTTTTTCGCTACGATCCCCCTGAGTCCGACAGGCTCCTCGCCTGAGCGAATTTCAGCAACCTGCTAACCGGGAGCGGGCAATCGCGCGGAAGGCGGGGATTCGCTCCTACAGTGACGGGAAATCATGCTCAGAAGAACCAAGATCATCGCTACCCTGGGTCCGGCCACGGATGATCCCAAGGTGCTCGACGCGGTCATTCAGGCCGGCGTCGATGTGGTGCGCATCAATTTTTCCCACGATGTGCCCGAGCGACACCTGGAGCGCGCCGAGACGGTGCGCAACCGTGCGCGCGCCCACGGACGCCAAGTGGGGGTGATCGGTGATTTGCAGGGTCCAAAGATCCGCATCGAACGCTTCCGGGAAGACCGGATCTTCCTCGAGGAAGGCGCCCATTTCACTCTCGATGCCGAATGCGGCCGGGAGGAGGGCGATCAGGAACGGGTGGGCATCACCTACAAGGAACTGCCCGGCGACGTGAGCCGTGGCGACACCCTGTTGCTGGACGACGGCGGCATCGTGTTGTGGGTGGAAGAGGTCGATGGGCCACGCATCCTCTGCCGCGTGGTGGTGGGCGGTGTCCTCTCCAACAGCAAGGGCATCAACCGCCAGGGGGGCGGCCTGTCGGCCGCCGCGCTGACGGAGAAGGATCTGGCCGATATCCGGGTGGCGGCCGAGATGCAGGTCGATTACCTGGCCGTATCCTTCCCGCGCAATGCGGAGGACATCCACCAGGCCCGCGAGCTGTTCCGTCAGGCGGGCGGAACCGGCGGCATCATCGCCAAGATCGAGCGGGCCGAGGCGCTGGATGCGGCCGAGGAGATCATCGAGGTCGCCGATGCCATCATGATTGCGCGCGGCGATCTGGGGGTCGAGATCGGCGACGCCGAGCTGCCGGGGGTACAGAAACAACTGATCCAGCAGGCGCGCCGCAAGGACCGGGTGGTGATCACCGCCACCCAGATGATGCAGTCCATGATCGAGAGCCCCATGCCCACCCGTGCCGAGGTGCTGGATGTGGCCAATGCGGTCATGGACGGTACCGATGCGGTCATGCTGTCGGCGGAGACCTCGGTGGGCAAGTATCCGGCCAAGGTGGTGGAGGCCATGGACCGCATCTCCCGCGGCGCGGAGAACCACCGCGGTGTCCATATCATGGAGCGACGGCAGGAATCGTCCTTCGAACGTATCGACGAGGCCATCGCCAAGGCCTCCATGTTCACCGCCAACAAGCTCGGCGTGCGTGCCATCGCCGCCCTGACCGAAACCGGTTCGACGCCCCTGTGGATGTCGCGCATTTCCTCAGGGATTCCCATCTATGCCTTGACCCCCCACGTGGCAACGCGTAGAAAGGTCACCCTCTACCGGGGGGTGTATCCGGTCAGCTTCAAGGTGGAAACCACCAGCCATGCCCTGGTGAACAAGGAAGCCATCGACGAGCTGGTACGCCGTGGCGCGGTCCGTGATGGTGACCTGGTCATCATCACCAAGGGCGATCTGATCGGGGCCCATGGGGGTACCAATGCACTCAAGATCGTCCGTGTCGGCAGCCTGGTCGATCCCGATGAGGTCAATGTGGATGCCTGAATCCCGTGGCTGCCGCGGCTTGTGAAACCGCGGGAACCACTGCCCTGAGTCCATGGGCTCAGGGCTGTCTCTCACACGAATCTGTAATCAGTCAAGGAGACCAAAATGGCCCTGATTTCCCTGCGCCAGCTTCTGGACCACGCGGCTGAACATGGCTACGGCCTGCCCGCGTTCAACGTCAACAACATGGAACAGGTGCACGCCATCATGCAGGCGGCCGATGCCGTCGACAGTCCGGTGATCCTGCAAGGTTCCGCCGGTGCCCGTTCCTATGCCGGCGAGCCCTTCCTGCGCCACCTGATCCTGGCTGCCATCGAGCAGTACCCGCACATCCCCATCTGCATGCATCAGGACCACGGCGCCTCCCCCGACATCTGCCTGCGTTCCATCCAGTCCGGCTTCAGTTCCGTCATGATGGACGGCTCCCTGATGTCCGACGGCAAGACTCCTTCCACCTTCGAGTACAACGTCGATGTCACCCGCACGGTCGTGCAGATGGCCCACGCCGGCGGTGTCTCCGTGGAGGGTGAACTGGGTTGCCTGGGCTCCCTGGAAACCGGTGAGATGGGTGAGGAAGATGGCCACGGCGCCGAAGGCAAGCTGGACATGGATCAGCTGCTGACCGATCCCGAAGAGGCGGCGGACTTCGTCAAGAAGACCGGCGTGGATGCCCTGGCCATTGCCATCGGTACCTCCCACGGCGCCTACAAGTTCACCCAGGAGCCCACCGGCAAGATCCTGCGCATCGACCGCGTGAAGGAGATCCACGAGCGCATCCCCGATGTGCACCTGGTCATGCACGGCTCCTCCTCCGTGCCGCAGGAATGGCTGAAGATCATCAACGAGTACGGCGGCGACATGGGGCAGACTTACGGTGTGCCGGTCGAGGAGATCGTCGAAGGCATCAAGTCCGGCGTGCGCAAGGTCAATATCGATACCGACCTGCGCATGGCCTCCACCGGTTCCATCCGCCGGCACCTGGCGGAGAACCGGAGCAACTTCGATCCGCGCAAGTTCCTCAAGGAAGCCACCAAGGCCATGGCCGAGATCTGCAAGAGCCGTTACGAGGCCTTCGGTTCCGCGGGCATGGCCTCCAAGATCACCCCGATCTCCCTGGAGAAGATGTCCGAAAGGTATGCCGCCGGCGAGCTGGATCCCAAGGTGAACTGATCACCGGCGCCATGAAGGCAGCAAAAAGGGCGGGGACCTCCCCGCCCTTTTTTTATCCTGAATCCGTGAGTTCATCGGGGCGCATAGCAGCCTGTCGGACTGGGGGGAAGCGAAGCGAAAATGTGGGAGAGCGAGGCCAGTTTTTCATGATTTTGAGGCGCATAGTGGGACTACGCAACGAAAAATCAGGGAAAAATGGACCGCTCTCCCGCATTTGCAGCCGCTTCATCCTCAGTCCGACAGGCTGCTAGCGCGATCTCTTGATCCGCCTGGCTACAGGAACCTCTGAGCCGGTCGTGGAACGTGATCTCG
>CAYPEH010000201.1:0-3376 GCA_964409585.1 uncultured Chromatiales bacterium | reverse complement strand
CACAGATTCAGGCAGCGGTTCGTTGGTTTTCTTGATCGGCTCGGAAACGCCATGCTCCGACTTCGGATTGTCTTAGTACCTCAAGCCGGCCGGGAAATAAAGCCGTGATACGGGAATCCCTGCTCTTCGGATCACGGAAACGGGCCTGGGGGAAAACCGGCCCTGCACGGTCGATGAGCACGCGGGTTTGCTACAGTTGCGGCCGGACCGGCCGATGACCAGCATGCAGATTGGATTGAGGAGCCTCTGATCAAGTCGCGTACGACTCGATCAGAGTCCCCTTTGGGGAGATTGTCTATTGGGGGAAGGATATAAATCAATGGCTTGCGGGAACGGTCATGCACCCCTTCCCCCAAACCCCCTTCCCCCGGTACTTATTCAGAGCTTCCTTGACCCGGCTACCTGACATGCCGGGTCAATAGCACAGAGGGAGATCAGGTAAACATGGGTGAAGGCAGCAAGAAAGCGGACAGGGTATCCATCGTCGTGTTCATCGATGCCCTGGGCTGGGAGGTTCTCAAAGGCCGGCGGTTCCTGGAAGAGGAACTTCCCCACCGGCGCAAACTGCGGTCCGTGTTCGGGTTTTCCTCGGCCTGCGTACCCTCCATCCTGTCCGGGCTGATGCCACGGGAACACCGGCATTGGTCGTTTTTCTACTATTCGCCCAAGACCTCCCCGTTCAAGCCGCTGCGGCTGCTCAGCCTGCTGCCGTCGGCCATCGTCGATCGCGGCCGGGTGCGCAACTGGATCAGCAAGATCGTCAAGCGCCTGTATGGCTATACCGGTTATTTCCAGCTCTACAACATCCCCTTCAAGTACATCCACCTGTTCGACTATTGCGAAAAGAAGGATCTGTTCGTTCCCGGCGGCCTGAACAACGGCGAGAACATCTTCGATCACCTGCAACGCGCCGGCACCAACTATCACGTCTCCAACTGGCGCGAGTCCGAGGAACACAACCTGGAGGCGCTGAAACGGGACCTGGCCAAGGGCGAAATCCGCTTCGCCCTGCTCTACATGGCCTCCATGGATGGCCTGCTGCACATGGTCGGCAAGGAGAGCCCCAGAGTGGACGAAAAACTGGCCTGGTACGAGGAACGGCTGCGCGAGGTGCTGAAGGTGGCCGGCGAACACTACGAGGAGGTGCGGCTGTTCATCTGCTCCGACCACGGCATGGCCACCATCCACACCAATGTGGACTTGATGTCCAAGGTGCAGGCCCTGGGCCTGGAGTTCGGCAAGGACTATGTCGCCACCTACGATTCCACCATGGGGCGGTTCTGGTTCTTCAACGACGAGGCCCGGAAGAAGGTCGAGGATGTGTTGGCCACGGTACCGGAAGGCCGGATCCTGTCACGGGAGGAATTGAAGGAACTCGGCTGCGATTTCGAGGGCGACCAGTACGGCGAACTCATCTTCCTCATGGATGCCGGCGTCATGATCGTGCCCAGCGACATGGGACTGACCCCCATCACCGGCATGCACGGCTTCCACCCGGACGACGCCGATTCCGATGCCTCACTGCTGTCCAACGTGGAGCCCAGCTATGATGTGCGCTCGATCACGGATGTGTTCCACCTGATGCGCCAGGAGGCCGGGGTCTGATACGAATGGTGCGGCCCACATTTTTCCGGGGGCCCGATCCGAAATCCGCCACACAAAACCGACCGGGGGAATCATGCGCTGGGTCCTGAATGTCGCCACCAGTTACCTCAAGTTCCTGATCAACATGGTGGTGGTCTTCTTCCTCACCCCCTTCATCGTCTCCAGGATCGGCATCGACCTGTTCGGCCTCTGGACCCTGATCTTCTCCATCGTCGGCATCTTCGGACTGATGGATTTCGGGTTCGCCACCGCCGGAGTGAAATATGTGGCCGAAACCATCGGCTCGGGTGACACCGAGGGCCGCAACCGGATCCTCGGCACCCTGTTCAGCGTCTACACGGCCATCGGCGTGCTCTGCATCATCGCCGTGGCCATCGTGGCCGGTCCCGCCGCCGGCTGGTTCGACCTGACCGCCGAACAGGGCGCGGATTTGACCGATCTGGTCTGGTTCCTGGGCATCGTTGTCGCCCTGGGTTTCCCCCTCAGCGTGTTCCGGGCCGCCATGACCGGCGCCGGCCGCATGGACCTGGTGAACGGAATCGCCCTGATTGCCGTACTGGCACAGGCGGCGCTGACTGTTGTGCTGCTCGACGAAGGCTGGGGGCTGATGGGCCTGGGCATTGCCACAGCGGTCAATCTGCTCGGCCAGACGGTGTTCCTGATCCCCTTCGCCTACCGCATGATTCCCGGTTTCTCGGTCTCCCCCAGGCATTTTTCCAGGCCCGAGGTGAAGGAACTGCTGTCCTTCTCCATCTATGCCTTCCTGGCCAACATCGCGGTACTGATCATCCTGCGTATCGACCCGGTTGTGATCAAACTGTTCCTGCCCCTGTCCGCCGTGGCCATCTACGCCATTGCCGCCAAGGTCGGTGAATACACCTATCTGCTCAACAAGCAGTTTTCCAACGCCTTGATGCCGCTGGTGTCACAGTCCAGGGGGGCGGGTGATCACGAAACCATCGTCCGTGTACTGGTGGACGGCACCCGCTTCCTCATGGGTATCTCCATACCCTTCATCGCCCTGCTCTGGTTCTACACGCCGGAGATCATTGCTGTATGGATGGGGCCGGATTTCGCCGCCTCCACCCCCCTGCTGCGCATCCTGCTGATCGCGGTGTTCTTCAGTACCCTGCAACTGAATGCCGCCAACGTGCTGGGCATGACCGGCCACCACAAATTCGTCGCCTGGTCCATGGCCGGATCGGCAGGTCTCAACCTGATCCTGTCGCTGATCCTCATCCAGTTCTTCGAACTCACCGGCGTGGCCACCGCCACCCTCATCGCCGCCTTCACCGTTGAAATGCTGGTGATCATCCCGCGTGCCTGCGCCAGCCAGCAGACCGCCTTCATGAAATTCATCCGGGAAGGCCTGCTGCCGGCCCTGCCAGCGGCGGTGCCCATGCTGGCTCTGGCCTTCGCCCTGGCGGCATGGAAGGCGCCGGCGGATCTCCTGTGGATCGTCATCGAGGGCGGCATCTGCGCCCTGGTCTATTTTGCCGTGTTCGCCTTCACCGGGGTAAAGGCTGAGGAACGGGCCCTGGTGGCCGGAAAACTGAAACGCATGCGGAAGTGAGCCAGGATGGGGGCACTCCCGGGACACCCCGTGCCACCTGCCGTATACCGGGACGTAAGATCAAGGGACCTCTGAACAAGTACCGGGGGATGGGAGTTTGGGGGAAGGGAGGCATCTGCGCTCCCGTAAGCCATTGATTTTCGTCCTTCCCCCAATAGACAAGCCCCGCAAGGGAGCTCTGATCGAGGCACGCGCGAC
>CAYPEH010000200.1:0-3410 GCA_964409585.1 uncultured Chromatiales bacterium | reverse complement strand
TAATTCCAAGTAGATCCTGTTCAGGATGCGGGGTAAGGCCCCGCACACGCTTGCCGCTGAACTAAAACAGGACGATGCTTGTCGCATGAGAGAGCACGTTCTTTTCAACAACCACGCAAAGGAGAAAAATCGAGTGAAAACCATCAGCACAGCGCTGGCAGCCGTTGCCCTGCTGGTCAGCCACGGCAGCCTGCTGGCGGAAACGCCCAAGGTCACCGTGTACAAGTCACCCACCTGTGGCTGCTGCTCCAAGTGGGTGGACCATATGCGGGAAAACGGCTTCGAGGTCGAGACCAGGGACATGCAGAACGTCAACCTGGTCAAATCCATGAGCGGGGTTACCTCCGAATTGGCCTCCTGCCATACGGCCCTGGTGGACGGCTATACCATCGAAGGCCATGTGCCTGCCGCCGATGTCAAGCGGCTGTTGGCCGAGCGTCCCAGGATCAAGGGCCTGGCCGCGCCGGGCATGCCCATGGGTTCACCCGGCATGGAAATCCCTGGACGGGGCAAGGACCACTTCAATGTCATCGCCTTCGACCGCGACGGCACCCGTACCGTATTCGCACGCCACTGATCCATGCAACGCGGGCTGTCCATCCTTCTCTGCCTGATACTGGTTCTCACCCTGGGGGCCTCTCCCCGTGTCTGGGCATGGGCCGAAGCCGGTGGACAGCATTGTGCGGAGATGGATAGCGGTGCTGGTCACGCGGCCTGCGACGATCCGCAACGGGATCAGCCCTGTCATGACGGCCATTGCGCGGCCTGTTTCCCCTGCGGCCCGATGTTGGCGGTGCCAACCGAGCCTCTGGCGGCGCTTTGGAGCCCTCCCCGTTTCATCCCCCAGGTCACGGTTTCGCAACTGGCGGACTTGAACACCCCCCCTCCCCTGCGTCCTCCCCAAACACCTGCTCTGGCAGCCTGTCGGACTTAGGATGAATCGGCTGCAAAAGCGGGACGGTGGTCTGATTTTCCCTGATTCTTCGTTACACAGTCCCCACCATGCGCCTCACAATCATGAAAAATCATCCTCGCTGTCCCAGTTTTTCGCTTCGATCCCCCTAAGTCCGGCAGGCTGCAACCCGGATATTTCATCCGTGACTCCGACAGCCTGAGTACCACCCGCTGCCGCTCCAATGAGACCGGCATGTGTAGATATCGGAGGTGAGCATGGCGCTTCGAAAAGCCATTGAAGATGCGGAAACCACGGTCCGGCGTCCGCTGGAACTGCTGCGGCCCGCGGATGGCGCAACCGGTCTCCGGACGCCCGATCTTCCCGGTCTGATCCGGATCGAGACCGATCCGCGAAAAACCCGTCTGTGGGCCGTATACGACGTGCGCCACACCGACTACGCCACCGTTGTGCAGGCCCTGGAAAAGGCCGGATTCGCACTGGACGGAGGCTGGTGGTCGCGCAGGCGCCTCGCCTGGTACCGCTTCCAGGACATCAATATCCGTGACAACGCGTCCCACCGGCCGGCCTGTTGCAGCAAGCCGCCACCGGGGGCCGCACCCCGCAGGAGAGGGTAATGAAGACGATTTCACGAACCATCATCAAACCAGGGTCCCCAGCCGTTCTGGTTGCCGCCATGCTGGCGGCGACCACCGTCCATGCGCAGCAGCGCTGGTACACCAAGGACCAGGTGCAACAGGGCGCCAGAGTCTTCGCCGAACGCTGTGCTTCCTGCCACGGGGCCGCTGCCCAGGGATTGGCCGAGGACTGGAAGAAACCCGGTCCGGACGGTAAATATCCACCGCCCCCCCTCAATGGCACGGCCCATGCGTGGCACCATCCCATGGCGGTGTTGCGGCGTACCATCCGCAATGGCGGCATCCCCCTGGGTGGTGTCATGCCACCGTTCAAGGACCTGCTGTCGGACGCGGAAATCGATGCCGCCATCGCCTTCTTCCAGGACCAGTGGAGCGATGACATCTACGCCACCTGGAGGGAACGCAACGGCGCCGGCGGCCCGAAAGCGGCTGGCAAGACCGATTCCGCGAAACCGCGCAAAACCGATATCACTGCGCGGTTGTCCGCCCGTGCCGGTGGCGCCCCGGTAGGCAAGCCTGAATCGACCCCGGTGGCCGGTGTGTTGCGGGTCAAGGTCGGTGGCAGCTACGTCTATATCTCCCAGGACGGCCGCTATGCCTTTACCGGTGACCTGCTGGATCTGGAGACCGGCGCCAATCTCACCGAGCCCGCGCGCAATGCCGACCGGCTCGAACAGATCGGGAGCATTCCCGTGGCCGATCGGGTGATCTACCCGGCCCAGGGCCGGGAACGGGCGGTTCTCGTCGTCTTGACCGATACCACCTGTCCGTTCTGCCGCAAGCTGCACGCGGAAGTGCCGGATCTTCAGGCGGCTGGCGTATCGGTTCACTACATCCCGTTTCCGCGCGGAGGCATGCAGAGCCAGGGAGCGCGGGAGATGTCCGCGGTCTGGTGTGCCGAGGATCGTGCAAAGGCCATGTCCATCGCCAAGGGCACATTGTCCGGCAAATTGGGCAGTGGTGAATGCGCGGCCGCCAAGATCGTGGAAAAGGGCCTGAAGCTGGGTCAGGAACTCGGGATACGTGGCACACCGGCCATCGTGCTGCCGGACGGGACGTTGATTCCGGGCTACCGCCCCGCGTCCAGGTTGTTGCAGTTGCTCGGTCTCGTATGAGCACGCCCTTACCTACCACCCTCGCGCTGGCATATGGCTCGATGGAGGTGACACATGACCCGCCTTGATCTGGTCTGGCGCACGCTATTGTTGATATCCGCCGTGGCCGTGTTGGTTGGAGCCTACTGGTTGCTGGCCGAACAGGATGCCCTGAGACTGCTGACCGATGGTGAGCGCCTGCGCACGCTCATCCAGGGACTCGGCCCATGGGGACCGGCAGCCATTATCGGCGCCATGGCCCTGGCCATTGTCCTCAATCCGATTCCCAGTGCCCCCATCGCCCTGGCGGCCGGGGCCGCCTACGGCCATACCTGGGGCACCCTCTACGTGGTCCTGGGAGCGGAATTGGGTGCCGTGACCGCCTTTGCCCTGGCCCGCCTGCTTGGCCAGGACTTGTTGTTGCGGGTGTTGGGTGAGCGTGCATCCCTGGGCTGGCTGGGCTCTCAAAACGCCCTGACAGGCTTGGTTTTTGTCTCCCGCCTGCTGCCTTTCGTCTCCTTCGATCTGATCAGCTACGGTGCCGGGCTCACCCCCATCAAGCCCTGGCGTTTCGCCCTGGCGACCTTTGCGGGCATCCTCCCCGCCAGTTTCCTGCTGGCCCATTTTGGCGGTGAACTGGCCGGTGACAACCTCAACCGGGCTGCCCTCGCCCTGCTGGCTGTCGGCCTCTTGTTCCTCTTTCCGCTGCTATGGCGGGCCGTTCGTGCCGGTCGTGCCCATCTGGAGAAAGGGAGCCCGTGATCC
>CAYPEH010000199.1:0-3453 GCA_964409585.1 uncultured Chromatiales bacterium | reverse complement strand
CTTACGGGGAGCATGGGCGCGCCTCTTCCCCCAAACCCCCTTCCCCCGGTACTTGTTCAGAGGTTCCTGAAGGACAGGCGCGGGGACTCAACCGCCGCCGTCGCCGGCCTTTCCGTCGTCATCCCCACCTGCCTTGGAAGAGGCGGGCGGGTCCTCATAGGCGTCCTCGTCCATGAGTATGCGGCTGGCCTCGCCTTCCAGATCGTCGTACTGGCCGCTCTTGGCCGCCCAGATGAGCACGGCGACGGTGATAACACCGAAGATCAGCATGCCCGGCAGCAAGCCGTATATCACTTCCACGACCGTACCTCTCTATCTGAAAACCGTCTTGATGCGAGCGGCATTTCCAATCACCAGCAGGGAACTGACCGGCATGGAAATGGCGGCCACCAGCGGAGTGATGAAGGCCGCCATGGCCAGGGGCACCATGATCACATTGTAGGCGATGGAGATGCCGATGTTCTGCCGCACGGTGCGCAGGGTACGCCGCGACAGGCTCGCCGCCATGCGCACCTTGAGCAGCTCGCTGCTCATGAGGACGATATCGGCGCTCTCGATGGAGACATCGGTACCGGAACCGATGGCGATCCCCACATCGGCCCGGACCAGGGCCGGGGCATCGTTGACCCCGTCGCCGACCATGGCCACGCGGGCCCCGCCGGCGCGCAGTTCTCCGATCACGCGATCCTTGTCCTCGGGCAGGACCTCGGCAATCACCTCCATGCCTCCGCCCAGACGCCTGGCAACCGCCTCCGCCACCACCTGCCGGTCGCCGGACAGGAGGGTCAATTTCATCCCGTCCGCGCGCAACCCCTCGATCAGTTCCACGGCATCTTCACGCAGCAGATCGGCCACGCCGATGATGCCCGCCAGGCTGCCATCCACGGCACAGTACAGCACGGTGGTCCCGTCCACCTCCAACTCGTGGGCGGCGGCGGCGGCCTCATCCGTCACCACGATGCGATTCTTCTCCATCCAGCCAGCCGTGCCAATGGCCATCGGCCTGCCATCGACCCGGGCACGGACACCGTAACCAGGCCGGTTTTCGAAGTCCTCGACCCTGGCCCCCCGCACATCGATATTCCGGCCTTGCGCCTCTTCCAGCACCGCACGGGCAATGATGTGCTCGGAATCACGTTCCACCGGGGCGATATCGGCCAGCAGCTCACGTTCCTGCCTGCCGTCGAGGACGACGATCCGCTTCACCCGCATGCGCCCTTCGGTCAGGGTCCCGGTCTTGTCGAAGACGAAGTGATCGATCTCCGAGAGGGTCTCCAGGACCTCCCCGTGCTTGATGAGTATGCCGTTGCGGGCGCCCAATCCGGAGGCAACCGCAATGGCCATGGGCGTGGCCAGGCCGAAGGCGCATGGACAGGTGATGATCAGCACGGCCGTCGCCGCCATCAGGGCGGTCTCGAAATCCTGTTGCAGCCACCAGAGGAAGGTCAGGGTGGCCAGCACCAGGGTGGCCGTGACGAACCAGGGAACGATGCGGTCGGCAGTACACTGGATTGGCGCCTTGGATGCCTGCGCGTCTTCCACCAGGTGGATGATCCGGCCCAGAGCGGTGTCCTTGAGCACCTGATCCACCCGGACGCGCAGCACGCCGTGGGTGTTGACCGTGCCCGCCTTGACCAGATCCCCCGCTCCCTTGGCCACCGGCAGGGATTCACCACTGAACATGGATTCATCCACCGCGCTGCTGCCCTCGACGACGGTACCGTCCACCGGGATCTTCTCGCCGGGTTTGACCAGCACCAGGTCCCCCTGCCTGACCGCCCGGATCGGCGTGATGCGCTCCTCGTCACCGTTCAGCACGGTGGCGACGCGGGGTTGCAGATCCATCAGGCGCTGCGTGGAGGCCACGGCCTGACGCTTGGAGGCCGCCTCCAGGTAGCGTCCCAGCAGAATGACGAACATGAAGTTCACCACCGTGTCCCAATAGACCTCACCCACCGTGCTCTGCGTGACGGTGATGTAGAGGGAATAGAAGTAGGTGGACAGGGCGCCGATGGCGATGGGTACGTCCATGCCCAGGTGGCGGGTGCGCAGGCCGGTCCAGGCGCCCTTCAGGAAGGGCCAGCCGGAATAGAACAGGGTCGGCGTGGCCAGGGTGAATCCCACCCAGTGGAAAAAACTCCTGAACTCGCCGCTGTCGGCGCCGGAATAGAGGGAGATGGCCACCCACATCATGTTCATGGCGGCAAATCCCGCCCAACCCAGGCGGAACAGGAGGTCACGATTCAGTTTCTTGTAGCGGCCCTCGGCCACCTCCGGATCGTAGGGTGTGGCGGCATAGCCGATGCGGCCCAGGCTTTCGATGATCCTGGAAAGGGGCAGCTTATCGTTGTCCCAGCGGACCTTGACCCGCCTGGCGCTGAGATTGACCTGGGCGGATACCACGCCGGGCAGCGCATGCAGGGTCTTCTCGATCAGCCAGACACAGGCGGCGCAGTGGATACCCTCGACCAGCAGGTAGATCTCCCGTTCCTGGCCCATCTCGCTGACGAATTCGGCCTGAACGTCATCCAGGTCGAACAGCGCCGCGTCCTGGGGGGCAGGCGGTGGCGGGGCCAGCAGCTGGCCATCCGGCGTGCGCTGATAGAAGCCTTGCAGGCCCGCATCGTAGATGGCCTCGCAGACAGCGCGGCAGCCCAGACAGCAGAAATCACGCGTCCGGCCCTCGATCTCCGCCTTGCAATCCGTCCCTTCCGGTACCGGCAGACTGCAGTGGAAGCAGGTCATGTCTGCGGATGCGGCGGAATCCTTGCCGGGAGAGGCTGGTGAGCTCACGAATCGGGATAGTGGACGGTAATGCGGCGGGTGGCGTCGAATTCCTGATCTCCACGTCTGATATAGAAGATCAGGTCCCAGACACCCACCAACGGGAAGGTGATCTCACACTGGTAGCGCCCGTCGCCCAGAGCGCTCATTGGCACGCGGAAATCTTTGGTCGCATCGGAAGGGCGATAGGCCTGCAGGGTCACTTCATCGGCCAGGATCGGCTCACCCTCTGCATCCATGGCATGCAGGCCAAGCCTGGCGGGCTTGCCGACGAGGATCTTTTCCGGAAATTCCTTGCGCACATCCCAGCCCATGCGCTCCTGGAGCGTGCGTTTGGCAATGATCTTGTCGTAATTCTTGCCCTTCTCGTAGTAATCATCCACCACCAGACCGGGCATGGTTTCCATGGACAGATAGACCATGGCCGCATTGACCGAAAACACCACCACCACCAGGGCGATCCAGCCGATCACCCAGGGATTGCGCCAGGCATTGGGATTGGCCTGCGAAAAACGCCCCTTATCCGATTGTGCCCGCGTCATCGCTGCTCCACCCTTTCTATCAAGCTCGAAAACCAATACGGCCGCGCACCAAACAGTGCGCGGCCGGACATATTATTAACCCGGCACCAATCTATGTCACCCTCAGCCACCACGAGCGCCCCCGTGG
>CAYPEH010000198.1:0-3466 GCA_964409585.1 uncultured Chromatiales bacterium | reverse complement strand
AATCATCCTCACTGTCCCACTTTTTCGCTACGATCCCCCCGAGTCCGACAGGCTGATAGCGTGACTTTCCCTGCACCACAATCCGATCACTTGGCTTCCCGGCTGCTGGATCAGCTCAGCACGGCGGTGCTGTTGCTCGACCCTTCCCTGGTGATCGCCTACATGAACCCCGCCGCCGAGGTGCTGTTCCAGTTCAGCGCCCGCCATGCCTGTGGCCAGCCCTTTGTCGAGTTGCTGCCTGGCGTGCCCGGCGTGGAAGACTGTCTGCATCTGGCCCGCGACGGAGGCGCCTCCTATACCGAGCGGGAGCTGCAACTGGAATTTGCCGATAACCGGCGCATAACCGTCGATTGCACGGTCAATCCGATATCCTTCGGGACCTCCAGCGGCCTGCTGCTGGAACTGGCGCAGGTGGATCGCCACCTGCGCATCAGCCGCGAGGAACACCGGCTCGCCCAGCAGGAGGTGACCCATGAGCTGTTGCGTGGCCTGGCCCACGAGGTGAAAAACCCCCTCAGTGGACTGCGCGGTGCCGCCCAACTGCTGGAGCGGGAACTGCAAGCCGAGGAGTTGAAGGAATACACCCAGATCATCATTCGTGAGGCGGACCGCCTGCAAAATCTGGTGGACCGCATGCTGGGACCCTCCGGCCTGCCATTGCGCGAGCCGGTCAACATCCATGAGGTCATCGAACGGGTACGGGCCCTGGCCGAGGCCGAGGCCCCGCCCGGTGTGCGTATCCTGCGCGATTACGATCCCAGCATCCCGGAACTGACCGGGGATGCGGACCTGTTGATCCAGGCCCTGCTGAACCTGGTGCGAAATGCCCTCAAGGCTGTGGGCGAGGAAGGCGAAGTGATCCTGCGCAGCCGTACCCAGCGCCAGTTCACCATCGGCCAGACCAAGCACAAACTGGTGATCCGCCTGGAGGTGATCGACGACGGACCCGGCATCGAACCGCACATGATGGAAAAGATCTTCTTCCCCATGGTGTCCGGCCGCCCCGACGGCAGCGGCCTGGGCCTGCCCATCGCCCAGTCGCTGATTGCGCGCCACGGCGGCCTGATCGAGTGCGAGAGCCGGCCGGGCCGGACCGCATTCATAATCTACCTGCCCCTGGAGTCCCCTGATGAGTAAGCCCGAGCGTGTCTGGGTGGTGGATGACGACCGTTCCATCCGCTGGGTGCTGGAACGGGCCCTGAACAAGGAACGGATGGAGGTCAGCAGCTTCGAGGATGCCGAGTCCGTGCTCGCAGCCCTGCGCCGTGATCGGCCGGACGTGATCGTCACGGACATACGCATGCCCGGCATCGATGGCCTGGAGTTGCTCCGGCGCATCCATCAGGACCGCCCTGGTGTGCCGGTGATCGTCATGACGGCCCATTCGGATCTGGACAGCGCCGTTGCCGCCTACGAGGGCGGCGCCTTCGAATATCTGCCCAAGCCCTTCGATATCGACGAGGCGGTGAACCTGGTGCGGCGTGCCTGCAAGGCCACCGCGGAGACCGGTGGCGAGGATGCCGGGGTGGTGAGCAAGGACACCGATATCATCGGTGAGGCGCCGGCGATGCAGGAGGTGTTCCGCGCCATCGGCCGCCTGTCGCGCTCCAATATCACCGTGTTGATCAACGGTGAATCCGGCACCGGCAAGGAACTGGTGGCGCGGGCGCTGCACCGGCACAGCCCGCGTTCCGATCATCCCTTCATCGCCCTGAACATGGCGGCGATCCCCCGTGACCTGCTGGAATCGGAACTGTTCGGCCACGAGCGTGGTGCCTTCACCGGTGCCCAGGCGCAACGGGCCGGGCGTTTTGAACAGGCCGATGGCGGTACCCTGTTCCTGGACGAGATCGGCGACATGCCGCCCGAGTTGCAGACCCGCCTGCTGCGTGTGCTGGCCGAAGGCGAATTCTACCGGGTTGGAGGCCATGCCCCCATCAAGGTGGATGTGCGCGTCATCGCCGCCACCCACCAGGATCTGGAGGCACGGGTGCGGGCCAGGGAATTCCGCGAGGACCTGTTCCACCGCCTCAACGTGATCCGCATCCGCATCCCCCCGCTGCGTGAGCGGCGCGAGGACATCGTCCTGCTGGCGCGGCATTTTCTCGATGCCGCCGCCAGGGAACTGGGGGGCGAGACCAAGGTCTTGCAGCCCCAGGTGGAAGAGTATCTGCGCCGCTACGACTGGCCGGGCAATGTGCGCGAGCTGGAAAACGCCTGCCGCTGGATGACCGTCATGGCCAGTGGGCGCGAGATCCACCCCGAGGATCTCCCGGTGGAATTGCAGGGAGGTGCGGGCGGCGGGGATGCCGATGCCGGTGACTGGGAGCAGGCCCTGCGTGCCTGGGCGGATGCCCGTGCCGCCAGTGGCCAGCACGGCATCCTCACCGAGGCCACGCCGATATTCGAGCGGGCGTTGATCGAGATCGCCCTCAGCCACACCGGCGGACGGCGGCAGGATGCGGCACGGCTGCTGGGCTGGGGACGCAATACCCTGACGCGCAAGATCAAGGAACTGGGGATGGAATAGGAGCCTGCAACGGGATGTGAACGGCCCTGGCCGGGCGCACCCCGGGCGCGACTATTGGCAGAACCTCCGGATCAGGGCCTGCAACAGCTCCACCGTCGGCGTGATCCGGTCCAGGGCCAGGTATTCGTCCGGCTGGTGAGCCTGGCCGATGTCTCCCGGCCCGAGGATGATGGTCTCCATGCCCAGTTGCTGAAAGAACGGTCCCTCGGTGCCGAATGCCACCGATTCGGCGGCATGCCCGGTGAGTCGCTCGGCCGCCTGGACGATGGCCGATGCGGCAGTGGTCTCGAAGGCGGGAATACCGGCGAACAGGGGCACGGTCTCCAGCTCCAGGCCACTGCCTTTCAGCAAACACTCCAGCCGCGCGGACAGTTCCCCGCGCAGTTCCTCCAGGTCCATACCCGGCAGGGGCCGCAGGTCGATGTGCAGTTCGCATTCGGCGCAGATGCGGTTGGGATTGTCGCCGCCGTGGATGTGGCCCAGGTTGAGGGTCGGTACCGGTATCCTGAACAGGGGGTTGTGGTGGCGCCTCTGCAACTCGTCCCGCCATTGCAGCAGATCACCCAGCACCCGGTGCATCCCTTCCAGGGCACTGTTCCCCTGGTCAGGGTCGCTGGAGTGGCCGGAACGGCCACGCAGCCGGATGGCCTCCATGAGGATACCCTTGTGCATGCGCACCGGTCGCAGGCCGGTGGGTTCGCCGATGAGCGCATAGCGCCCCAGCGGCCGGCCGGCCCCGGCCAGGGCGCGGGCACCGTCCATGGTGCTTTCCTCGTCGGCGGTGGCGAGGATGATCAGCGGCCGGGAAAGATCCCTGGCGCGCAGCCCGCGGGCCGCCTCGACCGCCAGGGCCAGGAAGGCCTTCATGTCGCAGGTGCCGAGACCGTAGAGCCGTCCCCCCTCTTCCGTGAGGGCAAAGGGGTCGTGGTTCCAGCG
>CAYPEH010000197.1:0-3471 GCA_964409585.1 uncultured Chromatiales bacterium | reverse complement strand
CTGAATCCGTGAGTTCATCGGGGCGCATAGCGCAAGCTCTTGATCCGCCTGGCTACAGGAACCTCTGAGCCGGTCGTGGAACGTGATCTCGCCGCCAGAATCCGCCATTTCTGCGTTGCCCATCTTCGCAATAGCGGGCTATTGCGTGCGATGGGCGCCTTGAACTGACGGATTCTGATCGACGATCTCTTCGTCCCAGACCGGCTCAGAGGTTCCCTATGAAAAATCTCACCAGACCGTGGGGTATGGCTGCGATTTTTCATTACGCCATTCGAATCCATATCCCGCACTCTGCATCCCCTCTGAACCCACGGTTTCAGGTCAGAGTTTCCCCAGGAAACGTTCGAATTCCGCGATGGTGCGTCTCGCCAGATCCGGCACCTGCCGGCCCAGTCGCATCGCTTCGTCCGTGTGCCCGTCCCGTCCGGCCATCTCCAGGGCCTTGCCCAGCCGGTGCAGGCGGGGAGCGCCGAAGGTTCCGGATGTGCTCTTCAGGGCGTGACCCTCGCGCCCCAGGGTGGCGATATCGTGACTGGCCAGGGCCGCTTCGATACGTTCCACCCGCTCACGGGTCTCCTTGAGGAAGATGTTGACGATTTCGGACAGCATATTGGGGTCGGTCTCTATCCCCAGTTGTCTAAGCGCATCCGGGTCGATGAGGGGGGCGTCGTCGCCGCCATCACAGGCGTTGGCGGCAGTAGCTGCCGCAGCCTCCTCTTCCCCATCCAGCCAGCGCTTCAAGGTCGCATAGAGCAGCTCGCGGTCGATGGGTTTGGCCAGATAGTCGTTCATGCCGGAAGCGAGACATTTTTCACGATCGCCCTTGAGGGCGTTGGCGGTGAGCGCAACGATGGGAATACGGCTGCGCTTGCCCGGCAGGGCGCGGATGCGGCGGGTGGCCTCGAAACCATCCATCTCCGGCATCTGCACATCCATCAGCACCAGATCATAGGGACGGGTTTCCACCGCCTCCACCGCCTCCAGTCCATTGGCCACGGTATCCACCTTGTAGCCGGCCTTGCGCAACATGGCGGTTGCCACCATCTGGTTGGCCTGGCTGTCCTCAGCCAGCAGGATTCGCCGGCGTGTTCCAGCCGCGCTGGCGGCCGGTGGTGCTTTCTCATCCTTTTTCGTCGGGGTGGCGGTGCCGGTTCCGGACGGTACCAGCAGCCTTTCCATCGCCTGGTACAGGGCCGATTGGTGCACCGGTTTGGTCACCACCATGTCCACCGCTGATCCGGCGGCGTCGAAGCTCTCGCCTCTGGCGCTGACCGGGGCTGCGAGAACCGCCAACAGGTCGGCCTGCCCCGGCTCCTGCTTCAGACGGCGCGCGAGATCTTCGCCACTGATGTCCGGCAGGTGCTGATCCAATACGGCAAAGCGGAAACCCGTATTACACATCCGGGCCTCGTCCAGGGCCGCCAGGGTCTGTTGCCCGTCCACCACGTGTTCCGCTTCGATACGCGCCCATTGCAGCTGCTGCAACACACCCCGTGCCGTCATCGGGTTGTCCTCCACCAGCAGCACCCGCTGCCCATGCAATGCCTTCGGCGGTACATGCCTGGCGGGTATCTTCACATCGGTCAGTCGCGCGGGCAGGGTGAACCAGAACACACTGCCTTCACCGGCACGGCTGCGCATGCCGATCTCGCCACCCATCAGTTCCACCAGGCGCTTGGAAATGGCCAGCCCCAGGCCGGTGCCGCCGTAACGGCGGGTATAGGTGGGGTCCACCTGGGTGAACTCGCGGAACAGCTGGTCATGCTTGTCTTCGGGAATGCCGATGCCGCTGTCCTCCACCTCGAAACGCAGGTGGGCGATCCGGCCATCGAACCGGTCCACCGAAAGGCGGATGAGGACACCGCCCTGCTCGGTGAACTTGATGCCGTTGCCCACCAGATTGATCAGGATCTGGCGCAGACGGCCCGCATCGGCATGCAGGCTGGCCGGTACCTCCGGCGCCACCAGGCAGGTCAGTTCGATTCCCCGCTCATGGGCGCTGGTGGCCAGCAGATCCGATACGCTCTCCACCAGTTCGGTGGCATCGAAATCCACCGCTTCCAGGGTGAAACGCCCCGCTTCCAGCTTGGAGAAATCAAGGATATCGTTGATGATGGTCAGCAGCGCCTTGCCGGATTCCTCCACCGTTTGCGCATAGGCGCGCTGCTCTTCGTTCAGGGGGGTGTCCAGCAGCAGGCTGGTGGCGCCGAGCACACCGTTCATGGGGGTGCGGATCTCGTGACTCATGGTGGCGAGGAATTCGGATTTGGCCTGATTGGCCGCCTCCGCCTGTTCCTTGGCACGGCGCAACGCCGCCTCGGCGGTGCGCCGCGCGGTGATGTCGCGCAATATGGCGATCACCTGGTCGGAGGCCAGGGGCACCACCCGGACTTCATAGGCGCGTTCGCCCAGTTCCTCCGGGAAGTCGTATTCCAGATTCACCGGCACCTGGTCCGCCACCGCCTGGGCCACCAGTTCCTGCAGTCTGGCGGCGAAATCACCGGGCAACACCTCGGACAACAGGCGTCCCTCGTAATGCTCCGGGCCACCGAACACATCCGCCAGACGGCCTCCGCTGTAGGTCAGCACCCGGTTGCGGGTGTCGATGCGGAAGTAGAGATCCGGCAGGGCCTGGAAGATGCCTTTCAGTTCCCTCTCATGCAGCGCCTGGCGGTGCAGGGCCTCGGCCAGGTCATTGACCGAGGCGGCCAAGTGCGTGAGTTCGCGGGCGGCGGAGACCTGCACCCGGCCGGAGTAGTCACCGGCGGTGATACCTTGCAGGCGGCGGTGGATCAGGCCCAATGGCCGCACGGCCAGCAGATGCACCATCAGCGTGGTGATGAGGGTGAGCACCATCAGCACACCCAGGGTGACCAGACGCATATTGTTCACATGGCGCTCGATATCGGCGTGCTGGCGGTCGGTGCGCCAGGAGATGCGGATGGTGCCGAAGTGTTCGCCCAGAACCTCCAGGCGGCGGGAGAAGGAGGTGGTGTTGACCACGTCGTCCAGATCATCCCTCTTCCAGTCCAGCAGGATCATGCCGGTCTCGGTCTCGATGGACACTTCGGTGATGTCCGGATCGTTGCGCATGGACTGGTCGACGATGGTCTCCAGCATCGGCCGGTCCTCGGTGATCACCGCCTCCAGGGTGCCGGCGCTGAGAACGGCGAAGGCGCGTTCGCTCTGATCCCGCAGGTTCGCCACCAGGTACTCGGTTTCCTGCTTGCGGATCAGGTCACCGGCGATCCAGGCCACCAGCAGCATGGCGCTGCCCAGCGCCAGTACCACCTGCAACCACAGTGGTGAGCGTTGTCGTATTGAAAACTTTCCTGCCATGGGGGCTGTATCCGGCTGTCTGCGGAATCCGTGTCTATCAGGCTGTTGAAATTCTACTCATGCGGTGCGATACGGCGTTATTAACCCGGCGCCCTAATAGGTCATGTTCAGAGCCTCAGGCATCTCCCCTGT
>CAYPEH010000196.1:0-3500 GCA_964409585.1 uncultured Chromatiales bacterium | reverse complement strand
TACGCAACGAAAAATCAGGGAAAAATGGACCGCTCTCCCGCATTTGCAGCCGCTTTATCCTCAGTCCGACAGGCTGCCAGCCCTTGATATACATCCTTCCCCCAATAGACAACCCCCAAGGGGGAAGCCGGATCGAGGAACGCAGTGACTCGATCCGGGGTTTTCCAGGGAGTCCATCGGGGCAGGCAGCGATTTGAGTCACCGAACGATCCGCTCACGCACCTATGAACTCCTTGAAGCCGGCCAGCCCGGGGACGGACTGGTCCGCTTGATCCGGCTGGGCCTGGCCTTGCTGATCGTGGTCAATGTGGTCGCCGTGGTCCTGGAGTCGGTGCCGGTTTACTATTAGGCTGCCGGATATTGGTTCGATTTCCTGGAAGTCGTCTCGGTCGCCCTGTTCACAGTGGAGTACCTGGCACGGGTCTGGTGCAGCGTGGAGGATCCCCGCTTCGGACGGGCGATCACCGGCCGGTTGCGTTACATGCTGACGCCCCTGGCGCTGATCGACCTGCTGGCCATCGCTCCGTTCTATCTGGGCATGTTCGTATCCCTGGATGCACGCATATTGCGTGCCCTGCGCCTGTTGCGGGTGTTCAAACTGTCACGGCACCTGCGGGTAATGGATGTATTGCTCACGGTGCTTCGCAACGAGGCGGCCACGCTTGCCTCCGCCATCCTCATCATGCTGGTTCTGGTCCTGTTGGCGGCCACGGGAATCCATCTGCTGGAACATGAGAACCAACCGCAGGCGTTTGGCAGCATCCCGCAGGCCATGTGGTGGTCGGCCGCAACCCTGACCACGGTTGGGTATGGAGATGTGGTGCCCTTGAGTCCATGGGGACGGTTCTTCGGCGCCGTCATCACCATCCTTGGAGTGGGCATGGCCGCGCTGCCGGCCGGCATCATCGCCTCCGGTTTCACTGCGGAGATCAACCGGCGCCGCGACCGTTTCGAGGCTCTCGTGCGTCGCGCCCTGCGTGACGGCAGGCTGGAGGAACGCGAGCGGCACCGCCTGGAGGAGATACAGGCGGAACTGGCCATATCCCGCGAGGATGGCATGCGCATCATCGGGCGTGTGCTCCGCGATACTCCCCATGCGGAAGTGGAGACTTGCCCCCATTGCGGCAAGTCTGTTCAGCGCAGATAGAGGCCTGTCCTGCGTAGCCCGGCGACAAGCCGAAACGCTGCGGGGGCAGGGAATCGGGGCGGATTCCAATAAGCCTGGCCCAGGTCAGGGAGCCGCGGAAAATCCCATTTTCGAAGTGGCGAGCATTACGGAAATGTCACTGTCCTGAATCCGTGGGTTCAGAGGGGATGCAGAGTGCAGGATATTGATTCGGATGGCGTAATGAAAAATCGCAGCCATACCCCACGGTCTGGTGAGATTTTTCATATAGCCAGGCGGATCAAGAGCTTGCGCTATGCGCCCCGATGGACCCACGGATTCAGGACTGTAATACCATCCTGCGAATAGTGTATCCTACGCCGCCTTTACCAAATCTTGACAGACGTTTAACGGCTGTTTTACCAGTAACACAATAATCTTATTAGTATTTTCTAATTTGCCGTCCTGTCTGTGGCGGCACCAAATTCCCACGAAATTTCTACATAAAGGCCTACGATCTTGTTCAAAGCGCTCTCCCTGGAGCATTTATCCCGTTCCAGTTTGCGGCATCTGCTGCCGTTCCTCACTTGGCTGCCGACTGTTGGGAAACGCGACCTGAAAGCCGATTTCCTGGCGGGTCTCACCGGCGCTGTCGTCGTTCTGCCACAGGGTGTGGCTTTCGCCACCATTGCCGGCATGCCACCGGAGTATGGTCTGTACGCCGGCATGATCCCCGCCGTGATTGCCGCCCTGTTCGGTTCATCACGACACTTGGTTTCCGGCCCCACCACGGCGGCCTCCATCGTCCTGTTTTCCTCCCTGAGCGCCCTGGCGGTGCCTGGCAGTCCGGACTACGTGACCCTGGCCTTGACCCTGACCTTCATGGTGGGGGCGTTGGAACTGGCGCTGGGCCTGGCACGCATGGGCGCACTGGTCAATTTCATCTCTCACTCGGTGGTGGTGGGGTTCACCGCCGGTGCCGCCATCCTCATCGCCGCCAAGCAGCTGAAGAATTTCTTCGGTATCGAGATCGCCCGTGGCGGTCACCTGCATGACATCCTGTTGCAGTTTGCGGCGCAGCTCGGCGAGATCAACCCTTGGGTGACCACGGTCGCCATGGTGACGCTGCTGACGGGGATCGGGGTGAAGCGCTGGGCACCGCGCATGCCTTATATGATCGTCGCCATGGTGGCGGGCAGTGTCCTGGCCTGGCTGATGAACCGCTATGCGGGTGGCGTATCCGTGACGGGTATTCATACGGTGGGGGCCCTGCCGCAGACCTTGCCGCCCTTGTCGGCACCGGATCTGTCGCTTTCGGTGATCAAGGATCTGGCACCGGCGGCGCTGGTGGTCACCCTGTTCGCACTGACCGAGGCGGTATCCATCGGCCGTTCGCTGGCGGCGCGCAGCGGGCAGCGCATCGATGGCAACCAGGAATTCATCGGCCAGGGATTGTCCAACCTGTTCGGCAGCTTCTTCTCCGGCTACGTGGCCACCGGTTCGTTCAACCGCTCCGGGCTCAATTATCAGGCCGGTGCCCGCACTCCCTTGGCGGCGGTCTTCGCCGGCCTGCTGCTGATGGTGATCGTCCTGTTGGTGGCACCGCTGGCCGCCTACCTGCCCAATGCGGCCATGGCTGGCATCCTGTTCCTGGTGGCCTGGGGGCTGATCGACTTCCAGGAAATCCGCCACATTCTCAAGTCCTCCAAGCGTGAGACTTCGGTCCTGGCCGTGACCTTTTTCGGTGCCCTGTTCCTGGAACTGGAGACTGCCATCTTTGCCGGTGTGTTGTTGTCGCTGGTGCTCTACCTGGAGCGGGTATCGCGCCCGCGTATCGTCTCCCGGGCCCCGGATCCACGCCTGCCAAAACATGCCTTCTCCAGTGATCCGGATTTGCCGCAGTGCCCGCAATTGAAGCTCATACGCATCGATGGCTCGCTGTTCTTCGGTTCGGTGAACCATGTTCAGGAGGCATTCGACCGCCTGCGCGAGCATGAACCTGAGCGGAAGCACCTGGCCATCGTCGCCCAGGGTATCAATTTTGTCGACCTGCAAGGCGGCGAGGCCCTGGCGGAGGAGGCACGCCGGCGCCGGCAAGCGGGGGGAGCCCTGTATCTGATCAATGTCAAGCAGGGGTTGTGGGATACGCTGGATCGCTGTGGCTGCCTCGATGAGGTGTGTGTTCGCAACGTGTTCCAGTCCAAGACGGCGGCGATTCGTGCTATCTACCAGAAACTGGACCATGGAATCTGTGCCACCTGTGAACAGCGCATCTTTCACGAGTGCGGCCCAAAGCCGGATACGAAGAGCAAACGATCGTAGATCACTAAGACAACCATGAATAAAGCCACACTCAGAGCGTCCCGGATGTTCCGGATCAAGGCGCGGCCCGCGG
>CAYPEH010000195.1:0-3583 GCA_964409585.1 uncultured Chromatiales bacterium | reverse complement strand
TCCGACAGGCTGTTAATATCACCCCCGCAGCAGGCGCTGTTCACCGTATTCCAGCGCCTCGGCGGAGCCCTGCAGCACCAGGGCGTCGCCGGCCTCCAGGATCAGGTCGGCGCTGGGTATTTCCCCCATCACGCCGTGACGGCGCAGACCGGTGACGGTGATGCCGTGCCGCTCCAGCTTCAGGTCGGCCAGGGACCTGCCCACCGCGCGACAGTCTTCGGTGAGCACCACGGTGTGCAGGCGGAAGCGGTCTTCCTCTTCTACCACCTCCTCCAGCTCCTCGCCATGGAAGAAACCGCGCAGACGGCGGTAGCGGTCGGCGCGGGCCTTTTCCACCAGCCGTTCCACCTCGTCGCGGGGTACGTCCAGGTGTACCAGCAGGTGGGCGGCCAGCATCATGCTGGCCTCGATGGATTCCGGTACCACGTCATTGGCCCCGGCGGCTTGCAGTTCCTCCAGGTGATGGTCGTCATGGGTGCGGACCACGATCATCAAATCGTCGGAGAGGGAGCGGGCGGCGTGGATGATGCGCTGCTGGGTGGGCAGTCCATCGAAGGTGACGGCCAGGGCGCGGGCGCGCTGGATGCCAGCCTTTTTCAGGATTTCACGGTGGGTGCTGTCGCCGTAATAGACCCGCTCGCCGGCCTCCCACGCCTCGCGGATCAGCATCGGGTCCAGGTCCAGGGCCACGTAGTCGAAACCCTCCTCGCGCAGGAACGAGGCCAGGTTCTGACCGATGCGGCCGAAGCCGCAGATGATGACGTGATCGCGCAGTTCCCGCGCGCCACTCTCCAGGCTCTGGGCCGTGGTCTCCATGTTGCGCAGGTAGGTGGTGCAGATGCGCTTGGCGAAACGGCCGTTGTGGCGGATGAGGATGGGAGCGAGGGCCATGCTGAGGATGATGGCGGCGAGTACCGGCTGGCTCTGTTCCAGGCTCAGGAGATTGTTGGCCAGGGCCAGGGCCAGCAGGGCGAAACCGAATTCGCCTCCCTGCGCCAGCACGGCGCCGGAGCGCACCGCAACCCCCATTTCATGCCCGCCGAGACGGGTGATGGCGGTAATCAGCAGGCCCTTGCCGATCACCAGTCCGCCACCGGTGAGCAACACCCACGGCCAGATGTCGGGCAGTACGGTCAGGTCCAGTTGGGCGCCGATGCTGATGAAGAACAATCCCATCAGCACGTCGCGGAAGGGACGCACCTCGGTCTCGATCTGGTGACGGTATTCGCTCTCGCCCAGCATTATGCCGGCGAGAAAGGCACCCAAGGCCAGGGACAGGCCCAACCGGTTGGTGATCCAGGCGGCGGTCAGCGAGACCAGCAGGATGGTGAGGGTGAACAGTTCGATGGAGCGGGTGGTGGCGACCTGGTGGAACAGTGGCCGCAACACCCAGTGCCCCAGGGCGAACATGATGGCGAAGGCGAGGATGCCCTTGCCCAGGGCCCAGAGCATGGGGGCCAGCATGGATTCGCTGCCGTCGGCGAAGATGGGGATGAGCACCAGGAAAGGCACCACGGCCAGATCCTGGAACAGCAGAATGCCCAGGGCCACGCGGCCGTGGCGGGACTGCATCTCCAGTTGCTCGGTCAGTTGCCTGGCGGCGATGGCGGTGGAGGAAAGGGAGAAAGCGCCACCGATGACCACCGCGCCCTGCCAGCTTACGCCGGCGTACCAGGCGATCCCTCCCGCGACCAGGGTGGTGAGCAGTACCTGGCTGCCGCCCAGGCCAAGCACCGTGCCTTTCATTGTTTGCAGGTGCGGGATGGAGATCTCCAGGCCGATCATGAACAGCAGGAACACCACACCGATTTCCGCCAGCAGGTGGATGGCCTCGCCATGGCCGAGCCAGCCGAAGGCATGGGGGCCGGCGATGACGCCCACCAGCAGGTAGCCGAGGATGGCGGGCAGCTGGATGCGGCGCAGCAGGGAAACCGCCGCCACCGAGAGGGCGAGCAGTACCAGGGTGCTGCCGAGAACCTCCTGTTCCATGACGGCTGCCGTGTCAGGCCCGGTGGTAGGCTTCGCCGGAGGCGATCTTTCTTTCCCAGGCGAGGGCGGATCGGACGATCAGGTCCAAGTCATCATAGCGGGGGGTCCAGCCAAGCAGTTCACGGATGCGTTCGGCACCGGCGATGAGACTGGGAGGATCGCCGGCGCGGCGTTCCGTTTCGACGACCGGAATGGGGGAGCCATTGGCGCGATTGACGGCGTCCACTACCTCGCGAACGCTGTAGCCATGGCCGTATCCGCAGTTGAGTATCGTGGATTCGCCGCCGTTGCGCAGGTAGTCCAGGGCCATGAGATGGGCGTCGGCCAGATCCTCCACATGGATGTAGTCGCGGATGCAGGTGCCGTCGGGTGTCGGGTAATCGGTGCCGAAGATGTACAGCTGTTCCCGTTTGCCCATGGCCACCTCGGCCGCCACCTTGATCAGCAGGGTCGCCTCCGGGGTGGACTGGCCGATACGCCCTTCGGGGTCCGCGCCGGCCACGTTGAAGTAGCGCAGGGCGATGTATTTCATGTCGCTGGCGGCAGCCAGGTCGCGCAGCATCCATTCGCTCATCAGCTTGGACATGCCGTAGGGGTTGATGGGGGCGGTAGGGGTGTCCTCGAAGGCACGATCCTGTTCCGGGATGCCATAGACGGCGGCGGTGGAGGAGAAAATGAAGCGTTTTACGCCGGCCTGCTGGCAGCATTCCAGGAGGTTGCGGGTATTGCAGGTGTTGTTGCCGTAATACTTCAGCGGGTCGGCCACCGATTCGGGCACGATGGTGTGCGCCGCGAAGTGCATGACTTCATCCACCTGGTAGTCCCGCAACAGGCGGCTGACGGCCTCACGGTCACCGGTATCGCCTTCCACCAGGTCCGCGCCGATCACGGCCTCGCGGAAACCTTTGCAGAGGTTGTCCAGTACCACTACACGATGACCTGCCTCGGTCAGTTGCCTGACTACGTGGCTGCCGATATAACCGGCCCCGCCGGTGACGAGAATGCTTGCCTTGCTCATGGTGAGGTCCTTGGTGAGGTTGTGACGGTGAAATTGTTTGACTGGAGGGGTTTCACGCCTTCGGCAATAGTACCCAAGCCGCAGGCAATTTGGCATTCGGTCGCCGGGGCGCTGTGTGACGGTAAAAACAAGGGGGTGGGGACTGCTGCTGCGAATGATCTTTCCGGGGTGGTTTTGGGGAGGAGTCTTACGGAAAATCAGTAACCCGCCGGTTCAGGAGAGCGGACGCCAAAAAAATTGCGTTTTACTTTCGGAATGGCCTTGACAGAGGTGGGGCGGATCAGCAAAATGCCCCGTCTTGCTCGGAGGGGTTCCCGAGTGGTCAAAGGGAACAGACTGTAAATCTGTCGGCTCCGCCTTCGGAGGTTCGAATCCTCCCCCCTCCACCAGATACGTTGAGGATGCTGAGAAGCAGCGCGGCACGGGGATGGCTCCCCGGTGTCCGCGGGGGAGGATGAGAACCGGGAGAGGTTCGACAAATTCGCCGGGAGCGAATTTGAACGGCCGAAGGCCGGCCCCGAAGGGGCGGAGGGCAGGATGCCCGGAGTAATCCTCCCCCCTCCACCAGATACGTTG
>CAYPEH010000194.1:0-3600 GCA_964409585.1 uncultured Chromatiales bacterium | reverse complement strand
ATCAGACCGCTGTCCCGCTTTTGCAGCCGATTCAGCCTGAGTCCGACAGGCTCCTGGAGTTTTCCAGGCGTGAGTGTCGATGGAGAGCGGCAATCAGAGGTCCAGATCGTCCAATTCGCTGACCCAGTCCTCGTGACGGTGCTCGGGGATGTCCACGCCGTAGTAGTCCTCACGCTGAATATCGTAGGAGCCGGACCAGTCTTCCGGAGGTTCCGTGGGTTTGACACCCATCTCTGCCCAGGTGTCGGTATCCCATTCCTCGACGGTGCCGTCGAAGTACTGGATTTCGACGGTCCCATCCTCTTCGTCGTAGGCGACGACTTCGAACGATTGCCCGCTGATATCCTGGAACCAATCGCCAACTGCTGGCTGGTACGGTGTGCCCATCATGTTGCCCTCATCGTTGGTGTCGGGTCGGTCTGTTGGGGGATTCGCGTTGCTTTATTTGGGTTGGTCTTAGCTATGTATAGACAGAGGTCGATGGGATGACAAGAACCTTTCCCATGACACGGATGGCCATATGCCGCCGCTGAAGTGCCGGTGTCTGGATAGAGAAGATTGTACCGTGAGGGACAGGGCCGCCGGTCGTACTCGGCCGGTAGCTTCCCGAGTGGAGCACGCAAAGGCAGGTGGAAGGGGTTCAGTGATCCGGTGACATGGATGTGGCCACGACCTCCGGAATCACCCCCGGCGAGCGGATCGCCAGCCGCTTGTCCCGGCCGCTTGTGCCGCTCAGCAATTTCACGTCTGATTTGGCTACCTTGAATGCCTTGGCCAGAAACCGGATGAGATGGGTATTGGCCTTGCCGTCCACCGGTGGAGCGGTGATGCGTACCTTGAGCGCGTCCCCCTGGATGCCGACGATCTCATCCCGGCTGGCACGGGGCTGAACCCGCACCCGCAGGATCAGGCTTTCACCCTCCCAGTGGGCGGTCATGCTCATAGCAGATGCAGCAGCGGCGGGATCAGGAGCATTTCCAGCGCCTTGAGGGCGATCATCGCCAGGACGGGGGACAGATCGAGTCCGCCGATCGGCGGTAGCAGGCGTTGTGCCGGACGCAGGATGGGCCGGGTGAGACTGAACAGCAGGGCGGTGGCCGGATTGTAGGCACCCGGGTTGACCCAGCTGAGGATGGCCTGGATGAGAATGGAGAAGAAGAAGATGTCGATGACCAGGTTCAGCAACTCGGCCACCGACAGGATGAAGATGCCGGACAGGTCGATCCCGCCACCGCGTATGCCTGCGATCAGACCGAGCGTGCCCATTTGCAGCAACAACAGCAGTACGATGGAGGCGGTGTCGAGGCGGCGGAAGGGGGGGATGAAACGGCGCAGGAACACCAGCGGTGGGTTGGTCACGCGCACCAGGAACTGGGAAATGGGATTGTAGAAGTCGGCCCGCACCACCCCCAGCAGGAAGCGCAGCATGACCGCCAGGATGTACAGGCCGGTGATGGCCTTGACGAGGAACGCCAGCGGGGCGCCGAGATAGCCGTCCATCATTCCTTCCCCAATTGATCGGCCAGTTCGATGGAGCGGGCATTGGCGCCCTGCAGGGCCTCCCGGAATGCCTCCCGCAGGTTCTTTTCCTCCAGGATGCCGATGGCCCGTTCGGTGGTGCCTCCGGGGGAAGTGACCCGTGCCCGCAGGGTGGCGGCGTCGTCCTTGCTCTCCAGGGCCAGTTTGGCGGCGCCAAAAGCGGTTTGCAGGGTCAGCAGGCGGGCGGTGTCGGCGGGCAGCCCCAGCGCCTCGCCGGCCTCCTGCATGGCCTCCATGACCAGGAGAAAATAGGCAGGGCCGCTGCCGGACAGGGCCGTGACCGCATCCAGTTGGGACTCATCCTCTACCCAGAGGGTGATGCCGACCGCACGCAGGATGGATTCGGCCAGGGCCTTTTGCGATTCGCTCACGCGTTCGTTGGCATACAGGCCGGTGGCGCCGCTCTGCACCAGTGCCGGGGTGTTGGGCATGGTCCTCACCAGGCTGAGGTCGCCGCCCAACCAGCGCTCCAGGTCGGCGCCGCGCACGCCGGCGGCGATGGAAATCACCAGCGGCTTGCCGGCCTGGATGGCTTCGGCCAACTCCTGGCTTACCTGGTGCAGGATCTGTGGCTTGACCGCCAATACCACCACGTCGGCGCCCTCCAGGGCGGCGCGGTTGTCAGCGGTGGCGTAGACGCCGAAACGGGCCTTGACGGAGGACCGCTGGTCCTCGCCCGGATCGGCAACGCGGATGGAGTCCGGGGCGAAGCCGCCGGAGATCAGGCCGCCGATCAGGCTGTGGGCCATGTTGCCGCCGCCGATGAAGGCAATGGTGGTTTTGTTCATGGGAGTGTCGAGGAGATTCTGGTGGGACATGAATGTTGGTTGAATCAATGGCTGTTGGGGTCAGGATAGCAGCCTGTCGGACTCAGGGGGATCGTAGCGAAAAAGTGGGACAGCGAGGATGATTTTTCATGATTTTGAGGAGCATAGTGGGGACTATGTGACGAAAAATCAGGGAAAATCAGACCGCTGTCCCGCTTTTGCAGCCGATTCAGCCCGAGTCCGACAGGCTGCCAGCAGCCTGTCGGACTCAGACTGTTTTCACTCTCCCTCTTTTTCGCTTCAATCCTTCCCAGTCCGACAGGCGGCTGGCGAGGGGCGATGAAAGACAGGCCGTTTCATTCCGAATCTGGTGAGCGGTGGTGTTTCCTGGCCCGGGGTCCGAATACGGCCGTGCCGATGCGCACCATGGTGGCGCCCTCGGCGATGGCCGCCTCCAGGTCGCCACTCATGCCCATGGACAGGGTATCGAGTTCTGCGCCGTTACGGTTCAGCTCTTCCATGGCCTCGCGCAGGGCGCGGAACGGCCGGCGTTGTCGTTCGAAATCCTCCTCCGGGGCGGGGATCGTCATCAGGCCGCGCAGTTTCACGCCGGGCAGCTGGCGCATCTCCTCAGCCAGTGCGGGCAATTCATCCAGGCGAACGCCCGATTTGCTTGCCTCGCCGCTGATGTTGACCTGCAGGCAGATATTCAGCGGTGCCATGCCGGCCGGGCGCTGTTCACTCAGGCGGCGGGCGATCTTCAGCCGGTCCACGCTGTGCACCCACTGAAAATGCCTGGCGATGGCGCGGGTCTTGTTGGACTGTATGGGGCCGATGAAGTGCCATTCAAGGTCCAGGTCGTTCAGGGACTGGATTTTTTCCAGTGCGTCCTGCAGATAATTCTCGCCGAAACGGGTCTGCCCACAGGCCGCCGCCGCGCGGATATCCTCCGCCGGGCGGGTCTTGCTCACTGCCAGCAGGGCAACCTCGCCGGCATGGCGTCCGTAGTCGCGCTCGGCGGCGGCGATACGCTGGCGGACTCTCTCCAGGGCCATCTCCACCGTTTCTGTGTTGCGGCCTTGTTGTGACACGCTATACCCTCTCCAGTATTAACCCGGCAACATAATAGATCGTGTTCAGAGCCTCAGGCATCTTCCCTGTCAAGGCGCGCGCCGCAGGCAATGGTCATTCCCTTGGCAAGGCGCGCAACGCCGGGAGGGGAGATGCCTGAGGCTCCTAACCAAATTGATTGTCAATGACAGGCCGTGCTGTGCGCGCCCACGGACTGCGTTGT
>CAYPEH010000193.1:0-3627 GCA_964409585.1 uncultured Chromatiales bacterium | reverse complement strand
GATGGTTTTTTCCCCGCTGGCCTCTTGCGCCGGAACATCCCCTTTCCGCCGTGGGGAAAACAACCGCCGCAGGTTGGCGGTCAGGCTTCCCTTGTGCAGTCCGAACAGAAAAACGGGTGTATCCGGCAATTTGAGCCTGTCACCGGGGGTTGGGGGATCCTCGCGTTCCGCCGGGGGGATGAAATGCGCCGGATCGCTGATGCGGGTGCCCGCCAGATAAGGCTCCAGTTCCCGGTCGCCATGCTCGCCGATATAACTCCTCGGCAACGCATCGCAAATGTCCCGCAAGTCGCACCGGCGGCATTTCGGGGCATGGGCGCGGTCGTTGTAGATGCGGGCCATCTGCAGGGCGTCGTGCAGGCGGGTATTCCAGTCACTGTGATAAAAGCGTGGGTTTTTTCGCATCAACAGAGAGCCGAACAGGGCGGCTCCCCACATGAACAGCAGCCCCCGCTTATGGATGATATCCAGGCACCAGTCCCACTCGACGCGCTCGTACTGCAATTGCCACATGGTTTTCACATGGGCTTCATGCCCCTTCAATATGCAGAAGGGAATGTGGCGGACATTCAGGGCAGGGAAGGAATCACCGTATTCCTCCAGCATGGCCGCCAGGTGACCGGCGATATCGGAATAGGTGATATCGATCCCGCTGTCGGCGTTGATGGCGTCCCGGGTGGGGTTGAAGACGATGAAGTTCAGAGCGTCGGGCCGGTATTCCGCGGCCAGTCCGGCCAGCTTCGACACATCCTTGTAGTTCAGATTGTTGACCACGTGATTGATGCGCAGATTCACGCCCAGCCTTTTCGCATTGACCATCGACTGGATGACCCGCGCATGGGCACCCTTCCGCCGCACCAGATAGTCATGCGTTTCGGCGTCGTGGGCATGCAGTGACAGCAGGATATCGTTGAGCCCCGCCTCCCGCAGCCGCCGGAACTGGCGTTCGCTGGCCGTGGCCAGCCCGTTGGTGATGATGCAGCGGGTTTCATAGCCGATCTCCGCCGCATAGCGGATCAGATCCGGAAGATCCTTGCGGATGGTGGGCTCCCCACCCGTCAGATCGACCCGTGTCTTTCCGTATTTCCTGCCCAGGCGCAATATCTGCATGACCTGCCCGGTGGACAGGTCATGGGTGTCGCCGGACTCGATCTCCTCCAGGTAGTAGCAGAAGAGACAGCGCTCATTGCAGCGCTTGCCGACGTTGAGATCGAATCGCTTGGTAATGTGCGCGGTCATGACGGGCGCCCACTCTCCGCCTCGTGGGAATCCCACGGATAGTATCGGGTGCGCGGGCAGGAGGGAACCGCCCGGAAGTTGCCGGATCCATCACCGCGTTCCTTGGTCCGGGGGTGGGGGAAGGGGGGTATCAGAGCTTCCTGAACATTTCGTTGCCGGGTCAGTATCCCCGGCGGCCCAAAGATGACAAAAACGCTTTGTTGAAAAACCAGCACAGATAATTTACGAATGCGTGTATGCTGCCGGCCGGCACCGGCAGGGGCCGCATGGTGCGGCCGAGGGAACAGAAGGAGAAGACCGATGCCGGATTCTGTGAACGACATTGCCGGAAAAGGCCGCGCGGGCGGGGCCTTTCTCCTGTTCCTGCTGCTGGCCCTGACCGGCCTGCCCGCCACGATCCGGGCAGAGATGCCCAAATGGGATGACTGGCGTTACGAGGATTACTTCACCTTTCGGAATGGCAAGTCCTACGTGCTGGACCCCTACATCTGGGCCTACACGGCGGAATTTGCCGAGCGTTTCCGGATGCCGAAGTGCTGGATCGAGCCGGGCCTGAAGGGGGCGCTGGCGGTGGCCTGGCGGATGACCACGATCGGGCGGACCCTCTGCGGACTGGGGGGCCGGGCGGACAGTTGCTGGAAGCCGCTCAATTGCCAGATGGACATCTACTACGACAACCGGATCGAATTGCCGTGGAATTACCCGGAGATCCAGCGGGACAACGTGATGCTGGGATTGTCCTCGGCGGAGTACATCCATGACCTGTCGGATTCCAAGCGCGGGCGGCGTTATGTGTTCGAAGGGGACAAGAGCAAACCCCGCGGCATCATGAACTCGGGAGCCGCGCTGGTGTACCGGGGCCGCTATCACAGACCGTCGGCCCGGTTGGTGTACTACGACAAGGAATACGAGCCGGGCGTGGGGCTGATCGGCTACATCGGCGCCGGGGTGTGTCCGGACGAGAAGATGAAGGGGCCGGCGGTGATGGATTTCAAGTCATTGAAAGAATTGCATGAATATTTTGAAAACAAACGCCGCAAGGCGGATGTGCCCGTAGTCCACGTCATCGAGTTTCCGGAAAGCTATCTGAGCCGTTTGCGCGGGGTGTATACCGAAAAGAACCGGCCGAACGAGCAGACGGCCGACCGTCTCATCCGGCAGTATTTCGAACGCCGGGCGAACGACCCGGATTTTTGGCCGCAGGCCCGGCGGGGCCGGTGATCCGGGAAGATTAGGGGACCGAGAGACGGAGGGAAGGCCCGACAAAAACACCCCATTGAAAAACCAGCCCGGATCGTTTACGAATACATGACTGCTGCCGGCCGGCACCGGCAGGGGCCGCATGGCGCGGCCGAAGGAACAGAAGGAGCCGACCGATGCCGAACACCAGCCCCCCGTTCCCCCAGCGAATTCCGCTGCCCTCCAAAGGAAACAGAACCCTGCAACGATGACCGGCAGGACGCCGCCGGGAACCCCCGTCTCCCCGCCAATGGACAGAGCAGTGACCATCCCCCCATCCCCCCATCGGCCGGACAAGGTCCGGCGCAAAAAGCGCTGCGGCTGGATCTGCAAGAGCCTCCTGGCGACCATCACCCTGGCCGTCTCGCTGGTGGGGCTCCTGGTCTGGCGGACCTGGCCGGTACCGGCCCTGCTGCTGGGCATCGAACTCCACAAGTTCCGCTGGTACGCGGAGCGGCGGAATCCGGGTCCGCCCGTGGACCCGTCGCGGGAACTGGTGCGCGTCGATCTGGACGGCTGGGTGGCGGACATCCCCCTCAACTACTTCTACGACGACTACGCCCTGAGCGGACGCTGGTGGAAGAAGGGTGGCTCCCGGGAGGGGCGGCGCTGGTACAGGCCGCCGGCCCACCGCCAGAAGATCGGCAGCTTCGACATCCAGATGCTGCTGCCGGGCCTCCAGCCCTGGACGCCGGAGAATGCCGAGGTGTTCGACAGCTCCAGGAGCAAAACCATGCGTCTCCTTCTGAGCAGACTCCAGAATCCCGACTGGCCGTTTTACTTTTTCAGACATTTCAGGAGCGAACTGGATCTATTGGGCCCCTCGGACGAGGCGCCGGGGATGCTCCATTTCAAGGATTTCGAATACGACGTCTTCATGGAACAGGACGCCCCGGTGCGGGGCATGATCAGGATTAGATGCAACCCGACCACGCCGGTCCTGCGCTGCGAGACGGACACGGACTACCGGTACGGTGGCTCCACCTACGATCTGAGCTACGCCTTTCCACGCAGTTACCTGCCCCGCTGGCGCGAGTTGCATGGGCGGGTGGTGGCCCTGCTCGACGGTTTTGCGGAAGCGGCCGGGAGGGCGGACCACCCGCCGGCGGTGAGAGAGACACAGGAGGAATAGCGTTATGGCCAGGAAAC
>CAYPEH010000192.1:0-3634 GCA_964409585.1 uncultured Chromatiales bacterium | reverse complement strand
GCCTCGATCAGAGCTCCCTTGCGGGGCTTGTCTATTGGGGGAAGGATGAAAATCAATGGCTTACGGGAACGCAGATGCCTCCCTTCCCCCAAGCCCCCATCCCCGGGTACTTGTTCAGAGGTTCCCTAACCTGAACACCGCTGCGTCCATGCGCTTCCGTTCAATCCTCGTTCATGCGCTCGATCAGTTCCGCCGCCTCTTCCGCGGTGGCCGCCCGCAATACGTTGGTGGCGGCCTGCACCACTTCGCCCATGTGGCTCTCCGTCACCCGCTGCTTTACGTCCAGCAGGGTGGAGGGGTGCATGCTCAATTCATTCATGCCCAGACCCAGCAGGAGGCGGGTGTAGCGCGGGTCGCCCGCCATCTCGCCGCACATGGCCACCGGGATGCCGGCTTCGCGGCCGGCGGTGATGGTCATGTGGATCAGGCGCAGTACCGCGGGGTGCAGCGGGTCGTACAGGTAGGCCACCTCGTCGTCCACACGGTCGATGGCCAGAGTGTACTGGATCAGGTCGTTGGTGCCGATGGACATGAAGTCCAGTTGGCGGGCGAACAGGTGGGCTGTGACTGCGGCTGCGGGGACTTCGATCATGCCGCCCACGGCCACGTTGGGATAGAAGTCCTTGCCTTCCGCGCGCAATTCATCCTTGGCGCGCTGCAACAGTTTCAGGGCCTGGTTCAGTTCCTGGATATTGGACAGCATCGGCAGCATGATGCGGATGGTGCCGTAGGCCGAGGCGCGCAGCAGTGCCCTCAGTTGCGGCATGAACAGGTTCGGTTCCTTCAGACACAGGCGGATGGCGCGCAGGCCCAGGGCGGGGTTGGTGCATACGGTGCGGTCAGGGCCGTGCTGGGTCTGTTTGTCGGCGCCCAGATCCAGGGTGCGGATGGTGACCGGGCGTCCCTCCATGGCCTCCACCACCTTGCGATAGGCGTCCAGATGTTCCTCTTCGCTGGGCAGGCTGCTGCGGTTCATATAGAGGAATTCGGTGCGGTAGAGGCCGACGCCCTCGGCTTCCACCTGGTTCACCCCTTCCAGGTCCTCGGGCAGTTCGATGTTGGCGCGCAGGTGGATCTTGTGGCCGTCGCGGGTGGTGGTCGGGCGTCCCTTCAGTCTGGACAGGCCGGCGATGTAGCGCGCCTCGTCCTCCTGGCGCTGCCGGTAGTGGTCGATGGTGCGGCTGTCGGCTCCGGCGATGATCTGCCCCTGGTCGCCTTCCACCACCAGGGTCTCGTTTTCGTTCAGGTAGCGGCGGGCATGGTGCACGCCCACCACCGCCGGGATGCGCAGGTTGCGCGCCAAGATGGCGGTGTGTGAGAGAGGGCCGCCATGTTCGGTGACGAAGGCGAGCACGCCCTGGTGTTGCAGCAGCACGGTGTCGGCCGGGCTGAGGTCATCGGCCACCACGATGCGGCCGTGCAGGTTGGCCTCGCTGAGATCGCCCCGGGCGTCGTTCCGGCTGAGCAGGATGCGCTGGATGCTGCCCACCACGTGGTCGATGTCATCCTTGCGGGTGCGCAGGTAGGGATCGTCCATTTCGTCGAACACCTTGGCCAGGGCGTCGCGCTGGAGTTTCAGGGCCCATTCGGCGTTGCAGCGCCGCGACTGGATGATGCCGATGGGGATGGCGGACAGGGTGGAGTCCTCCAGCATGAGGACGTGGGTGTCGATGAAGGCGGCGATGTCCGCGGCGGCGGATCTGGGGATGCGCTCGCGGGTTTCGCGCAAGTGCTGCTTGGCCGCTGCCAGGGCGGCGCGAAAGCGTTCCACCTCGGCGGGGATCTGGTCCTCGTCGAGGCGGACTTCGGTGACCTCGGGCAGGCCGCGATGCAATATATGGGCGCGGCCGATGGCCACGCCACGCGATACGCCTATGCCATGCAATGACAGCGTCATCCGATCCTCATCCATCCTGCCGGGAACCGCCGGACATCCATGCTCTGATCCGGGGCGCCCTGGGTTGTCGTTGTTGTCATATTAACAGTCTGCCGGACTCGGGCTGTTAACCCGGCCACCCGTATCAGGTGGCCGGGTTGATAACAGGCCTATTCCTCTTCGCCGAAACGGTCCGCGACCAGCTCCTTGAGTTCTTGCAGCGCCTCCTGCTCGTCGCTGCCATTGGCGCTGATGACCAGCCGGGTGCCCATGGACGCCGCCAGCATCATGACCCCCATGATGCTCTTGCCGTTGACATGACGGTGGCCACGTCTGAGCTTGATTTCGGATTCGTAGCCCGAGGCCACGCGTACGAAGCGGGCGGCGGCGCGGGCGTGCAGCCCCAGCCGGTTGATGATTTCCACTTCCGCCTCAATCAAGGGCTTCGTCTCCGTCGTTGCACAGCAGGACGCCGTCGCGGCCGCCGCTGAGTGCCTTTGCGGCCAGTTGGGCCAATGGCAGTTGAGCATAGTTCATTACCCGCACCAGCATGGGCAGGTTGATGCCGGCCACCACTTGTACCTGGCCGCTGCCGCCCAGGCGGTTGGCGATATTGCTGGGTGTGGAGCCGTAGGCATCGGTCAGCACCAGGACGCCGTCGCCCGTGTCCAGCCTGGAGACGAGCCGCCGCCCTTGGTCGGCCAATGCGTCCGGGTCGGCCCCGGACACCACCTTGAGAGTGTCCACGGGCAGGGGGGCCGTGCCCATCATGGCCATGGCGGTGGAGAGGATCTCGTCTCCGATACCGTTGTGGGTAATGAGTAGCAGTCCGACGGTCATGATTGCAGTGATTTGTTCAGGTGCCCAGTTCCCGGTGGCGGGTGATGACATGCTCCCGTGTCTGCCGGAAATACTGCCCCAGCCGTTCGACCAGGTAGACGGAACGGTGTTGTCCGCCGGTGCAGCCGACCGCGACGGTGATGTAGCTGCGGTTCTCCGCCTCGAAACTGGGTATCCAGGTCTCCAGGAAACCGCGTATGGAATCGAACATCCGTGCCACTTCCGGATGGCATTGCAGGAATTCGACCACGTCTTGGTCCCGGCCCGTCTGCGATCTCAGTTTCGGTTCCCAATGGGGGTTGGGCAGACAGCGTGCGTCAAAGACGAAATCGGCGTCCGTCGGCACACCGTGCTTGTAGCCGAAGGACTGGAACAGCAGGGACAGGTGCCGGTGCCGGTCTTCGCCCAGGCGCGCCATGAGCAGTTCACGAAGTTGATGCAGGTTGGTATGGGTGGTGTCGATGAGCAGGTCGGCATTGGCCGCGAAGGGTTCCAGCAGGGTGCGTTCCTGCTGGATGGCCTCGGCCAGTGTCAGGTTGCCGGTGCTGAGCGGGTGTTTGCGGCGGGTTTCGCTAAAACGCTTGAGCAGGGTCGTGTCTTCCGCCTGGAGGAAGACGATTTCGCTCTTGAAGCCGAGCCCCTTGAGTTCCTTGAGGATCTCCGGCAGGCGCCGCAAATCATCGGGGTGGTTGCGCGCGTCGATGCCGACGGCGGCATGTTCACCGATGCTGGAGCCGGGTTTGAGCAACTCCTTGCCGAAGGCGCACATCAGTGTGACCGGCAGGTTGTCCACGCAGTAATAGCCCATGTCCTCCAGGGTGTGCAGGGCAACACTCTTGCCGGAGCCGGACAGACCACTGATGACCAACAGTTTCATGGGCAGGTTCGTCGTGGGTGGATCGGTGGATGAATATTAAC
>CAYPEH010000191.1:0-3711 GCA_964409585.1 uncultured Chromatiales bacterium | reverse complement strand
GATGGGGGTTTGGGGGAAGGGGTGCGCCAATTTTCCTGCAAGCCATTGATTTTCATCCTTCCCCCAATGAGCAATCCCCCTTATGGGCGTTGCAGGCGGATCGGCATCCGTCTGGCGCCCCAGTTGCCGGGCCTTTCCTCGAACACCCCGGCCAGTGGTGTGCCGCAGCGGTTGCAGCGGCCGGCCGGGTCCAGGTTCCAATCCGACAGCACATACCAGTCACGGCCGATGAGTTTTTGCCCGCACTGGTGGCAATAGGTGCTCTCGCCCGCCTCGTCGTGGACGTTGCCGGTATAGGCGTAACGGACACCGGCCTGCAGGGCGATCCTGCGGGCGCGGATGAGGGTGTCCAGGGGAGTGGCGGGCTTGTCGAGCATCTTCCAGTCCGGATGGAAGGCGGTGAAGTGCATGGGCACGTCCGGTCCCAACTGTTCCACCACCCAGCGGGTCATCTGTTCCAGCTCGCCGGTGGAATCGTTTTCACCCGGGATCAGCAGGGTGGTCAGCTCGACCCAGACATCGGTTTCGTGCCTGAGGTAGAGCAGGGTGTCGAGTATGTCTTGCAGGTGGCCGCTACAGAGCCGGTGGTAGAAGCGCTCGGTGAAAGCCTTGAGGTCGATGTTGGCGGCGTCCATGTATTGGAAGAATTCGCGCCGGGCGGCATCGTTGATGTATCCGGCGGTGACCGCCACCGAGCGGATGCCCCGTTCGCGGCAGGCCAGGGCGGTGTCGATGGCGTATTCGTGAAATATCACCGGGTCGTTGTACGTGTAGGCCACGCTGCGCGCGCCCAGCCGCGCCGCCACCCGGGCGATGGTCTCCGGCGAGGCCTGGTCCATGAGGATATCCATCTCTCGCGCCTTGCTCATGTCCCAGTTCTGGCAGAACCGGCAGGTAAGATTGCAGCCGGCGGTGCCGAAGGACAGGACCGGCGTGCCGGGCAGGAAGTGGTTGAGGGGCTTTTTCTCGATGGGATCGACACAGAAGCCGCTGGAACGGCCATAGGTGGTGAGTACCACCTTGCCTCCGTGGTTGGCACGGACGAAGCAGAGGCCGCGCTGGCCTTCCCTGAGCCGGCAGTTGCGCGGACAGATGTCGCACTGCACGTGGCCGTCGTCCAGCCGGTGCCAGTGTCGGGTGGGGTGTTGGGATTCGGGGACTGCGCTCATCGGGGGTTACAGGTATCGGATGGTTCACTACAAGTGTAGGCCGGGAATGGGAGAATGGTGTCGCCGGTCGAATCCATGGACCGGGGCGGTGCGTATTCCATGCCTATGAATCGTGTGTCTTATGGCCGGGCCGTCGGTGCGACCATGGCCACCCTGTTGTCGCTGCTGGTGACCCTGATGCCCATGAACGTTTCCGCGGATGCGGCCGGTGTGACCTATCCACCCGAGTTGAACGCGCGTCTGCGCGAGGCCCTCATGGCCAAGGGCGCGGACTACGAACCGCGCACGGAACACCTGCGCGGGGACGGCTCACCCGTCTATACCAACCGCCTGATCCTGGAAGGCTCGCCCTACCTGTTGCAGCATGCCCACAATCCGGTGGACTGGTATCCCTGGGGCGCCGAGGCGTTCGAAAAGGCGCGCCGGGAAAACAAGCCGATCTTCCTCTCCATCGGTTACTCCACCTGCCACTGGTGCCATGTTATGGAGCGGGAGAGCTTCGAGGATGAAGCCATCGCCCGCCTGCTCAATGAGCACTTCGTCGCCATCAAGGTGGACCGTGAACAGCATCCGGACGTGGACAGTCTGTACATGACCGCGGTGATGCTCATCAACCGCCAGGGCGGCTGGCCCATGTCCTCCTTCCTCACCCCGGACGGCAAGACTTTCTTTGGCGGCACCTATTTTCCCCCACGCGAGTTCAGACAACTGTTGGCAAGGATCGATGAACTGTGGCGCACGGACCGGGCCGGGGTATTGGCCCAGGCCGATCGCGTCGCCAGGGCGGTGGCATCGGTCACCGCCACCGGCGAGGCCGCGCGCCGGGTGGGGACCGGAGTGGTGTTGCAGGCCGTGGCGGATTTGCAGGAACAGCACGATGAAATGCAGGGCGGTTTCGGTTCCGCGCCCAAGTTCCCCAACGAGACCTTCTATCTGCTGCTGCTGGATCACGCCCTGCGCACCGGTGACCGCGAGGTCATCGGTATCCTGCGTTTCGATCTGGATGTCATGGCGCGGGGGGGTATCTACGATCAGGTGGGTGGCGGTTTCCACCGGTATTCCACCGACAATGAATGGCTGGTGCCCCATTTCGAGAAGATGCTCTACAACCAGGCCAACCTGGCGCGGGTCTATCTGCTCGCCCATCGTCTGACCGGCGATGCCGCCATGGCCCGTATCGCCCGCGAGACCCTGGACTACGTTCTGCGTGACATGCGCTCGCCGGAGGGGGTGTTCTATTCCGCCACGGATGCCGACAGCGAGGGAGGGGAGGGGCGCTTCTTCCTTTGGACCCCGGAACAATTGAAGGCGGTGTTGCCGGCGGGCGAGGCGGAGCTGTTCATCGACCTCTATGGTGTCACGGAGCGTGGCAATTTCGAGGGCGGCAACATCCTCAGCCTGGCCGATCCCCTGGAGACCTATGCCGCGGATCACCAGCTCGATCCGGCTGAACTGCTGAAACGGGTGAAGGCGGGCCGCGAGGCCCTCTACCAGGCTCGCGAAAGGCGTGAACATCCGTTGCGCGACGACAAGATCGTGGTGGCCTGGAATGCCATGATGATCACCGCCCTGGCCACGGCCGCCGATGTGCTCGGTGACGAGGGCTACCGCCGGGCCGCCGAGCGCGCCGGGCGGTTTCTGTGGGAGCGGCAGCGCCGTGGGGACGGCGGCCTCTGGCGGGTGCGTCTGGACGGCAGGCCGTCGGTGGAGGGCCGCCAGGAGGATTACGCCTACCTGGCCGAAGCCTATGTCCACCTCTACGATCTGGGCCGTGACGCAGTCTGGCTGCAACGGGCGCGTGAACTGACCGACCGCATGCTGGAACGGTTCTGGGATGCGGAGGACGGTGGTTTCTTCATGGCCGGCGCCGATCCGGACACGCCCATGATGGTGAGGCCCAAGGACGGCGACGATGGCGCCATTCCCTCCGGTAACTCGGTGGCCCTCAACGTTCTGGCCATGCTGGCCCTGCGCACCGGCGAGGAAGCTTACCGCGAGCGGGCCAATGAACTGCTGGCGGCCTTCTCCGGCCGCATCGCCGCCCACCCGCGTGGTTTCACCTACATGCTCCATGGCGCCCGCAAGCTGTGGCAGGGCGAGGCCGGCCCGAACCAGTACGCCGCCCGTGGCGTGGTGGCGGTCCGGGCCGGCATGGATGGCGATGGTCGCGCCTGGCTGGATCTGGAGATCAAGGATGGCTGGCACATCAATTCCCACGCGCCCCTGCAGGACAACCTGGTTCCCACCCGTGTGAGCCTGGATGACGATGGGGCCGGGTGGAAGCTGGGGGCCGTGGAGTGGCCCGAGGCCGAGGTCAAGGCGCTGGGCTTTCAGCGCGACAGGCTGTCCCTGTACGAGGGGAAAGTGCGCCTGAACCTGCCGGTGGAAAGGACCGGCGACGGGATGTTGACCCTGCGCCTGGGCTTGCAGGCCTGTAGCGATCAGGTGTGCCTGCCGCCGGAGGAGTTGAGGATCCCGGTGGGGCGGTGAAGGGCACCTCTAATAATTCGTGTTCGGCATCTTCGCGCCGGAGGCCCGCGAT
>CAYPEH010000190.1:0-3723 GCA_964409585.1 uncultured Chromatiales bacterium | reverse complement strand
GAGGGGAGCGGCAGGCCGCTCCCCTCTCTCGTTATGCATGAGGACGTTTACCGGGGTGCCGGTTCTCCGACTGAGATCAGGGAACGGTTGGCCTCGACGAGTTTGTCGCCGACTCCCTGTACGCGTGTGAGATCATCGATGCTCTGGAAAGGGCCGTTTTTCTCGCGGTCGGCAACGATGGCCTCCGCACGCTTCCGGCCGATTCCCTTCAGGGTGGAGAGCATGTCGGCATCGGCGGTGTTGATGTCGATCGGCTCGCCGGCGGCGGCCGGGATGGCCAGCAGAATGCAAAGCAACAGGGGAATGACGTGCCTCATGGGTCTTGCTCCTTACGATCTTGCCTGCGGACGGGAGGATGGGAATTTTGCCGCAATGCCCCACCGTCCTTGGTGAAAAGAAACCATGACGCCCCTCTTGGGACCGTGAGAATGTAATGCCCAGGTGCGCGGGAGGTCAAGCAGGCCCCGGCAGGCTTGGAATATTGGAATTTGGCAGTAATTCTTGACACGCCAAGGGCGGATACATAGAATTGCGCGCCCACACTGCGGCAGGTCCGGGGGTTCTCGGGCCTGTCGTTTGTTTTACGGGTACTGGAGACCTATTGATGGCAACGATTAATCAGCTTGTGCGCAAGCCGCGTTCCCGCAAGCGCGCCAAGAGCAATGTGCCTGCGTTGGAAGCGAGCCCGCAGAAGCGTGGCGTCTGCTCCCGGGTATATACCACCACTCCGAAGAAACCGAACTCGGCCCTGCGTAAAGTCGCACGTGTGCGGCTGACCAACGGCTACGAAGTCAGCTCCTACATCGGTGGCGAGGGCCACAATCTGCAGGAGCACTCGGTGGTGCTGATCCGCGGTGGTCGTGTAAAAGACCTTCCCGGTGTGCGCTATCACATCGTGCGAGGCAGTCTGGATACCGCGGGTGTGTCCAACCGCCGCCAGGGTCGTTCGAAATACGGTGCCAAGCGTCCGAAGGGTTGATCCTGTCGCCTGGCTTTTTGAGTTTTCAAGTTCTCTATTTAGATCGAGTAGCCGATATGCCCCGGAGAAGAGAAGTTCCCAAGCGGATCGTGTTGCCGGACCCCAAGTTCGGAAGCGAAATGCTGGCCAAATTCATCAACATGGTGATGACCCGCGGTAAGAAGGCCGTGGCCGAGCGCGTGGTCTATGGTGCGCTCGATCATATCGCCGAGAAGACCAATGAAGACCCCATGGCGGTGCTGGAAAAGGCGCTCGAGGAGGTCAGTCCCATGGTCGAGGTCAAGTCCCGCCGTGTCGGTGGCGCCACCTACCAGGTGCCCGTCGAGGTGCGTCCGGTGCGTCGCATGGCGCTGGCCATGCGCTGGCTGATCGATGCGGCCCGCAAGCGTGGCGAGAAGTCCATGATGGCCCGTTTGGGTAATGAGATCATGGATGCCGCCGAGAAGCGCGGCGCCGCTGTCAAGAAGCGTGAAGACACGCATCGCATGGCCGAGGCCAACAAGGCCTTTGCCCATTACCGCTGGTAATTTGGACTGAGGACTACAGGCGTGGCACGCAAGACCCCTATCGAGCGCTATCGCAACATCGGCATCATGGCCCACATCGATGCCGGCAAGACCACGACGACCGAGCGCATCCTCTACTACACCGGAGTTTCCCACAAGATCGGTGAGGTGCACGATGGCGCCGCCACCATGGACTGGATGGAGCAGGAGCAGGAGCGTGGCATTACCATCACCTCCGCCGCCACTACCTGCTTCTGGAAGGGTATGGACGGCAACTTCCCCGAGCATCGCATCAATATCATCGATACTCCCGGACACGTGGACTTCACGATCGAGGTGGAGCGTTCCCTGCGTGTGCTCGATGGCGCCTGCGCGGTTTTCTGTGCCGTCGGTGGTGTCGAGCCGCAGTCCGAGACCGTGTGGCGGCAGGCCAACAAGTACGAAGTGCCGCGCATGGCCTTCGTCAACAAGATGGACCGCGCCGGTGCCGATTTCCTGCGCGTGGTGGGACAGATGAAGACCCGTCTGGGCGCCAATGCCATTCCCATGCAGCTGCCCATCGGCGCTGAGGACAATTTCCGTGGCATCGTCGACCTGGTGAAGATGAAGGCGATCTACTGGAAGGAAGAGAACCTGGGCTATGAGTTCTGGGAAGAGGATATTCCGGAGGATATGCAGGCCCCTGCCGAGGAATGGCGCGAGGTGATGGTCGAGGCCGCTGCCGAGGCTACCGAGGAGCTGATGGAGAAGTATCTCGAAGAGGGTGAGCTCACCAGCGAAGAGATCAAGGCTGCCATCCGCACCCGCACCATTGGCAACGAGATCGTTCCCGTGTTCTGTGGTTCCGCCTTCAAGAACAAGGGTGTGCAGGCGATGCTGGATGCCATCATCGAGTACATGCCTTCTCCGGTGGATATTCCCCCTATCAAGGGGGTGTTGGACGACGCCGAGGAGACCGAGGCCGAGCGTCCTTCCAGCGACGATGCGCCCTTCGCCGCCCTGGCGTTCAAGATTGCGACCGATCCCTTCGTCGGTACGCTGACCTTCTTCCGCTGCTATTCCGGTGTGTTGAACTCCGGGGACACCGTCTACAACCCGGTGAAGGGCAAGAAGGAGCGGGTTGGCCGTATCGTGCAGATGCACTCCAACTCCCGCGAGGAGATCAAGGAGGTGCGGGCTGGTGATATCGCTGCCGCCGTCGGTCTGAAGAACGTCACCACCGGTGACACCCTGTGTTCCGTGGATGATGTGATCACCCTGGAGCGCATGGAATTCCCCGAGCCGGTGATCTCCATCGCCGTGGAACCCAAGACCAAGAGCGACCAGGAAAAGATGGGTATCGCCCTGGCCAAGCTGGCGCAGGAGGATCCGTCCTTCCGGGTGCATACCGACGAGGAGTCCGGCCAGACCATCATTTCCGGTATGGGTGAGCTGCATCTGGAGATCATCGTCGATCGTCTCAAGCGTGAGTTCAAGGTCGAGGCCAATGTCGGCAAGCCCCAGGTGGCCTACCGGGAGACCATCCGCAAGAGCGTCGAGGCCGAAGGCAAGTTCGTCCGCCAGTCCGGTGGTCGTGGTCAGTACGGCCATGTCTGGCTGCGCATCGAGCCGGTCGAGGCCGGCAAGGGCTACGAGTTCGTCAACGAGATCGTCGGCGGCGTCGTGCCCCGCGAGTACATTCCTGCGGTGGACAAGGGCATCCAGGAACAGATGGAGAATGGCGTCATTGCCGGATATCCCGTGGTCGACGTCAAGGTCACCCTGTACGACGGCTCCTACCATGAGGTCGACTCCAGTGAAATGGCGTTCAAGATCGCCGGCTCCATGGGCTTCAAGGAGGGTGCGGCCAAGGCCGACCCGGTCCTGCTCGAACCCATCATGAAGGTGGAAGTGGTCACCCCCGAGGATTACATGGGGGACGTGGTGGGCGACCTGAACCGCCGCCGCGGCATCATTGGTGGTATGGATGACGGCCCCTCCGGCAAGATTGTGCGCGCCGAGGTGCCGCTGGCCGAGATGTTCGGTTACGCCACCGATCTGCGTTCCGCCACCCAGGGCCGTGCAACGTATTCCATGGAGTTTGCCAAGTATGCCGAGGCGCCTTCCAGTGTCGCCGATGCAGTCATCAAGCAGGCTTCCTGATTTCAGCAGTTTTCCAGATTCGGTACAGAGGTAGATAACCGTGGCAAAGGAAAAATTCGAACGTACGAAGCCGCACGTCAATGTAGGCACGATAGG
>CAYPEH010000189.1:0-3725 GCA_964409585.1 uncultured Chromatiales bacterium | reverse complement strand
GGGGGAAGGGGTGCACCCATGTTCACCGTAAGCCCTTGATTTGCGTCCTTCCCCCAATGGACAACCCCCTGCATGGGAACTCTGATCGGGGCGCGGAGCGACTTGATCGGAGTTTCCCCAACATGAACAAGGCGGGCTTAGCATGTAGAATACGCCCCTTTCACCGGGCGGCCGCGGTCCGCCATGCCGGTGGAACAGAATTCAATCAACCCACAGGGGAGCAAGCATGAGCTTCTTCATTTCCGACGCCATGGCCCAGGCGGCCCCGGCCGGCGGCCAGCCCGGTCCGATCATGGGGCTGCTGCCCTTCATCGCCATTTTCGTCCTGTTCTACTTCCTGCTGATCCGTCCCCAGAGCAAGCGCGCAAAAGAGCACAAGGCGATGGTCGAGGCCCTGTCCAAGGGTGACGAAGTGGTGACCGCGGGCGGTCTGCTGGGCAGGATCGCCAAGGTCAACGAGAATTTCATCGATCTGGAAATCGCCGAAGGCGTGGTGGTCAAGGTGCAGCGCCAGCAGGTCGCCACCCTCATGCCCAAGGGCACCATCAAAGGCAGCTGATCCGGTTCCCTCCCCATGATCAACCAATATCCCCTTTGGAAATACCTGCTGGTCGTGTTCGTGGTGCTGGTGGGTGCGGTGTACGCCCTGCCCAACCTGTATGGAGAAGATCCGGCGGTGCAGGTTTCGGGTTCGCGCGAGGCGGTGGTGGACGAGGCCCTGAAAGTGAAGGTGGAAGGCATCCTGCGCAAGGAGGGTATCGAACCCAAATCGGTGGAACTGGCCGGGGGCCGCCTGCTGGTACGCTTCAAGGATACCAACGATCAGCTCAAGGCCAATGACAGCCTGACCTCCACTCTCAGTGGCTACGTGGTGGCGCTGAACCTGGCGCAGGCCACGCCCGATTGGCTCAAATCCCTGGGGGCGGTACCCATGTATCTGGGTCTCGACTTGCGTGGCGGTGTGCACTTCCTCATGGAAGTGGACATGGACGCGGCGGTGTCCCAGGCGGAGGAGCGCTACGTGGGCGAACTGCGGACCCTGTTGCGGGGTGAGAAGATTCGCTATGTCAGCATCGGCCGCCAGCCCGGCAAACTGGTGGTCAAATTCCGCTCGGCGGCGGAGCGTGACGAGGCCATGCGCCTGATCCACAAGGAATTCCGCAGTCTGCTGCTGGAAGAGGGGCAGGAAGGCGACCGCTTCCTCATCTACGGCCGCCTGGACAAGAACGAGAAGCAGGCGGTACGCAAGTTCGCCCTGGAGCAGAACATCACCACCCTGCGCAACCGCGTCAACGAACTGGGCGTGGCCGAGCCGGTGATCCAGCAGCAGGGGGACAACCGCGTGGTGGTGCAATTGCCCGGCGTGCAGGACACCGCGCGGGCCAAGGAAATCCTCGGCGCCACCGCCACCTTGGAATTCCGCATGGTGGACGACAAACACGATGCCTATGAGGCCAAGAACACCGGTCGTATTCCTGCGGGCAGTCGTCTTTACCACGACCGCGCCGGCCGCCCCTACCTGCTGAAGAAACGCGTCATGCTGACCGGTGACTACATCACCGATGCCGCCTCCGGTTTCGAGCAGTCCAGTGGCAGCCCGGCGGTGTTCATCACCCTGGACAGCAAAGGGGCACGCATCTTTTCCAATGCCACCAAGGACAAGATCGGTCAGCGCATGGGCGTGGTCTTCATCGAGAACAAGACCGAGACCAAGCGGGTGGATGGCAAGCTGGTGAAGGTGAAGAAAAAGGTCGAGGAGGTCATCAACGCGGCGGTCATCCGCGACCGTCTCGGCAAGCGTTTCCAGATCAGTGGTCTGGACAGTCCTGCCGAGGCCCGCAATCTGGCCCTGCTGCTGCGTGCCGGTGCCCTGGCCGCGCCCATCGAGATCATCGAGGAACGCACCGTCGGCCCCAGCCTGGGCAAGGAGAACATCGAACTGGGCTTCAAATCGGTGATGATCGGTTTCGTCGCCGTGCTGGTGTTCATGGCGTTCTATTACCGCGTGTTCGGCCTGGTGGCCAACCTGGCCCTGGCCTTCAACCTGGTGATGATCGTCGCCCTGTTGTCCATGTTGCAGGCGACACTGACCCTGCCGGGCATCGCCGGTATCGTGCTCACCGTGGGCATGGCCGTGGACGCCAACGTGCTCATATTCGAACGTATCCGCGAGGAACTGCGTCTTGGCAATTCACCGCAGGCGAGTATCCATGCCGGTTATGAAAAGGCCTTCTCGACGATCGCCGACGCCAATATCACCACCCTGATCGCGGCCATCGTGCTGTTTGGTTTCGGCACCGGTCCCATCAAGGGCTTCGCCGTGACCCTGTCGCTGGGCGTCCTCACCTCCATGTTCACCGCCATCATGGGTACCCGCGCGGTCATCAACCTGATCTACGGCGGCCGTCGGGTGAAGAGCCTGTCCATCTGAGTGAAGAGCAATCATGGACCTATTCCAACTCAAAGATTCCATTGACTTCATGGGCCAGCGCCGCTATGCGGTGATCTTTTCCTCCGTGCTCATCGTCATCTCCCTGGCCGCGCTGGCGATACGTGGGCTGAGTCTCGGCATCGACTTCACCGGCGGCACCCTCATCGAAGTGGGTTACCCCGCTCCGGTGGATCTGGACAAGGTGCGCGCCGCCCTGAACGAGGCCGGCTTCAAGGATGCCTCCGCGCAGAACTTCGGCACCACCAAGGACGTGCTGGTCCGGCTGGCGCCGCAGGAAGGGGAATCCCACGCTGCCCTGAGCACCCGTGTCATCCGCGCCCTGGAGCCCACCTCCGAGGATGGCGTGGAAATCCGGCGGGTGGAATTCGTCGGCCCGCAGGTGGGGGATGAACTGACCGAGGATGGCGGCCTGGCCATGCTCTATGCGCTCATCGGCATCCTCATCTATGTGGCCATGCGCTTCGAGTACCGTTTCTCGGTGGGTTCCGTGGTGGCCCTGGTGCATGATGTGATCATCACCCTGGGGGTGTTCGCCCTGTTCCAGATCGAATTCGACCTTCCCGTGCTGGCCGCCATCCTGGCGGTCATCGGCTACTCATTGAACGACACCATCGTCGTCTTCGACCGCATCCGCGAGAATTTCCGCAAGATGCGCAAGGGCTCGGCCGTGGAGATCATGAACACCTCCATCAACCAGACCCTGTCGCGCACCCTGATGACCTCCCTGACCACGTTGCTGGTGCTGCTGGCGTTGTTCTGGTTCGGTGGCGAGGTGATTCACAATTTCGCCCTGGCGCTGATCGTCGGCGTGTTGGTGGGCACCTATTCCTCCATTTATGTGGCCAGCACCTCGGCCCTGGCCCTGGGCGTGAGCAAGGCCGATCTGATGCCGGTGCCGAAGGAGGGCAGGGAGGTGGACGACCGGCCCTGAACCTGGGGCCGGGACGGCCCCCTTCATTCATATACCCAGCAGTTCTGCGTGGATGCCCAAGATCAACCCGGCGACCTTGTATGTCGTGTTCAGGGCTCCAGGGAAGTGTCGGATCAAGGCGCGGCGCGCAGGTAATGGTGGTTCCATTGGCAAGCGCCGCAACGCCGAGCCGGCGCTTCCCTGGAGCCCCTAACTGATCGATTTGAAGATGACAGGCCGCTGTGTGCCTGCCCACGGCGGCGTTATCGAAACTGGCTGTAGGAGTGCTACAGCGGCGTTTCGATGCCTTGCCGTGAACAGGCACACAGCGGCTGAACACGGCATACAAGGTCGCCGGGTTAA
>CAYPEH010000188.1:0-3741 GCA_964409585.1 uncultured Chromatiales bacterium | reverse complement strand
TAGCGCGAGCCCTTTATGCAAAATCTCACCAGAAGGCTGCTACAGGCCGGCGCTTCATTCCGTGCCCAGCCAGTCCTTGCGCCGCCGGGCCGCTTCCTCATCTCCTTCCAGCGGGGCCAGCCAGGCAGTATCGGCGGGGGCCGCCGTCAATTCCAGATCCACTTCCAGCAGTTCATCGCGGCGGAAGGCATGGATCCGCACCCTGGTGCCGACGGGGTATGCGCGCAGCCGTCCATCCAGTTCCTTGCCGCTGACGCGCAGACCGTCACAGGCGAAGATGACATCTCCCGCAGACAGGCCCGCGGCCTGCGCCGGGCCGCCATCGAAGACCTGGCTGAGTCTGGCGCCGCCGTTGCCGTCCGTCAGCCGCGCACCCAGCCAGGGCCTGACCCGTGCGCCGTCCTCGGTGGGTGGCTTGCCTCCCTGATCGTCGGCCGATTCGGCGCGGCGCCATTTCAGCTCCAGACCGACCCACGGCAATAGTTCGGCCAGGGGCAGTTCGTCGGTGGATCGCAGTGCCTGGTCGAAGAAGCCATCCAGGTCCAGGCCCGAGACCTCGGCGGCGATCCGCTCCACGCCGTCTTCCGGCACCCCCTGGCCGGTCTGGCCATGGCGCCGCCACAATGCGGCCATGACATCGTCGAGGCTCTTCTTCCCGCCGCTGCCCCTGCGGATGGTCAGATCCAGGGCCAGGGCCACCAGGGCGCCCTTGGCATAGTAGCTGACGATGGCGTTGGGGGCGTTTTCGTCCTGTTTGTAGAACTTGGTCCAGGCCTCGAAACTGGATTCGGCCACACTCTGCTTGAGCCGCCCGCTGCCGCGCCGCACGCGGGTGATGGTGCGGCCCAGCAGTTCCAGGTAACTGTCCCGGTCGATCAGGCCGCTGCGTACCAGAGCCAGGTCGTCGTAATAGGAGGTGATGCCCTCGAAGGCCCACAGCAGGCGGGTGTAGTTCTCCCGCTGGTAGTCATAGGGGGTGAAGGCGGCCGGTTTGATGCGTTTGACGTTCCAGATGTGAAAATACTCGTGGCTGCAAAGACCGAGGAAGCGCCGGTAGCCGTCGTCCACTTCGTCCCTGCCGGGTCTGGGCAGGTCGCCACGGCTGGTGATCAGGCTGGTGGAGGCACGGTGTTCCAGGCCGCCATAGCCATCGCCGGTGACCATCACCTGGAACAGGTAACGGGAGACGGGGGGCGGTTCGCCGAAGAAGCGGATGTGCTGTTCGCAGAGGGGTTTCAGGTCCCGCGCCAGACGATCCAGGTCGGCATGGTGGCGGCCGGTGAGCACCACGTCGTGGGGCACGCCACAGGCTTCGAAGGAAACCAGGTCGAAGCGCCCCATCTCCACCGGGTGATCCACCAGCGCATCGTAGTCGTCTGCGCGATAGCCACCGAAGCCATACGGTTGCGCGGTATCCGGTTGCAGCGTGGTGGCCACGCGCCAGTCATGGTACGCCCCGCCCTCCGGGGGCAGGATCTCCACCCGGCAGGGGTGGTCCTGCTGTCCCTCCACCCGGAGGAACACGCAGGTGCCGTTGAAATAGCCATGGCCGGTGTCGAGATGGGCGCCACGCACGGACAGATCCCAGGCGTAGACCTCGTATTCCAGCTGCAGGGGACCTTCACAGGGCGCGCAGGCCCAACTGTCCTTGTCCCTTTTCTCCACGGCGACCGGTTCGTTGCCACAACGGGCCTGGAGCCGTATCACATGACGTGCGTAGTCCCGGATCATGTAGCTGCCGGGTATCCAGGCCGGCATGGTGACCACCTGTCCGGAGGGGGCCGGGGCGGGGATGGTGAGGACGACCCGGAACAGGTGGGCCTGCGGGTCGGACGGAACGATCCGGTAATGGATGGATGCGGATGGGTTCATGACGGAATGGGCCGGGGTCGGGAAGGCTGCGGTCCGGAACGGTCCCGCCGTCACGGGCGGTTCTCTGCATCCCGGTTGCCGGGCGGATTACAGCTTGCCTTCCGCCTCCCAGGACTGGCGCTTGCGGTAGATGGTCGAGGCGCTGATCTCCAGCATGGCGGCAGCCTTGGGGATGTTGCCGTTGCAGTGGTCGATGGCCGCCTCGATGGCGTCCTTCTCCACTTGCCACAGGGGACGGATGGCCGGTGTCGGCTGTTCCTCCTCCGCCGGTGGTTCCTCGCTGGCGGTGCTCTGCCCGCGGATCTGTGTCTGTGGCATGGACAGGCCGTTGAGGGGATGCGGCAGCATGTCCGCGCTCACCACTTCCTGGTCGTACAGCACCACCACGTTGCGGATCACATTCTGCAATTCGCGCACGTTTCCCGGCCAGTCGTACTGGAGAAGCAGGAGTTCGGCGTCATGGTCGAAGCGTTTGAAATGCTTGCCTTCCTCACGGGCGAATTGTTGCAGGAATTCGCGGCCGATGAGCAGCACGTCGTCGTCACGCTCACGCAGCGGAGGCATGTGGATAGGGATCACATGCAGCCGGTAGTAGAGATCCTCGCGCAGGCGGCCAATCCTGACCAGTTCCAGCGGATCCTTGTTGGTGGCGCTGATGATGCGCACATCGACGGTTTCCATGCGGCTGCCGCCGACCTTCTGGAAGGTTCCGGTTTGCAGGAAGCGCAGCAGCTTGGCCTGCAAGTCCATGTCCATTTCCGCCACCTCGTCCAGGAACAGGGTGCCACCGTCGGCGCGGGTGGCAGCGCCATCGCGGGCATTGTAGGCACCGGTGAAGGCCCCCTTGATGTGGCCGAAGATCTCGCTCTCCATCAGGTCGCGGGGGATGGCGGCGCAGTTGATGGCGACGAAGGGGCCGTCCCGGCGCGGGCTCAGGCGGTGAATGGCCTCGGCGCAGACCTCCTTGCCGGTGCCGCTCTCGCCGGTGATGAACACCGAGGCGCGGCTGGGGGCGGCGCTGTCGATGATACGATAGACCGCCTGCATGGGCAGGGAGGCGCCGATGAAGCCTTCGAAACGGTCCCGCTCGAAACCTTCCTTGTAGATTTCCACCACCCGTTCGAGCCGGCGGCGCTCCAGGGCGTTGCGGACGGTGATGAGCAGCCGGTCGGCGCTGAAGGGCTTTTCCAGGAAGTCGAAGGCCCCGATGCGCATGGCTTCCACCGCCACGTCCACCGATCCATGGGCGGTGATGATGATGACCGTGGGGGACAGACCCTGATCATGGATATGCCGCAGGATCTCCAGGCCGTTCATGTCCGGCAGCTTGAGATCCAGCAGGATGCATTCGGGGGGGCGCTCGTCGATGATGGCCAGGGCAGCCTTCCCGGTTTCCACATGCTCCACCGTAATCGGTTCGCCACGCAGATATTCCTGATAGACGCGGGCCAGGGAGGGGCTGTCCTCGATGAGCAGCAGAGAATCGGTGTGAGTATGGGGCATAGGCCTTTGCAAATTGCATTTTCCGTTTGCAATTTGAGACTAGCAGACGTGCCGGCACCCGGCAAACCGGTTGTTCGTTTACACGCCGCCGCCCCTTCGTCCCGTGCCTTGGTGGTTTATCCCACCGGTGAAAAAAACGATGGGATACGAATCAGGACAGATTTTCCAGGGAACCTCTGATACAAGCACCGGGGGAAGGGGGTTTGGGGGAAGGGGTGCGTCCATGCCCCTCGTAAGCCATTGATTTGCATCCTTCCCCCAATAGACAATCCCCCGCATGGGGACTCTGATCAAGGCGCGTGGCGACTTGATCAGACCTGAATCCGTGAGTTCATCGGGGCGCATAGCGCAAGCTCTTGATCCGCC
>CAYPEH010000187.1:0-3841 GCA_964409585.1 uncultured Chromatiales bacterium | reverse complement strand
CGTGAACGCGCACAGCGCGGCTGAACATGGCCTATTAGGGTGCCGGGTTAATAATAGTCCCACCATCGTTTCAGATTTGACTATGCTGGCCGCAATGGAACGGAAAAGAAGCATTCTCCATTAGAGATAAGGAGTGTTTGCCACTTTGGAAACGGCCATTGAACTCCATCCCCTTGCCTTGTGCGTGCTGCTCATCGTGGTGGCCAACGGTGCGCCCATCATTGCGCGCAACCTGATGGGACAGCGCATGGCGGGAGTGCTGGATCGGGGCTGGGTGTTGCCGGACGGCCGGCCGTTGTTTGGCCCGTCCAAGACCCTGCGCGGGGTGGTCGCGGCGATCCTGCTGACGGCGGTGGTGGCCTTCATGCTTGGCCTGCCCTACTGGCTGGGAGCCTCCATCGGCCTGATGTCCATGGCCGGTGATTTGTTGTCCAGCTTTCTCAAACGGCGTCTGGGCATGGCGCCGAGCAGCATGGCGCCAGGGCTGGATCAGGTGCCGGAGTCCCTGTTTCCCTTGTTGGCGGCCCGATGGACCATGGGCCTTTCCTTGGTTGATGTTCTGCTGGGAGTGGTCCTGTTCTTCGTCATCGAGTTGCTGCTGTCCAGGCTCCTCTACCGGCTGAAGATCCGCCAGCATCCGCATTGACGGACGGTCAGCGATCCCTTCGTTCCCCGTTCCGGCGTTTCCGGGGCGGCCGAGTCCGACAGGCTCTCAGCCCGGCTCAAGCGTATGCAGGGTGATCTCCGGCGGACAGTTGAAACGTACATCCACCACGGAGACGCCGACGCCCGGGGAGGTATAGCCCTGCATGCCGTGATGGTGCCAGGGGCCACGGCACAGGCTGCGCGGACAGTTGGCGTTGCAGGTGATCGGGATGCCACCCGGCAGACAGAACTGGCCACCGTGGGTATGGCCACAGAGCATGAGATCGAAACCGGCATAGGCCGCGTGGCGGTAGATCTCCGGGGTGTGGCTCAGGAGGATGGATACGGCATCCCTGGGGATGTCCAGGGCGGCTTTTTCCAGGTTGTCGGCCCGGTAGTAGTGGGCATCGTCGATACCCGACAGATAGAGGCATTCGCCATTCGATTCCACCATGGCCGATTCATTCATCAGCATGTGGATATCCATGGCCTCCAGCGCGGGCACCATGCGGATACTGTCGTGATTGCCGAGCACGCCGAAGACCTCACCCTTCAGGTGGGGGCGCAGCTTTGCCATGTCCTGGAGCGCGCTATCGAAGGGGCCGAATGTCCTGGCACGGAAATCACCTGTCAGCACGCACAGGTCGTAATCCACCTTGCTCACCTTTTCGATCAGGGCATGGATCATGCCTGGATGCGCGTCCAGGTGCAGATCGCTGATATGCAGCAGGGTGAAGCCGGAAAGGGTGGCGGGCAGATGCGCCAGCCGGATCTGGTTGCGGCGGACTGCCAGATCCAGGATATTGCGCCTCCCGCGGCCGTACAGGAACGTCATCCGCAACAGATTGCGGATGACGGAATGGATCGAGTACCAGTTCTCGATATGAAAGAAATTGCGGCCCTGACCAAAGACCTGGGCCTCGTGTTCGGATTCGATACCCAGCCGTTGGCTCAGATGCAGCGGTGTAATGCGTTCTTCCAGCCGGGCGTCGATGGGTTCTACATGGGGTTGCATATCCATGGTTGTGCCATGGAGGTTTCAGAAAAGTATAGACCCGGACGGATGCCGTGGCGGATCGACAGCTGGGAGGGAATCTCTCACTTTCCGCCCTTGATCGCCTTGCGTTCTTGCTTGCGCATCTTCTTCTCTGCCTTGTGGCGTTCCTTCATGGCCTTGCGCTCTTCCTTGTGCATCTTCTTGTCCGCCATGTGGCGTGCCTTCAATGCCTGGCGTTCTTCCATGCGCCTCTTCTTCTCCGCCTTGAGACGTTCCTTCATGGCCTTGCGTTCCTCCCTGTGCCTTTTCTTTTCAGCCTTGTGACGTTCGAGCATGGCCTTGTGTTCTTCCTTGCGCTTTTTCTTCTCCGCTTTGTGACGTTCCTTCATGGCCTTGTGCTCCTCCCTGCGTTTTTCCATGGCCGCTTTGCGGCGATCTTCCATGGCCTCGTGCTCGTCCCTGCCCTGTTCCTTTTCCGCCCGGTGACGTTCCTTCATGGCCGCACGGGCCTGATCGGTGTCGGCCGACATGACCGAAGTGGCGCGCCGGTGGCTGTCCGCCAGCACGGACGGACTGGTGGAGGCCAGGGCGACCAGTACGCCCAGCGAGAAGGCCAGAAGTTTGTTCATGTTGTGTATTCCTGTGTGTAGAGGGTTTGCCTGTTTGGTCCCGGTCCGGCCAATCACGACCGATGCCGTGTCACTCCCTGGCCGCACGTGGCAGAAAAGCATAGGCTTCCCAGAGATCATAGCCTGCACGGAAACGCCGCATGTCCTCCCAGGTCTTTTTGAAGAAGGGGTCGGCGGCGACCTGTTCGGCGATCACCTCCTGCCAGGTACGCCGGAACAGGTCGAGCATTTCCTGCGACCAGTACATGTTTTTCACCCCGCGCTCTTCGATGTTCCTGCGCATCACCTCGAACTGCCCCGCCTCGCCCTCGGCGAGAGAGCGGGCCATATTGGCCTGGCAGACGGTCTCCAGGGCCGCCTTTTGCGAGTCGTGCAGTTTTTCCCAGGTTTTTTCGTTGATCAGCAGTTCCATGATCGATGCCTGCTGGTGCCAGCCTGGGTAGTAGTTGTATTTGACCACCTTGTGCAGCCCGAGGCGGGCGTCGATGGCGGGCATGGAATATTCGGTGGCGTCGATGGCGCCCTTCTCCAGGGCGGGGAAGACCTCGTTACCGGGCAGCAGGGAGGTGGAGACACCGAGCTTTTCCATCACTTTGGCGCCGAGACCGAAGAAGCGCATGCGCAGGCCCTTGAGGTCTTCCGGCTTTTCGATGGGTTTGGCGAACCAGCCGGAGGTTTCCGGCGCGAGCAGATTGCAGGGGATGACCTTCACGTGGTAGCCGTGCCGGTCGTACATCTCCTGGTAGAGCTTGAGGCCGTTGCCGTAATACATCCAGGCCATGTATTCGCCCGCCTCGGGGCCGAAGGGCACGGCGGTGAACAGGGGCGCGGCGGGAATCTTGCCGGTCCAGTAACCGGCGGTGGCATAACCGGCGTTGACCTTGCCGGTGGACACGGCGTCGAGGATTTCCAGCGGCGACACCAGCTTGCCCGGTTCGTACAGTTTCATGCGCAGGGAACCGTTGCTCACCCGTCTGACCTGTTCGGCCACCCAGAGGATGGATGAGCCCAGGGCCGGGGTGCTGGTGGAGTAGGCCAAAGGCACCTTCAGCAGCACCTTTTTTACCTTGCCGGCGTGGACCGGCGTGGAAGCGGCCAGGGCGATGGCAGTCAGGGCGGCGAGAACGGTTTTGCGCATGTTCGGGGCCTGTTCCATTGGGTGGGTCAGCAGGGGGAGTATACATTCCGGTGGTGTCGGGGCTCACCATTGCACCTCCTCGTCCGCCCTGGCCGGCCGGCGCCAGTGCTCCCGGCGCAGTTTTTCCCGCAGCAGGTCCGCGGGCAGGAGTGGCAGGGTTTGCAGCCAGGCATCCATGTCCATGGAGCCGGCCTGCCGGGTCGTGTCCTGTCCCGGGCGGGAGCGTCCCATGGGTGGACGGCCGGTGGCCGAAGGCCGGCTGCCGTGTGCGTCGGCCCCGGAGGAATGGGAGCCGGCGCGGCTCCCGCCGTCCGGGGAATCCCCGCTGGCGGCGTTCCGGCCTTCCGTTCCGGTAGCAGCCTTGGGGGTGTCGCCGGCGGTGGATGGGGAACGGCCCTGTCTGGAACCGCCGCCTCCCTGTTCCATTGGTGT
>CAYPEH010000186.1:0-3863 GCA_964409585.1 uncultured Chromatiales bacterium | reverse complement strand
TGGCCTCGCTCTCCCACATTTTCGCTTCGCTTCCCCCCAGTCCGACAGGCTGCTGAGAGCCGAAGCACATGATCCTTTTCCCGCCGCCCCCTTTTGCCGTATGGTTTTCCGGCGGCCTGGGAGCCTGTCGGACCCGGGGGGATCGTAGCGAAAGAGTGGGACAGCGAGGATGATTTTTCATGATTTTGAGGAGCATGGTGGGAACCATGTGACGAAAAATCAGGAAAAATCAGACCGCTGTCCCGCTTTTGCAGCCGATTCAGCCCGAGTCCGACAGGCTCCTGGCCCTCTGAACGGACCAACTGCCCACGACATGCCATCCTCACAGCAACAGCCCCGGCAGGACATCCGCCGGGCGGTACTCATCACCGGCTGTTCCACCGGCATCGGCCGCTGCGTGGCCGAGGGCCTGCACCAACGTGGCTACCGCGTATTCGCCACCGCGCGCAAAACGGAGGACGTGGAAAGGCTGGGCGCTCTCGGCATGGAAAGCCTGCGGCTGGACCTGGACGATCCCGGCTCCATCCGCGCCGCCGTGGACGAAGTGCTGCATCGCACCGACGGCCGGCTCTACGCCCTGTTCAACAACGGCGCCTATGGCCAGCCCGGCGCGGTGGAAGACCTCAGTCGCGCCGCCCTGCGTGAACAGTTCGAGACCAACCTGTTCGGCTGGGTGGAGCTGACCAACCAGGTGCTGCCGGCCATGCGCGCCCAAGGTGAAGGCCGCATCATCCAGAATTCCTCGGTGCTGGGCCTGGTGGCCATGCCCTTCCGTGGTGCCTACAACGCCAGCAAATTCGCCCTGGAGGGGATCACCGACACCCTGCGGCTGGAACTGAAGGGCAGTGGCATATACGTCTCACTGGTGGAACCCGGCCCCATCGTCAGCCGTTTCCGCGCAAACGCCCTGCAAGCCCTGACACGCCATATCGACATGGAGAAAAGCCCCCATCGGGAACGATACCGGGACACCCTCGAACGCCTGCGGAAGCCCGGCCCGGCAGCCCCCTTCACGCTGCCGCCGGAAGCCGTGCTGAAGCGGGTGATCCATGCCCTGGAGAGCCGCCGGCCACGCACGCGCTATTACGTCACCTTCCCCACCTACCTGTTCGCCTGGCTGCGGAGGCTGCTGCCCTACCCCGCGCTCGACGCCATCCTCGGCCGCGCTTCCGGGGACGGCAAGCGCTGATGGCCGCCACCGTCACACGCACCGCCATCACCGGCGTCATCCTCGCTGGCGGCCAGGGCAAGCGCATGGGCGGAGTGGACAAGGGCCGCTTCGAAGTGGCCGGGCGTCCTCTGCTGGAATACGTGCTGGAGGCCCTGCGGCCGCAAGTGGACGATATCCTGATCAACGCCAACCGCAATCAAGAACAGTACGCCGCGCTCGGCTGCGCGGTGGTAAACGATGAGCTGAGCGGTTTCCCCGGCCCACTGGCAGGGGTCGCCGCGGCCATGGCCAGGGCGGAAACGCCCTGGATCCTGACCGTGCCCTGCGACGCCCCCCTTTTGCCGGTGGACCTGGCCGGACGGCTGGCCCAGGCGGCCCGGCCGGACAGCGAAGTGATCATCGCCCACGACGGCGAACGGGACCAGCGTCTCTTCGCCCTCTGGCGCCGCGGCCTGCTACCCTCCCTGCGGGCCTTCCTGGCCGGCGGCGGCCGTGCGGTCCACCGCTGGCTGCACGGCCATACCCTGGCACGCGCGGATTTTTCCGACTGCCCGCAGGCATTCACCAATGTGAACTCACCCGAACAGGCCGCTGCCATCGAGACCTTGCTGAGACCATGAGCACCATCCCTGACACACCGCCCGTACTGGGTTTCGTCGCCTGGAGCGGAACCGGCAAGACCAGCCTGCTGACACAGATCCTGCCCCTGCTGGGCAAACAGGGACTGAAGGTGGGCCTGATCAAACACGCTCATCACAGCTTCGATATCGATTACCCGGGCAAGGACAGCTTCGAGCTGCGCAAGGCCGGCGCCGGCCAGGTGATCGTCGCCTCCCGCGCCCGCTGGGCCATGATCACCGAGACACCGGATATGCCAGGTGATCCCCACCTGTCCCACCTGCTGACCCGGCTGAACGACGACCTGGACATGGTACTGGTGGAAGGCTTCAAACACGTATCCTTCCCCAAGATCGAGGTACACCGGCCCTCCCTGGGCAAGGCGCTGATGTTCCCGGACGACCCCGACATCATCGCCGTGGTCAGTGACGGCCCGCTGGATGAACCCACGGACCTGCCCATACTGGATATCAACAACCCCTTGCAGGTGGCCGGCTACGTGGTGGAGTGGTTGCGACGGCAGTCATGACGGAACGCAAACGCCTGACCACGCCATCCAGCCGCCAGGAGATCGATGCCTTCCTGAAGAAGGTGGCGGCCACACCCGCTCCCGGCGGTTCCGGACGCCGTGGCCGACTGATCTTCGCCCTGGATGCCACGGCCAGCCGCGAACCGACCTGGGACATGGCCTGCAGCATCCAGGGTGAGATGTTCCGCGCCACCGGTGATCTGGGCGGCCTGGAGATCCAGTTGGCCTACTATCGGGGCTTCGGTGAATTCCACACCAGCCCCTGGACAGCCGACACCGACCGTCTGCTCCGGCAGATGACCGGAGTACGCTGCCTCGGCGGCCAGACCCAGATCGGCCGCCTGTTCCGCCACACCCTCGAAGAGGCGCGCAGGCGCCAGGTGGACGCGCTGGTGTTCGTCGGTGACTGCATGGAGGAGGACGTGGACAAACTGGCCCGGTTGGCCGGTGAACTGGGCCTGATGCGCGTACCGGTGTTTCTCTTCCACGAGGGCGACGACATCATCGCCGCGCGCGCCTTCCGCCAGTTCGCCACCCTCAGTAACGGTGCCTGCTGCCCCTTCGACACCGGCAGCGCAGGACAGTTGAGGGAACTGTTGCGCGCGGTGGCGGTATACGCCGCCGGTGGCCAGCGGGCGCTGGAAAGACTCAGCCGCGGTGAGCGCGGCGCCATGCGCCTGTTGCAACAACTGAAGGGCCGCTGACCATGGGCCGCCTGGTACTCCTGCTGCTCGGCCTCGGTGGCATCGTCCTGCTGCTGCGCTGGATCGTCACGGTCCCACCCGAACTGCTCTCCCGCTATTTGAAACAGGCCGCCATCGGCCTGCTGGCGGCCCTGTTGATCTTCATGGCCGCCACCGGCCGCCTGCACTGGATCGCCGCCGTCATCGGCTCCCTGTTCCTGTTCATCCGGCGGCTGCTGCCGCTGCTGCGCCTGGCCCCCTTCCTGCATTCCCTCTACAACCGCCTGAAGAGCACCCGCGCCGGCGGCCATGCGGCGCCCGGCCGGCAATCGCGGGTCAGCAGCCGTTACCTGTCGATGACCCTGGACCACGACAGCGGTCGCATCCGCGGCGAGGTACTGGAAGGAAGATTTCGCGGTCGCGCCCTGGATGACCTGACATTGGACGAACTGCTCGACCTGCTGGCCGAATGCCGCCGGCAGGACCCGGAAGGTGTCCCCTTGCTGGAGACCTACCTGGATCGCAACCATGGCGATGAATGGCGCCAAGGGGGCGGCGGTGAACGGAGCGGGGAGGACCCCCCCCTCGCCGACGGCGGGATGACCCGCGAGCAGGCCCTGCAAATCCTCGGCCTGGAAGACGACGCGGATAAACAGGAGATCATCGCCGCCCACCGGCGCCTGATGCAGAAATTGCATCCCGACCGCGGCGGTTCCGACTTCCTCGCCGCCCAGATCAACCGCGCCAAGGATCTGTTGCTGGGCCGGCGCTCCGCATGAAGACCGAGCCTGGGGTTCCCTAAGGAACCTATTAACCCGGCACCCTAATAGGCCATGTTCAGCCGCGCTGTGCGCGTTCACGG
>CAYPEH010000185.1:0-3888 GCA_964409585.1 uncultured Chromatiales bacterium | reverse complement strand
CTTGCTCAGAGTTTCCTCAGTGGCCGATGGTAACGGAACCAAGGGAATCTCTGAACCGGAAGGGGACTCCGATCGGGGCGCGTAGCGACTTGATCAGAGGTTCCCAAGGTTCTCGAGGTACTCCCGCACCGGCTCGACCAGTTCCCGCCGCAGTGCCTCTTGCAGGGGCACGAATCCGGCCCATACCACTTCCCGGTTGTCCACCCGGATCTCCACGGGGCGTTCCAGCTTCAGTTCGAACATCTCGATGCGGTCACGTTTGTATTCGGCCCGTGAAGTGTAGACGCCGACGAAGCGAAGCCGTTCAGGGGCGACGGAAATACCCACCTCCTCGCGCAGTTCCCGCACCGCGCCCTGCAGGGGCGTTTCGCCCCGGTTGATATGTCCTGATGGAAAGGTCTGTGGGCGTCGGTAGGAATTCTGCACCAGCAGGATGCGCCGGTCGTGCCAGACGGCCACGTAGGCGCCGTGACCGGGGGGGCGTGCTACGAAGCACCAGGCGATGTGCAGCCGGTAGGCCAGCTTCATCAGCAGCTGGATGATTTTGTCAGGCAAACGGATTTTCCTGTGTGATCATGTGGTTTCGCATGATGGGCCTTTATTCCGCGACCGGCGGGCGGCTGCTAAGACAATCCTGAATAAAGCCGCATTCAGCGGGTCTCAGGGCGTTCAGCCACCAGGCGCGCCGGCGCCGGCATAGCCCGCTTCTATGTCAAGCCGGCGCAACACCGTGGATGGACGCCCTGAGGCCCGCCCGCGGGGAGCGCCCCGGATGTCCCGGCTCGGTGTTGCGGCCCTTGCCAAGGACCGGGCCATTGCCTGCGGGCCGCGCCTTGATCCGGAACATCCGGGGCGCTCTGAGTGTGGCTTTATTCAGGATTGTCTTAGTATAGTTGCCGGCCCTTTCGATTATTCGGTACCCCCCTCGCACCATGGACATCATCTTCCTGCGCGAACTGGCAGTCGAGACCATTATTGGTATATACGACTGGGAGCGTGAGACCAAGCAGACAGTCTATATCGATCTGGCCATGGCCACGGACATCCGCAAGGCCGCTGCCAGTGATGCCATCGAGGACACCCTGGACTACAAGGCGGTGAGCAAGCGCATCCAGGCCTTCGTCGAGGAGAGCCGTTTCCAGCTGGTGGAGACCCTGGCCGAGCGTATCGCCGGCATCGTCCGCGACGAGTTCGGCGTGCCCTGGGTCCGGGTCACACTTAACAAGCGCGGTGCCGTGAGCGGTGCGCAGGACGTGGGCGTCATGATCGAGCGCGGCGAACGGGGCTGATTGCCTTGGCCCGTGTCTACCTCAGCGTCGGCAGCAACATGGCGGCGGAGGCCAATATCCGCTCCTGCCTGCGCGAGCTTGCCAGGCGCTATGGCGAGCTGACTCTGTCCAGGGTCTATGAGAGTGTGGCGGTGGGTTTCGAGGGCGCCAGTTTCCTCAACCTGGTGGTGGGCCTGGACACGGACCAGTCCCCCCTGGAGATGCGTGACGCATTGCGTGCCCTGGAAGATGACCATGGCCGGGACCGCCGTGCTCCCCGTTTCAGCCCGCGCCCCCTGGATGTGGATCTGCTGCTCTACGACGATCTGGTGATGGATGAGGATGGGCTGGAACTGCCCCGCGATGAGATCACCCGCTATGCCTTCGTCCTGCAACCCCTGGCCGAGATTGCTCCGGACACCGAGCATCCGGTGACCGGCAGGACCTTCGCGGAAATGTGGGCCGCCTTCGACGATCCGGCGCAGCGATTGCGGCCGGTTCCGTTCCGCCGTTGAACCCAGCAGTCTGTCGAACTCAGGGGGGCGTAGCGAAAAAGTGGGACAGTGAGGGGGGGGGTTGCATGATTTTGAGGAGCATAGTGGGAACTGTGTGACGAAAAATCAGGGAAAATTAGACTGCTGTCCCACTTTTGCGGCCGATTCAGCCTGAGTCCGACAGACTGCCACCCCGCCCTGGTCCTGGGGCGGTCAGAACACGGAGGCGCTGAGTTCATTGACGGCGGCGAGCATCTCGCCGTCGTCGGTGAGCGCCTGGGAGACCGCCGCGCGGCAGGCGGCCACCGGATCGATGCCGTCATGGATCAGTTTGGCGGCGTGGACCAGCAGGCGGGTGGAGGCGCCTTCCTCCAGGCCGGAGCCTTTCAGATTGCGGGTCATGTGGGCGAACTTCACCAGGCGGCCGGCCAGTTCGGTGTCGATGCCACCTTCCTTCTGCACGATCTTCCGTTCCAGTTCGGCGTCGGGATAGTCGAATTCCAGGGCTACGAAACGTTGGCGTGTGGAGGGCTTGAGGTCCTTGAGCACGCTCTGGTAGTTGGGGTTGTAGGAAATGGCCAGGCAGAAACCATCGTCGGCCTGCACCACTTCGCCGCGTTTCTCCATGGGCAGGGTGCGGCGGTCATCGGCCAGGGGGTGGATGACCACGGTGGTGTCCTTGCGTGCCTCGACGATCTCGTCCAGGTAGCAGATGGCGCCGTGGCGCACGGCACGGGCCAGGGGGCCATCCACCCACACGGTTTCCCCGCCGCTCACCAGGTAGCGGCCCACCAGGTCGGAGGCGGTCAGGTCGTCGTGGCAGGAGACGGTGATCAGCGGCCGTTTCAGGCGCCAGGCCATGTATTCCATGAAGCGGGTCTTGCCGCAGCCGGTGGGGCCCTTGAGCAGCACCGGCAGGCCGTTGCGGTAGGCGGCCTCGAATATCCCGATCTCGTCTCCCACCGGCTGGTAGTAGGGCTCCCGCTCGATGAAGAAGGCTTCGGGCTTGAAGGAATGGGCTTTCATGGGGCGGTCACGCACTCTGGTCGGTGGACTTCGCTCAGGCCGCCATGATACCCCTGCGGCCGGGACGATTGTCCCTGCAGATCGCGGTTGAAACAGGTCGGCTCAGTCGGCCTTCGGCTGCCAGACTGTGACCTGGTTGTAGCCCGCGCGCTTGGAGTCGGCCATGGCCTCCAGGGCGCGCTGTATGGTTTCCTCGACGGTGATATCGCCATCGAGGAAGGTCATGCCGAAAGAGGCGGTCACGGTGATTTCCCTGCCCTTGTAGATGTGCGGGGTTTCACAGATCAATTTTCGCAGGCGATCGATCACCGGTCTGGCGCAATGGAGATCGGCGTTTTTCATGAACAGCAGGAATTCCTCGCCGCCATAACGGTAGGCCATGTCATAGGGGCGCATGTGTTCCACCAGGATGCGGGCCACGTTTTCCAGTACGCGGTCACCGGCCCGTTGGCCGTGTTCCTCGTTCACATGGTTGAGCCGGTCCAGATCCATGATGGCCACGCTGCCCACCTGGGCGCCGCGTTTGACCAGTTCGTGCTCGTCCCGGAGGTCGGTGAGCATGCGGAAGCGGGAATACAGGCCGGTGAGGGGATCCAGATTTTGCAGGGAATCGGTCAATTCCCGCTCCAGGTTGTCCAGCTGGAGCTGGAATGCCTTCAGTGCCGTGAGGAAGGCGTTGTATTGGACCGGTGCGACCGGTTGCTTCATGGCCGCCTGGCGCAGCAGGGTGGTGGCCTCCTCGTGCATGGTGCGATGCACGTCGTTGATGGCCAGGAAGGCGGGGTGCTCGCGCAGGCGGGAGTTGGCCTCGTGATAGTACCAGGTGCCGAAGCCGCAGATGCGGTGGGCATCCTGAAACAGATCGGCTTCGTCGGGAGCAAGGCCGCAGACCAGTGTGCACTGGATTTCTTCGAACCAGCGGTTGTGGTTGCGGCGCGCCTGTTCGAGTTCACCGAGTATGGCCTGTAATTCGGGCCCCGGAATGTGAAACATGCAGCTACCCTTTCACTCCGTCCCTGTGGAGTATTTACCTGAATCCGTGGGCTCATCGGGGCGCATAGCGCAAGCTCTTGATCCGCCTGGCTACAGGAACCTCTGAG
>CAYPEH010000184.1:0-3890 GCA_964409585.1 uncultured Chromatiales bacterium | reverse complement strand
TAAGTCCGGCAGGCTCTCAGTTTCTCCAGCCCTTCAAGAGCGATCTCGCGCACCTCTCCGGATTCGTCCTCCAGGCATGGCCGCAGGTAATCCACCGCCCGCGGGTTGTTCGAGCAGCCCAGGCAGTGGCAGGCGTCGGCACGAATCCGGGGGTTGTCGCTGGCGGTCAATTCGCCCAGTGCGGTGACCACATCGTCGGGCAGCACCCTCTCCGGCCCGGACTCCAGCAATGCGCCGATGCCCAGGCGCACGTGTATGCCGGTGTCGGCATCGCCGAGCAACCGGATCAGGGCGTGCAGGCCCTCCGGGTGGGCCTGCAGGTGGCGCTCGGCACGGGCCAGTTGCCCATTCTTCAGCAATTGTTCGTAATAGGCGGCCAGCCCCTCGCGGCTGTCCGCCTGCCGCACCCAACGCCGCAGTTCCCCTTCGCTCATGGCGCCTTCGAATTCCAGTGTGCCCAGGCGGGTCCAGGGTACGGTCCGGACCCCCATCCGTGTGGCCATATCGGGCCTCTGCTCAAGATTGACCACCTCCAGGCGGCCGATCAGGCCCTCTTTCACCAGGACGCTCAAACCTTCGAGCACGACGGCGCAATGGGGGCAGCCGGGGCCGATCAACAACAACGCATCGGGGGATGGGGACATGCCTGCCTACCTGGATAAGGAAAGAGGGGCGAAAGCATCGCATAATGGCGGCGGTCGAGGCTACGGCAGGGGCCGTCTCCCGCCAGCCGGGACAGGTCGCCAGGGGGAAAGATGAAACTGTTATTGGTGCGTCATGCCATCGCCGAGGATCGTCTGGATTGGGCGCAGAAGAGTGGCGACGATGACCTGCGCCCACTCACCGAACGCGGCCGGCGGCGAATGAAGCAGGGGGCACGGGGGCTGCGTATCCTCCTGGATGAACTGGATGCGATCCTGACCAGCCCCCTGATCCGGGCGGTGCAGACCGCGGATGTACTCGGCGAAGTCTATACGCGGGCCGAGGTGCAGGTGCTGGAGCCGTTGAGGCCCGGCAGCCTGCCCGAACGGGTGGCCGAACGGCTGGCCGCCTTTGCCGGGGATGCGGTGGTGGCGCTGGTGGGGCACGAACCGGACCTGGGGGAGCTGGCCAGTTGGCTGCTCTCCGGGCGCGATGTCCCCTTCCTGGTCTTCAAGAAGGGTGGCGCCTGTCTTCTGGAGACCAACGGGCCTCCCCGGCCGGGGGTGGCCGATCTGCTCTGGCACGCCACACCGAGGCAGTTGAGAAAGCTGTGTTGACCCGTTCCCGGCCAATACCCGCGCCCGGGGAGGCTCCCTCCGGGACGGGACCCGGTGCCATGCACGCTCACCTTGTCGGACCTGTACCGGAATGAACTCCCCTGACGCCCCTGAATTCGTCGCCGCGGTCGATCTCGGCTCCAACAGTTTCCATATGATCGTCGCCAACATCCGGGACGGTCACCTGCACGTGGTGGACAAGCTGCGGGAGATGGTCCGCCTGGCCGGTGGCCTGGATGAGCAGCGGAACATCAGCGGGGAGGCCCGCCAGCGCGCCCTCGATTGCCTGGCCCGTTTCGGTCAGCGCCTGGGCAACATGCCGCCGGGCAGTGTCCGCGCCGTCGGCACCAATACCCTGCGCAGCGCGCGCAATGCCGCCGCCTTCCTGAAAGAGGCACAGGCAGCGCTGGGACACCCCATAGAGATCATTGCCGGCCGCGAAGAGGCACGACTGATCTACCTGGGGGTCGCCCAGAGCATGCCGGGCGAGGGCCGGCGTCTGGTCATGGACATCGGCGGCGGCAGTACCGAATTCATCATCGGCGAGGGGGTCGAGACGCTGCGCCGTGAGAGCCTGCACATGGGTTGTGTCAGCATGAGCCGGGCCTGGTTCGCCGACGGCAGGATCGGCGAGGCCGATATGCGCCGTGCGGAATTGGCCGCCCGGCTGGAGTTGGAACCCATCGAGAACCAGTACCGCCGGATCGGCTGGGGACAGACCCTGGGGGCCTCCGGCACCATCCGCGCGGTGCGTTCCGTGGTGGAGGCGGCCGGCTGGAGCGAGAACGGCATCGGCCGCGAGGCCCTGCTGCGGCTGCGCGAGGCACTCATCGACGCCGGCCATGTGGACAGGCTGGACCTGCCCGGCCTCAAGGCGGAGCGGGCGCCGGTGTTCCCCGGTGGCGTGGCGGTTCTGCTGGGGGCCTTCAAGGCGCTGAAGATCGAGCATATGCAGGTTTCCGACGGGGCCCTGCGTGAGGGCCTGATCTATGACCTCATGGGGCGTATCCGCCAGGAGGACGTGCGTGCCCGTACGGTGGAGAAGATTGCGGCCCGCTACCGCGTGGACCAGGAACAGGCGCAACGGGTGGAGGAGTTCGCCCTGCGCCTGCTCAAGGCGGTGGCATCGGCCTGGGAACTCAAGGGTGAGGAATACACCAACATGCTTTCCTGGGCGGCACGCCTGCACGAGGTGGGGCTGATGGTCTCACACAGCAACTATCAGAAGCATGGCGCTTATCTGATGCAGCATTCCGATCTGGCCGGCTTCTCCCGCCAGGAACAGCAGGTGCTGGCGGCGCTGGTGCGTGGGCACCGGCGCAAGTTCCCCATGTCGGTGTTCCAGGACCTGCCGGAGGAGCGGGTGACCTGCACCATGCGGTTGGCGATCCTGCTGCGCCTGGCGGTGGTGATCCACCGCAGCCGGGGAAAAGTGGACCTGCCCGACCTGACCCTGGCCGTGGGCAAGAAGAGCCTGGCATTGCATTTCGCACCGGGCTGGCTGGATGAACACCCCCTTACACGGGCCGACCTGGAGCAGGAGGCCGGGTTCCTCAAGGCGGGCAAGTTCAGGCTGGAATTTGCGTGACCCGGCGGCGGGCCCGCTCCGCCATCCGGTTCAGGAAGCCGCCTTGGCCGCGGATGTCCCGGACATCCGGCGCAACACATTCAGGCGTTCGCGGATGTGCTCCACCGAGCGGTCGAAGGTGGCGCGTTCCTGTTCGGTGAGGTCGATCTCCACCACCTGTTCCACGCCACGCGACCCGATCACCGCAGGCACGCCCACATAGATGCCGTGGACGCCGTATTCGCCCTGCAGCAGCACGGCGCAGGGGATCATGTGTCCCCGGTCCCGTAGCGTGCATTCCATCAGTTCCACCGCCGCGGTGCCGGGGGCGTAATAGGCCGAGCCGGTCTTGAGCAGGTTGACGATCTCCGAGCCGCCGTGCCGCACGCGGTGGACGATGGCCTCGATACGCTCCTCCGGCAGCACCTCCCGCAGCGGCCGTCCGTCCACCCGGCAGTGATCCACCAGTGGCACCATCTGATCGCCGTGGTCCCCCATCACCAGCGTCTCCACCCGGCTGGGGCCAATGCCCAGCTCCATGGCGATGAAGGTCTTGAAACGGGCGCTGTCGAGCACACCGGCCACGCCGATGACCCGTTCCCTGGGCAGACCGCTTTCCTCGTAGGCCAGTTGCACCATGGTGTTGATGGGATTGGTGACCACCAGCAGGATGCAGCCGGGGGAGTATTTGACCGCCTCGCGGGTGCAGGCGCGCACGATCCCGGCATTGACGCCCAGCAGGTCGTCGCGGGACATGCCGGGCTTGCGGGCCACGCCGGCGGTGATCACGACGATGTCGGAACGGGCGGTATCGGCGTAGTCGCCGGTGCCGGTCACCATGCAGTCGATATTGGCCATGGCCATGGCCTGGGTGATGTCCAGGGCGGTGCCCCTGGCCTTATCGGCGTTCACGTCCAGCAGGACGCAGTCGGCCAGGCCCTTGCCGGCCGCGTAGACGGCGATATGGCTGCCGACATTGCCGGCGCCGATGATGGAAATCTTACGCATGCGCGTGCCTTCGGTCGTTCGGAAAACTCTGGGAAATCTTTGAACAAGTACCGGGG
>CAYPEH010000183.1:0-3895 GCA_964409585.1 uncultured Chromatiales bacterium | reverse complement strand
GCCTTCGGGCTGGTGCTGTTCCTCAATCGGCTCACCGTGATGATGTCCTTCGTGGCGGTGGTGCTGGCCGCGGTCTATCCCTTCATGAAGCGCTATACCCACCTGCCGCAACTGGTGCTGGGCATGGCCTTCGGCTGGGCAGTGCCCATGGCCTTCACCGCCCTGCATGGCACGGTGCCGCCACTCGCCTGGGAGCTGTTCGCCGCCACCGTGATCTGGGCGCTGATCTATGACACCGAGTACGCCATGGTCGATCGCGAGGACGACCTGAAGATCGGCGTCAAGTCCAGTGCCATCCTGTTCGGTCGCCATGACCGGCTGATCGTCGGCCTGCTGCAGTTGGCGATGCTGGCCCTGCTGTGGGATGTCGGCCGCCGCGCCGGCCTGGGCTGGGGCTGGAGGGGCGGCCTGCTGGCCGGCGCCGCCCTGTTCGCCTGGCAGCAGGTGCTGATTCGCCATCGCGAGCGGCAGGCCTGCTTTCGTGCCTTTCTCAACAACAATATCGTTGGACTGGTGATATTCCTCGGCCTGTTTTGTGATTACCTTTGAGGTCGGGTGGCGGGCGGCAGAACAGATTGGGTGAGTGGGAGGACGAGGTGGTGGATGGGCACAGGGCCTGGTTGGTGGCGATAAGCGAAAGGTTGGTCGAGCTGTTCGGACACACAACCTTCAGTCGCGCATTACAGTATTTTCAGCGCGGACAAGTGCTGGAGGTGTACAGCGAAAACGAGGGCCGGTTGCTTTTGTCGCGTGTCCGGGGGCGGGGGAGCCGGGTTTATCAGTGTCATGTTCAGCTGAATGGGTGGCCCGAGGTCGAGGATATCGTGGGGTATTGCACCTGTCCGGTGGGCATCAATTGCAAACATGTGGCGGCCACGCTGCTGGCCGCGCTGGAGTGGGGGGAACTGGGAGTGAGTGAGAACCGGCCGGTTGAGTCACCGTGGGAGGGCTGGGTCCGGCTGCTCGAACTCCCCATACTCAGAGGGTCCGCGCAGCCGGTGCGCGATCAGGTGCGTTTCTTGCTGCATGGCTATCGAGATGACCGGGAGGGGTATCTAACCGTCATACCCTGGAAGACCTATCGGCTCAAATCGGGTGGGTGGGCCAAGGGCGCGCCATTTACCGCGGGCTCGCAGTCCCGCGCGGCCTGTGTGGACGGGGAGGCGCGTGAATTGCTGATGATGCTGGAAACCGTGGCTACCAGTGCTTCCGGTAACCCTCGTGAGGGGTTCAGGATGCCGGTGACCACCTCGGGTGAACGGTTGTTGCGGCGTCTGGTCGAATCGGAGCGGTTGCACTGGGGTTCCCTGGGGCGCGAGGCATTGGCTCTGGGGCCGGAGCGAGAGGGGCGTTTCGACTGGCGGACGGACGAACACGGCGACCACCTTCTGATGGTCAATGCCGGGGGCGATTGGATGCACTCCTTGCCTGTTGAGCCCCCTTGGTACCTGGATCCGGCGACGAATACCACCGGCCCTCTGAACACCGGACTCGATGCGCGGCGAGCGGCGTTGCTGGCGGCCGCGCCACGTATTGCGCCGGAATACCTGCCGACCATCGGCGAGCGTTTGCGTACGGTGGCGGACAAGGTTGCCGGTGTGCCCGTCCCCGACACACGGCTCATCGAGGTCGATGTGACGGATCCTGTGCCGGTGTTACGCCTGTTCGGGGAATCGGTACCCGTGACCGGGGGCTTTGGTGCCCAACTCCGGGGGATGGCGGCCCTGTCGCTGGAATATGACGGCGTCCCGGTGGCTCCCCTTGATGGCATGGAGCGGCTGACGGTGCACGATGATGACGAGAACACGCTCAGGGTGATCCGGAGGGATTTCGAGTGGGAGGAGCGCATCTTGATGCGGCTGGAGGAGATCGGTCTGGTGCCCGATTTTGTCAGCACAGATACCGACAGCATTTTTCTTGAACATTTGGATGAGCGGCAGGGGTGGATCGATTTTCTGTTGGGTCCGATGGGCCAGCTACAGTCCGAAGGATGGCATATCGAGATCGAGGACAGTTTTCCCTGGCATTTGTCGGAGCCCGATGCCTGGTACGGGGAACTGGAGGAATCCGAGGGAGGGGACTGGTTCAATCTCGAACTGGGCGTGGAATTGGCGGGAGAACGGGTGCCGCTGCTGCCTCTGCTGGTGAATGTTCTGGCGAACGCGCGGGCGGAACGGACTCTCGATGCCTTGCTGAACAAACCGGATGACTTTCCTGTACTGGTCTCCTTGAGCGAGTCGGGAACGGTACTGAAGATCCCCTTTGGGCGGGTGCGCGCCATTGTGCAGACACTGGTGGAGCTGCTGGATCCCGATGCCCTGCAAGACGACGGACGTCTGCGCTTGTCCCGCTTTCAGGCGGGACAGCTGGAACAGCTGGACGAGGTCGGCCTGGAATGGGGAGGCGACGAAGGACCGCGCCGTTTCGCCGAGCGCCTCGCCGGTTTTCGGGAGGTTCGGACTGTGCCGCCACCCGCCGGACTCCGCGCCACGCTACGCCCCTATCAGCGGCATGGGCTCAACTGGCTGCAGTTTCTTCGTGAATATGGCCTGGGCGGCATACTGGCCGACGACATGGGGTTGGGGAAGACGATCCAGGCGCTGGCGCATCTGCTGGTGGAGAAGGCCGAGGGCCGGGCCGACCGCCCCAGTCTGGTAGTGGCCACCACATCTCTGATGCACAACTGGAAGGCCGAGGCCGAGCGTTTCGCGCCGGAGCTGCGGGTTTTGGTGCTGCAAGGCGCGGGTCGCAAGGCCTATTTCGACCGGCTGCCTGAATACGATCTGGTATTGTCCACTTACCCCCTGCTTTCCCGTGACGCTGATGTACTCACACGGCAATCCTGGCATCTGGTTATCCTGGACGAGGCGCAGCACATCAAGAATCCGCGTTCGCGCATGGCGCAGGTCGCCTGCCGGCTCGATGCGCGGCACCGGCTCTGCCTGACCGGTACACCGATCGAAAATCATCTCGGCGAGCTGTGGTCTCAATTTCATTTTCTGATGCCGGGGCTGTTGGGCAGCGAGAAACAGTTTCGTCACTTGTTCCGTACCCCGATCGAAAAGCGGGGAGACACGCAACGGCAACAGGCACTCAATCGCCGCCTGGCGCCTTTCCTGTTGCGCCGGGAAAAGCAGGATGTGGCAAGTGAATTGCCCGAGAAGACCGAGATTCCCCTGTTGGTGGAACTCAAGGGCGCCCAACGCCAGCTCTACGAGACGATCCGCGTGGCCATGGATGAGCGGGTTCGACAGGAGATCGACCGCAAGGGCATGGCGCGCAGTCATATCGTGGTACTCGACGCATTGCTCAAGCTGCGGCAGGTGTGTTGCGACCCCCGCCTTTTGAAGATGACGTCCGCCAAGGGCGTCAAGGAGTCGGCAAAGCTGGAGCAGCTCATGGAAATGTTGCCCGAACTGGTGGAGGAAGGGCGGCGAATCCTGCTCTTCTCCCAGTTCACCAGCATGCTCTCCTTGATTGAAAAAGCGGTACGGGAAGTGGGCATCGAGTATGTAAAGCTGACCGGCCAGGTGCGTGACCGGCGCACCCCGGTGGAGCGCTTTCAGCAGGGCGAGGTGCCATTGTTTCTGATAAGCCTGAAGGCGGGAGGCGCCGGGCTCAATCTCACCCGCGCCGATACAGTGATTCACTACGACCCCTGGTGGAATCCCGCCGTGGAACAGCAGGCGACCGATCGTGCCCACCGGATAGGCCAGCAAAACAAGGTGTTTGTCTATCGCTTGATGGCGGCGGGCACGGTGGAGGAAAAGATCCATCAGCTTCAGGAACGGAAACAGGCGCTGGCCGATGCCCTGTTCTCGGGACAGAATGCAAAAGGCGCGTTGGAACGCTCCGATCTGGAAGCACTGTTCCAACCGCTTGATGGCTGACGCCT
>CAYPEH010000182.1:0-3931 GCA_964409585.1 uncultured Chromatiales bacterium | reverse complement strand
GCAAATTATACCACCACATATTTAGATAGGCGAGTATTTATGCAACGATTAATACTAAGATCCACCCAAGTAAAGCAAGGCTCCAAAAACCTCCCTCCATTCATATCCTTCCGCCGGTCTCTGCCCGCCTCCTCCACATGGTATGATCCCGCCTTCATTCATGGTGGCGGCCGAAGCCCATGGCAACCGGATGAAAATCATGTCGAATCATCGAGAACAATGTTTCTCCCCAAGGGCGTCGTGCTTCGGCCTATCACGGCCCTGGCAGGTTCCGGCACCACCGGCAGGCTTGGGCTTCACCGAATCCACAGTGACCGCTATGGATTCGTCTCCAGCCCGGCGCCAGGAGCCACGATCCACCATGAATCAGGCGGAATAATCCGGAACCATTCAGCCATCCCCGCCGCCGTGAAAAAAGCCGCCCACTCACTACTACTGATTCTGCTGGCTGTTTATACAGCCCCGGCGCCATGCTCCGGCTTCACCGACCAGGCCGAGATCATGCGCGCCATGGTCGGTGCCGCCAGCCTGATGGCGCGCATGTTCAATCGATGGCGGGACTCCGAATTCCTCTGGCGGGAGGATGCCTTCGAGCATGAGCCACCGCCTCCGCCGTGGGCCATGCAACCCTGGCCCGGACCACACCGTGGCCACGATCTGCAGGGGGTCTGGCTGAGCCCCGGCGGCGAGATGCTGGCCATGCTCGGCAGCCGCTTCGAACTGCGTTCGGCCGGAGGTGAAACCATCGCCGGACAGATGCGGGCCAGGGGCAACCGCCTGTGGTTCCGGACCGCCGGCACCACCCTGCATTTCCTTATGCGCCAACGTGGCGATGAACTGCTGCTGATCGATCCCAACAACCACTTATTGGCCTTCAGGCGCCTGATGCGCCAGCCCGGAGGAATACCCTCCGCACCCCCATGGTGATGCCATGTCCCTGAGTTTTACCGCCCGCCCGGGCCGTTTCGAACGCCATTGCCAGCGCATGCTGAACAATCCCCTGTTCCCCGCGACGGAACGCAACGTGGTGCAGATGGAGGTCAATGCCGCCCAGCGCCGCGACGAAAAGGAATACGAGGCCTTCGCCGCGGCATTCCGCACACTGCTGGAGGATGCGCGCAAACTGGCACCGCAGGTGGAGAGCGACGTCATCATCGAGCTGAAAGAACGTTGCGACCGCCTCTATGAACAGTGCGCCGGCCTGGGCGGGGAGCGCGGGCGCGAACTGGAGGCCCTCAAACGCCTCACCGAGGTCATCATGCGCCAGGTCTGGGCGGGGGCCGGCGATGACCCGCAGGCACGCAAGGAACTGCAAATGGAGGAACAGGCCCGAGCCTTTCACTACCAACTGCTGCAATATCCGCTGATCGCCGACCTGCTCAGCCCGGAGACACCGATCCCCCCACAACACCTTGCCGCCACCCTCCTGAGCGAATCGGAACCGGCCGTCAACGCGGCACTGGAACTGTTCGACCCGGAACAACGGCGGGAACTGTGCCGGCAGGCCACCGAACTGCTGGACGAACTGCGAGGCAGCGGCGAGGATCTTTCCACGGCCCGCAGCCGGCTACGGTTACTGTGCGCCGAAAGCACGTAGGAGGACACCATGGATCTCAACCGCTACAAAGAATTCACCCGCACCACCGCCATCTACCCCGATGCCGGCACCGGCAAACTGCCCGAACTCATGTACCTGGCGCTGGGCCTGGCCGGCGAGGCCGGCGAAGTGGCCAACAAGGTCAAGAAACTGTTCCGCGACGGTGACTCGGAGGAGAAGCGCGACCGGCTCAAGGGCGAGATCGGCGATGTCTTCTGGTACCTGGCGCGGCTCTGCGACGCCCTCGACCTGAACCCGGAGGACATCCTCCAGGCCAATGCCGACAAACTGTCCTCGCGCAAGGAACGCGGTGTGATCGGCGGCAGCGGGGACGAACGCTGATGCGGCAGTACCTGGACCTGATGCGGCGGGTGCTCGAGGAGGGCACCCGCAAGGGCGACCGCACCGGTACCGGCACCCTGTCGGTATTCGGCCACCAGATGCGCTTCGACCTGTCCGAGGGCTTCCCCTGCGTCACCACCAAAAAACTGCACCTGCGCTCCATCATCCATGAACTGCTGTGGTTCCTGCGCGGCGACACCAATATCCGCTACCTGCAAGAGCATGGCGTCAGCATCTGGAACGAATGGGCCGACGAGAACGGCGACCTGGGGCCGGTCTACGGCTACCAGTGGCGTTCCTGGCCGGCCCCCGACGGCCGCCGCATCGACCAGTTGAGCGAGGCCCTGGACATGCTGCGCCGCACCCCCGACAGTCGCCGCATCCTCGTCACCGCCTGGAACCCGGCCGATCTGCCGGACGAATCCATCCCGCCGAGGGACAACGTGCGCAACGGCAAGATGGCCCTGGCCGCCTGCCACGCCTTCTTCCAGTTCTATGTGGCCGACGGGCGCCTGTCCTGCCAGCTCTACCAGCGCAGCGCCGACATCTTCCTGGGAGTGCCCTTCAACATCGCCTCCTATGCCCTGCTGACCATGATGGTGGCGCAGGTGACCGGCCTGAAGCCGGGCGATTTCATCCACACTTTCGGCGATGCCCATCTCTACTCCAACCACCTGGAACAGGCGCGGCTGCAACTGTCGCGGCAACCGAGGGCACTGCCGACCCTGCGCCTGAACCCGGATGTGAAATCCCTTTTCGACTTCCGTTTCGAGGACTTCGAACTGCTGGGCTACGATCCGCATCCACACATCAAAGCGGAGGTTGCCATATGATCGTTTCCCTCATCGCCGCCATGGCTGAGAACCGGGTGATCGGCAAGGACAACGACATGCCCTGGCACCTGCCGGCGGACCTCAAGCATTTTCGCAGGAACACCATCGGCAAACCGGTGATCATGGGCCGCCGCACCCATGAGTCCATCGGCCACCCACTGCCACAGCGTCTCAATATCGTGCTCACACGCGATCCCGGCTATCAGGCGCCGGGCTGTATCGTGGCAGACTCACCGGATGCCGCACTGGCGGCGGCGGGGGATGCGGAAGAGGTCATGGTCATGGGCGGAGCCACCCTCTATCAGATATTCATGGAGCGCGCCCGGCGCATCTACCTGACCGAGATCCACGCCAAGGTGGAAGGCGACACCTATTTCCCGGAATTCACGCCGTTCCTGTGGAAACTGATCTCACGGGAGGACCATCAACCGGATGAGGACAATCCCCTCGCCTACAGTTTTCTGATCTATGAGCGGGACCTGTAGGTTCCGGCCTATCCCCCCGGCAAATCCTTTGCGGGCTAAACGGCAGCCAGCAGCAAAACAATAAACAGCGCCACCAGCCCCAGGGGAATCAACACCCCCGGCCAGTCCTTCTTCTCCTCACGGCTGGCCTCGAACGCCGCTTTCACACCCGGCCTCAGCCAGAACAGGAACAACAGCAGCACCAGCGCGATCAGCAGCCTTTCCCAGATCTCCACTGTCACTCTTCTCCCGCCTGCTCCATCAGCTCCAGTACGCAGGTCATGGTTTCCACGGTGAGCGTTTCGAAGCGCAGCCCCACTTTGTCTTCGCTGGCATAGACCACCTGGGCGATGATCTCCCTCTGTACCCCCTCCTCATGGGGGTCCGGAAGCAGCAGCACGACCGTATCGGCCGCCGATGGCAATGGCTGGGGCGGTGTGATCGCTGCCCCCTGCTGACTCAGGTCCAGCAGACTGACGGTTTGAAACTCCGCACTGAATGGCCCAACCGCAATCTGAACGTCCCGTTGCAGGACATGCCGGTCCCGGCGCCTGCGCTCATCACCCGGATATGTCATTCGATCTCTCCGCCAGCCGATTACTATTGGTCCGGCCACCCAATGTTTGCACATTCAGCCCGTCTGAGCCCGCCTGCGGCAAGGCATCGAAACGCCGCCGCAGTCATTCTGCGGCCAG
>CAYPEH010000181.1:0-3956 GCA_964409585.1 uncultured Chromatiales bacterium | reverse complement strand
AATCAGACCGCTGTCCCGCTTTTGCAGCCGATCCAGCCTGAGTCCGACAGGCTCCCATGCCTCATGCGGCACTCAGGCGGTTGCTTCCAGGGCCTTCTCCAGGGTTTCCCGGTCCATCACCGGCAGGGCCGGCATACGCCGCTCGATGCGCTTGTTGAGACCGGCCAGGACCTTACCGGGACCGCATTCCACCAGGGAATCGACCCCCTGCGCAACCATGTGCCGAACCGTCTCAACCCAGCGAACCGGGTGATGCAGTTGTTTCACCAGGGCCGCGCGGATCTCCCGTGGATCACTGAAGGCCATGACATCGGCATTGTGAATCACCGGAATGCCAGGTGTGGCCACCTCGATGTCCTGCAGGCGTTCCGCCAGACGCTCCGCGGCGGGTTTCATCAGGGCGCAATGGGAAGGCGCACTGACAGCCAGTTTCAACGCGCGCTTGGCTCCGGCCTCCTTGGCGGCGGCCACGGCACGGTCCACAGCGGCCGCACTGCCGGCGATCACCACCTGGCCGGGGGAATTGAAGTTCACCGCCTCGACCACCTCGCCCTGTGCGGCGGCGGCACAGACATCACGCACCTCATCATCACCCAGACCGAGAATGGCAGCCATGGCGCCCTCGCCCACGGGCACCGCTTCCTGCATGAAGCGGCCCCGGTCGGCGACCAGGGAGACCGCATCCTCGAACCGGAGCGCACCGGCGCATACCAGGGCGCTGTATTCGCCCAGGCTGTGACCGGCCATGAATGCGGGCTGTGGGCCACCCTCTTCCCGCCACACACGCCAGACGGCAACACCGGCGGCGAGCATGGCGGGCTGGGTACGATCGGTCTGGTTGAGTTCCGCCTCCGGGCCCTCCTGCACCAGATGCCACAGATCGTAGCCGAGGGCATCGGAGGCCTGCTGGAAGGTTTCGGTCACACTCGGAAAGGCGCTGGCCAGGTCGGCCAGCATACCGATGGACTGGGAACCCTGGCCAGGAAATACGAAGGCAAGACTCATGATCTCAACACCTAAGAGTTCATCGATGAGGATTTAGTGGATTTACAGGATGTTGGAGCGACTTTCTATTGGCTTGCCGCAGGTTTCGGCCGCCATCATGAATAAGGCGGGATCAATATTTCAGGAGTACCGAGCCCCAGGTGAAGCCACTGCCGAAGGCCTCCATCAGCACGGTTTCGCCCCGCTTGATCCGGCCATCCCGGACGGCCTCATTGAAGGCCAGCGGCACCGAGGCCGCCGAGGTGTTGCCATGCTCGCCCACGGTCATGACCACCTTGTCCATGGACATTTTCAATTTGCGGGCGGTGGCGGCAATGATGCGGGTGTTGGCCTGGTGTGGCACCAGCCAGTCCACATCGGCCTTTTCCAGACCATTGGCCTCCAGGGTTTCGTCGACGATGCGGCCCAGGGTGGTGACCGCCATCTTGAACACTTCGTTGCCCTTCATGTGGATGAAAGCCGGCTCATTCTCGAAACCGGTGGAGATACCGGCCGGCACATGCAACAGCTGATCGTAACGGCCATCGGCATGCAGGTGGGTGGACAAGATGCCGGGTTCACCGGCGGCCTCCAGTACCACCGCGCCGGCGCCATCGCCGAACAGTACGCAGGTACTGCGATCGGTCCAGTCGATGATGCGGGACAGGGTTTCGGCCCCGACCACCAGGGCCTTGCCGGCACTGCCGGTACGGATGAATTTCTCGGCCACGCCAAGGGCGTAGACGAATCCGGTGCAGACGGCCTGGATATCGAACGCGGGACCGCCGCCCTGGATGCCCAACCGCTGTTGCAACAGGCAGGCGGTGCTGGGGAATACACGGTCCGGGGTGGTCGTGGCCACGATCACCAGATCGATTTCGGAAGGCCCGACACCGGCCGCCTCCATCGCCTGGCGAGCCGCCTGCTCCGCCAGGTCGCAGGTGGTCTCACCCTTTGCGGCAATGTGGCGCTTGCGGATGCCGGTGCGTTCCCGGATCCACTGATCCGAGGTGTCGACGATCTTCTCCAGGTCCTGGTTGGTCAGCACCTTTTCCGGCAGATAGCCGCCGGTTCCGGCGATACGTGAATATTTCAAACCGCTTGCCTTTGCTTCAAATGAGATTCCACCTGGTCACGGATCCTGTCCGGGACGGCCTTGGTGACCTCCAGCATGGCGATCTCGATGGCGTTGGCGAAGGCCAGCTCATCCGCGCCACCATGACTCTTGATGACGATACCGTTCAGCCCCAGCAGGCTGGCGCCATTGTACCGTCGGGGATCGACCCGGCGCCGGAAACGGCGCAGAACCGGAAGCGCGATCAGACCAGCCAGTCGGTTCAGCGGATTGCGCATGAATTCCTCCCGCATGAACTGGGCGATCATTTTCGCCACCCCCTCACTGGTCTTGAGCGCCACGTTACCAACGAATCCGTCGCAGACGACCACATCCACATCACCGGTATATACGTCGTCCCCCTCGACGAACCCGACATAGTTGAGTTCCGTGTCCCAGTCCTTCAGCAACGCGGCTGCTTCCTTGACCTTCTCGTTGCCCTTGATGTCCTCCTCGCCGATATTGAGCAGACCCACACGCGGGCTTTCCTTATTATCCACGGCGGAGGCCAGGATCGAGCCCATCACCGCGAACTGGAGGAGATGCTCCGGCTCACAATCCACGTTGGCACCGAGGTCCAACATGTGCGTGTGGCCGTGCAGGGAAGGCAGCGTGGTGCAGATCGCCGGACGGTCGATACCCGGCAGAGTCTTGAGGACGAAACGGGCAATGGCCATCAGCGCACCGGTATTACCGGCGCTGACACTGGCCTCCGCTTCCCCCTGCTTGACCAGGTTGATGGCAACCCGCATGGAGGAATCGCGCTTGCCGCGCAGGGCCTGCGCGGGTGGATCGTCCATTTCCACACGCTGGGAGGCATGATGCACGCGCAGGCGGGAACGGAGACGGTCATCGACCCCGTGCAGATGGGACTCGAGAACGGCCTCGTCCCCGACCAGGATGAGATTCAGGCCGGAATGCCGGGACAGGGACCGGAGCGCCGCCGGAACCACCACGGAGGGACCATGGTCGCCCCCCATGGCATCGAGGGCAATGGTTGCACCCGCTGTCATCGAGGCATTTCCCTTGTGCCTGGACCGGCGTGTCGCCGGCTTACTCGCCCTTGGTTTCGATCACCTTACGGCCGCGATAGTAGCCGTCGGGAGTGACATGATGACGCAGATGAGTCTCGCCGGTGGTCGGATCGGTGGACAGGGCAGCCCCCTTGAGGGCATCGTGGGAACGGCGCATGCCGCGCTTGGACCGGGTCTTGCGATTCTGCTGTACAGCCATTTTCAGGAACTCCTGGAACCTTTTTTCAAACTGCCTAAAACGGCAAAGGGATTCTGTTTCTCACCGGCTTCGGCCTGATCGGCCTCGCGGTTGATCTCATTCATCAGCGCGCCGCATTCGCCGAGCGGATGAACCGGAATGCACGGCAGGGCGAGCAGCAACTCGTCCTCCACCAGTTCGCGCAGCGACACGCCATCGTCTTCATGCAGCAGCGGGTCATACTCCCGCGGCAGCCGGGCGGCCTCACTCTGGGAATGGACCACCGCCAGGCCGACCGGCTGGTCCAGCACGACCGTCACCGGTTCCAGGCAGCGCTGGCAAACCATTTGCAGGCTGGCCCGGACACGGCCGCTGACGATCCTGCGCCCCTGTTCGTCCCGTGCGAACGCCAGTGTAACCTCGGCCACACCCTCGACACGGTGAACGGCTGCAACCAGACGGGCCATTTCCCCAAGGGCAATCTGCCCCTGGAATGACCTCCCCTGATCGGCCATCTTCAGGGGGTCGATCCGTTGTGGGAGACCATTCGACATAAGCGGGCGATAATAATTCCGAGGACGGCGCCATGTCAAAACCCAGATTCCCGGATAAGAACCCGCCCCCTCCGGGAAATGGGTCTGGATAT
>CAYPEH010000180.1:0-3961 GCA_964409585.1 uncultured Chromatiales bacterium | reverse complement strand
TCGGTCGGAAATCCGCCCGGGAACGCCCAGCCCGGCACGATCATCGCGCCCCCGGGTGCAACATTGGGGCTAGGGATGCTGGACAGGGCCTTTCTGAACCGGATCCGGCTCATGAATCCATGGGAGATTCCCATGCGTGCCGTCGAGTTGATGCTCGACTACATACGATTCATTTTCCGGCGTGTCAGCTTGCGAAGCTTCAAGGCAGTGAGCTTCACTCCCCCCGTTGAACGGGCCGCCGCCGACACTCTTCAAACCCTGTGGGATTCAAACCCGTGGCACGAGGAAGCCCTTTCCCTGCTGCTCGATGGAAAGATCGAGATCACCGGCAGGCACTATTCCCTCATCGAAGGCCCGGAACGCTGGAGGTACTGCCCGGACCACAGGCACACCCTGCCCATGATCATGGGGCGCCGCTTCCTTTTCGTCCGGATGTACCGCGACGCCAACATGCAGTTCATCGGCACCTTGAACCGTCACTATCATCTGGTTCATCTGGCCAAGGCGGCCGCCCTGGGCAGGATCGACAGGCACGCCGTTCTGTCTGAAATCATCCGCTGGATCGATGAGAACCCCTATATGGAGGGGGTCAACTGGTCCGACTGCCTGAACCACGCCGTCCGCATCGTCAACTGGTGTCTCGTCTTCACCTACCTGGATCTCGAAAAGGTGCCGGCGGCGATCAGCCGGTCCCTGCATCAGCAGGGACTCTTCATCGAGAAGCATCTGTCCTTCGGTTCCAGTGCCGGCAATCACCTGTTGGGGGAACTGTGGGGGCTGTTCTTCCTGGGAACCTGTTTCCCCGGTCTCCCCAGGGCGGCCCGCTGGCGGCGCATGGCGGTGGAACGGCTGCAAACGGAATTCCTGAAACAGTTCGCCGGTGACGGCCTGCACCGTGAACGAAGCCTCTCCTACCATCGCTATCTCGTCGAATACCTGATGTTGGCGGCCCTGTGCGCGAAGCGTTGCCGCATCCCCCTGGGGGATGCGTTCCATCACCGCCTACACAAGGCGTTGCAAGCCTTGGCTGAATTGATCAACGCCCGTGGGGAGGTCCCGTTCCTCGGTGATCATGGCCATGAAATCACCACGGATATCCACTACCTCTCGTTCTGGCACACCAATCTCTACCACTCCACCTTGCGCATGGGGGCCATCCTCTTTGCCGACCCCGAACTCAAATCGCTCGCCTCTCCGGATCAGGAGGATGCAAGAATACCGTGGCTGTTCCCGGAGGATGCGCTGGATGAGTACCGCAAGCTGCCCTGCCGTCCCCCCACCCGCCATTCCACGGCGTTTCCGGAAACCGGCCTGTATATTCTCAGGGATGGCGCGCCATTCCACCGGGAAACCAGTCTGATCATCCGCTGCGGAGAGATGGGCTACCAATCGCTCTGCGCCCACGCCCATGCCGACATGCTCAGCTTCGTTCTGTCGGTTCGCGGCAAGCAGTTTCTGATCGATCCGGGCACCTACGGCTATCATTTCAAGGGCCCCAAGTGGCGCAACTATTTCCGGGGAACGACAGCGCACAACACGCTCACCGTGGAACAGACGGACCAGGCCGACAGCGGCGGCGCCATGATGTGGCTGAACAAGCCCACGGGGTACACCACCACCTGGCGGGTGAGCGACGAGCGGGATCAATTCGAGGGCTGGCACGACGGTTACCTGCGGCTGAGGGAAAACCCCGTCAAACACATCCGCCGGGTCACCCTCGACAAAACCCGGCGGTGTTTCGAGATTTCCGATCGTATCGACGCGAACCAACCGGCCCGGGTCGATCTCTATTTCCATTTCCATCCCGGCGTGGAACTCCGCCTGTCGGGAAACCGCGCGGTGGCCACAAGGGATGGCGATACGATCACCCTGGATCTGCCCGAACACACCCGCCTGGATATCCATCGTGGCGACCGGGAAAAACCGCTTGGCTGGTATTCACCCTACTTTGGCATCATCGAACCGACCAACACCCTCGTGGTCTCCCGCCGCCTCTCTCCCGAAGAACCGATGCTTACACGGATTGCGTTCTGAACCGGCCCTGATCCCGAACCGCACCATGAACGATATGGCAGAAACACGGCGGATACGACTGCTCTGGTGGCTGCGGGTGATGATCGCCTCTTCACTGCTTGGCTACCTGCTCTGGTTCGTGGGGATGGATGAATTGCTCCACACCCTCCAATCCGCCACCATCTCCGGCCTTGTCCTGGGCGCGCTTGCGATTACCGCCGGCTTTTTCCTGAACGGATACAGCCTCTTCCTGCTGTACGACAGTGACCGCTCCCACCCGGTGAAACCCGCGGATTATTTCAATGCCTTTTACTATTCCGCCTATCTCTCTTTCTGGCTTCCCGGCCGCATGGGTGATTTCTCGATCTCCTACCTGCTCCGGAAAACGGTCCCCGTCAGCCTCTCGCTGATCTACGTCCTGATGGACAAGCTCATTACCCTGCTGGTGCTGAGTATCGTGGGCTGCCTGGGAGTCGGGTATTTCTTTTCCTGGCCGGCGGGAATCCTGGCGCTGTCGGGCTGCCTGGCGGGATGGGGATTCCTGCTCTGGGTGGCGCTCCATCCCGCCACCGCCCGTTTCATCGGCAGGCTCCTTCCCCGGCGGGCGCGACTGCTCCTGGAGCAGTTGGGCAAAACACGCGTTCTCTTTTTCTCCGAACGGCGAAGCGCTCTGATCGGAAATATGACGGTCACCCTGCTGCGATGCGCGGTGGTCGGCCTGTCGGTGCTTTTCCTTCTCTCGGCCTTCGGGCAACGGATCGATTTTGGGGCGGCCTTTTATTCCGTGGGACTGGTGCAAATACTCTCCCTTTTCCCGATAACGGTGCAGGGCATCGGCGTGACGGAGGGCATCTATATCCTGCTGCTTGCCCCCTTGGGCATATCCGAGGCGGCCATCATCATGTTCTGTTTCAGCGGAAGGGTAATCAGCATACTCTCGGTCTACCTCTGCCATTTGTTGTTGTCCCTTCGGTACTCCCCCACCACGAGATCCTCATAGGAGAAGCGACGCGTGTCTTGCCTGATCACCTTGGGAGTCCCCGCCTACGACGACTGGAAGGTTCTGGAACGCCTGCTCAAGACGCTTCTCGATCAACGCACCGATGCTCCCTATGAAATCATCGTCGCCGACGACCACCATCCCGATGATCTGGCTGCCAGGGTCAATGCCCGCTTTCCACAGATCAAAACCCTGAGAAACGAGCAGAACCGTGGCCCGGCCTATGGAAGGAACCGGATCATTGAAATGGCGCGAGGCGAATACATCGCATTTTTCGATGCCGACTGTGTCGTGCCACCCGACTGGATAGAGAAAGTCCGGCCCCATCTCACACCACAAACCATCATTTCCGGGCGTGTCGTGCGCCCGGATGGATCCGTGGAATGGGGCCCCAGAAAAGCAACCTGGCTGGGCGTCAGCCTGCCCTGCGAAATTCCCGAGGCCAATGTCGCCAGCAGCAACAACATGGTCGTCCCCGCCTCGCTGGCAAAGGCCGTGGGCGGATTCAACGAAGGACTCGGAATCTATTTCGAGGACAGTCTGTTTTCGCTCCAGTGCCGAAGGATGGGCGCCAGGGTCGTCTATCTGGAATCCGCCCAGGTCGAACACCACCATCACTCCCTGCTGAACCCCCGGCGGCTCCAGCTACAGAGCCGCAATACGCTCTGGGCCATGTACAACGTCCATCGGCAAAGACGGGGCATTCAGATCGCCGCCGTGGCTTGCCTGAGTGGAATCTATCTCGCCAAGGCCGTCCTCCACCTGTTCAAGTTGGAGCAGGCCCACGCCACGGCCTATCTGCAAGGCATCCGGGACGGTTTCACCCAGATCGCCAGGGGCGGATGGAAAGAGGACTGGATCGGCGGGCGGCCACCACCATGAGCTGCACAGGCCCCGTACCAGGGACGCGATCCCCGGTGAGAAATCGGGCTGGCAGCCTGTCGGACT
>CAYPEH010000179.1:0-3999 GCA_964409585.1 uncultured Chromatiales bacterium | reverse complement strand
CCCTCCCTCTCCGCCAAGAGAGTAACGGACGGTCATTCCCAAGCCCCCGGCAGCAATGACCGGTTCATTCGGGAAAGCCGGTGTCATGCCATTCCCCTTCGATGCGGGCCTGCCGGGATTCGAATTCGGGATTCAGCGGGTGGGCCAGGAATTCCTTGGAATGGATTTCCAGTGCCGCCTTTTTGATCGACTGGAAACGCTGGGGTGAGGGCGGGTGGAATCGCAGCCATTCGGCCGATACGGTCGTGTCCGGGGATTCCTTGTACAGGCGTCGCCAGAATCCGATGGCGCCGTCGATGTCGTGGTCGGCGCGCCGTGCGATGTACAGGCCGATGTAGTCCGCCTCGCTCTCGTATTCATCGGCAAAGGCACGGTTGCCGGTCCGGGTGAACAGGCCCTGGGTATTGGCACCGTACCAGGTGAATATCCCGTCGATGATCAGGCCAAGAATCGAATGGAGCCTTTTCTTTTGAAAATGGCCCCGGATGTCGTGGGCAAGCTCATGGCCGATCACCAGGGCCAGTTCGTCGTCGTCTTCGGCAAACCGCATCATGCCGTGGGTGACCATGATCGTGTCTCCGCTTACCCAGGCATTGATCTTGTCGTCGGAGACGTTCCTGACCCGGTAGTTGCATATTTTCTCGGGTTTCAGGGTGGTTTCGATCAGCCGGCCGTCACGGCGCAGGGAGATGCGCATGGGCCGGAGCTTCTCCCCCTTGGCGGGCAGTCTCTCCCGCACCTTTTCGATGCCTTCGTTCCAGGGTGGGATCCGCCAGTCATCGAGGCCGATCAGGATATCCCCTTTCCGGATGCCGGCCCGATCGGCGGCACTGTCCGGGACCACGCTGTATACGGTTGCCTGGGATTGTTCGCCCAACGCCCTGCGGAAGGCCGCACGGTCGATTTCCTCCATCTCCTCGTCCTCGGCCAGGGCGATATAGCCGAGGCCGGGACGCACGTCCTCTCCACAGAGGTCCATGGCGGCCTTGAAGATGGGGTAGGCAATGCCATACAGGCGGGACTGTCCGTCCACCTCCCGGCCCAAGGCCCGGGCCTTTTCTTCGATTGCCCTGGCGCGGGCGGCAGCGGCATCCTCCTGCGCCGGTTCCTTGGTGGGCTGCGTGACACATCCCGTGAGGGACAGGAACAGGGAAACCAGGATGGTGATGTTACGCATGTTCAGCCCCCGGTCCGTTCCCGTTTTCCGCTTGAAACAGTTACGAAAAATGGTCCGCTATCCGGGGGCTGTCAAGGGAACCTCTGAACAGGTCATGAATCGCGACCTTGCCGCCGGAATCGGCCTTCCGCGTTGCAAATCTTCGCAATAGTGGGTTATTGCGTGCGGTTTACGCCTTGAACTGACCGATTCCGATCGGCGATCTCATTATTCAGAGGTTCCCAAGAAACCACCTGCTCAGGGTTCGGTATGGTAACTGATGCGGTAGATACGCCCGGCGTGATCGTCGGAGACCAGCAGGGCGCCATCCGGCATCACCAGCAGATCGACAGGCCGTCCACTGACCTTTTCCCCCGCTTGCAGCCACCCCTCGGCGAACACGCTTGTCTCCCTTGCGCGCCCCGGCCGGGTGTCCACCCGCATGATGCGGTAGCCCACCTTTTGCGAGCGGTTCCAGGACCCATGTTGAGCCACCAGCGCCTGGCCACGGTAGTTTTCCGGGAACAGGGTGCCGTCGTAGAAACGAATCCCCAGCGGTGCGACATGCGCGCCGAAACGAACCTCCGGAGGGGTGAACTCGCTGCATGCGCGCTGTTCGCCGAATTGCGGATCGGCGATGTCGCCGCCGTGGCAGTAGGGGAAGCCGAAGTGCAGGCCGGGGCGTTCCGCGCGGTTCAGTTCGTCCGGTGGCGAGTCGTCCCCCAGCCAGTCCCGGCCGTTGTCGGTGAACCACAGTTCCCCGTTGTCCGGGTGCCAGTCGAATCCCACGGAATTGCGCACGCCGCGGGCATAGACCTGCCGGCCGCTGCCATCGGCGCGCATGCGTATGATCTGACCGTATTCATTACAGACATTGCAGGGTGCGCCAATGGATACGTACAACCAGCCGTCCGGCCCGAAGGCGAGGTAGCGCCAACCGTGGTGCGCCTTGTCCGGCAGCGTGTCATTGATCACCACGGGCCGCGGCGGATGGTCCAGGCGGGTCTCGATCCGGTCGAAGCGCAGGATCCTGGAAACCTCCGCCACGTACAGAGAACCATTGCGGAATGCCACGCCGTTGGGCATGTACAGGCCGCGGGCGATGATCCTGACCTCATCCGCCTTGTGGTCCCCATTGGTATCCGTTACGGCATAGACTTGCCCCTGCCGGCGGCTGCCGACGAACAGGGTGCCGTCGTCGCCCAGCACCATGGAACGCGCGCCGGGAACCGGATCGGCGTAGATGGTAATGCGGAATCCCGCCGGCAGGCGGATGTGATCCAGGCCGCCGGCCAGGAGGGGGAGGGGCATCAAAAGGGCGGCGAAAAGGAATGCCTTGTCGTATTGCATGCCGTTCTATTAACCCGGCGACCAAGCAGATTCTGCTCAGTCAAATTGTGCCGGCCCGGGGCAAGGCGCCGAAGCGCCGCTGTGGCACTCCTATAGTCAGCTTCTGACAGCCTGCCAGGAACCTCATGCCAGAGAAGCCATGCGGCCCCTGGCAGGCTGGCGGCCTCAGTCGATGCTCAGCGCCAGTTTACCGTTGAAACCGCCCGCTTCGAGCATGCGGTGGGCGTCGGCCGCCTCCGCCAGCGGGAAGCTGCGATGCAGGCTGATCTTCAGCTTGCCGGCGCCCATCAGGGTGGAACAGGTGTCGAGGATGTGGCCCTGGTGGACGCGGGCGTCCAGCAGGCCGAAGTATTCCGGCGACAGCATCAGTTCCTGGCTCAGGCGCAGGTTGCGCAGGCGCGCCACCTTCCAGTCGGTGTCCACCGTGGGTTGCAGCAAGGTGACCAGATCACCGTAGAAGCGGATCGCCCGGAAAGTGCGTTCCAGGGTCTCACCGCCCACCGTGTCCAGGGCCATGTCGACACCGCGGCCATGGGTCCATTCCATGATCGCTTCGACGAAATCGGTTTCCCGGTAGTTGATGACCAGATCGGCGCCCAGGTCTTCGACGAAACGGGCCTTGCTGGCGGAACTGACGGTGGTGGCCACTTCCGCATCGGCGATCTTGGCCAACTGGATGGCCACGTGACCGACGCCGCCAGCACCGGCGTGGATGAGGATTTGCGGGCTGTCGCGCAGGCAGGCGCGGTCGTGCAGGGATTCCCAGGCGGTGATCAGCACCAGGGGGGCGGCGGCGGCCTCCTCGAAGCCGATATTGGCGGGTTTGAGGGCGGCGAAACGCTCGTCCACCACGGTGTATTCGGCATAGGTGCCGGGAATGCCGCCCATCCCTCCGTTGTAGAAGAAGACCTCGTCGCCGGTCTTGAAGCGGGTGACCGCCGTGCCCACCGCCTCGACGATGCCCGCGCCGTCGCAACCGAGGATGGCGGGCATCTTGTCGGGGTAGTAGGTGCCCCGGCTGCGCATCTTGGTATCCACCGGATTGATGCCGGCGGCACGCAGGCGGACCAGCATGTCGTGATCGCCGTGAATCTGGGGCGTGGGGACTTCGCGCAGTTGCAATACGTCGGGATCGCCCGCGGCGGTCATCAGGATGGCCTTCATACCCCTTTTCCTCCGCACCATTGTGTTCCACCTGAATCCGTGAGTTCATCGGGGCGCATAGCGCAGGCTCTTGATCCGCCTGGCTATATGAAAAATCTCACCAGACCGCGGGGTATGGCTGCGATTTTTCATTACGCCATTCGAACCAATATCCTGCACTCTGCATCCCCTCTGAACCCTCGGATTCAGGTCCCGGGCGGATCAATATACCCAAAACCATTCCCGGAGGCGAAAGGCGCGACCCGCCGGCCGGGGTGAAACTAAGACAATCCTGGGTAAAGCCGCATTCAGCGGGTCTCAGGGCGTTCAGCCACAAGGCGCGCCGGCGC
>CAYPEH010000178.1:0-4079 GCA_964409585.1 uncultured Chromatiales bacterium | reverse complement strand
ATGGCCAGTGCAATGAGTGTGGCAACGAGGAGAAGACCGAGATTCCTGGCCAGCTTCCCTGTCATGGATCACTCCGTGCCACCGGATTGCAGCAGTCTCAGCAGGCCCTCCTCGTCCAATACTTCGATGCCGAGCTGTTTCGCCTTGGCCAGCTTGGAACCGGCCTTGTCTCCGGCCACCACGTAATCGGTCTTTTTCGACACGCTGCCGGTGACCTTGGCCCCCAGGGCCCGCAGGCGTTCTCCGGCCTCGCTGCGGCTCATGCTCTCCAGGGTGCCGGTGAGGACGAAGGTCAGCCCTTGCAGGGATTGCCCGCCGGCGGCGGGTTCGGGCTCCAGCGGCTGCCAGTGCACACCGGCTTTCCGCAGTTTGTCGATTACTTCCCGATTGTGGTCCTGGCGGAAGAAGGCCACGATATGTTCGGCCACCACCGGCCCCACTCCCTCCACCAGACTCTTGTGCCCGTGGCGCAGATCGTCCTCGCCGGCGGCGCGCAGCTCCGCCAGAGTCGGATACCGGCGGCCGATCTCCTCCGCCAGGTGGGCATTCACGCCCCGGATGCCCGCCTCCTTCAGCCAGACCGTGCTGTCCGTTTCGTCCGGCAGTTCCGGCTGCCGGGCGAGCCGCTCGACGATGGCGGCGGCGGTGACCGGCCCCAGGCCCTTGATGCCGGTGCTGCCGATGAAGTCTTCCACGCTGGCTTCCATCAGTGGTTGCAGGTCGCGGAAGTGCGCGGCCAGGGCGGCGGCGGTGGTTTCGCCCACTTCGCGGATACCCAGGGCATGGAGGAACCGTGCCAGGGTCGTGGTCTTCGATTTCTCCAGCGCATCCAGCAGATTGCGGGCGGATTTCGGCCCCATGCGTTCCATGCCGGCGAGGGTCTCGGCGTCCAGGGAATACAGGTCCGCCGGGTCCTGGATGTGGCCGCCGTCCACCAGGGCCTCCACCAGCTTGTCGCCGAGGCCGTCGATGTCCATGGCCCGCCGGGAGGCGAAGTGTTTGATGGCTTCCTTGCGCTGGGCGCTGCAGTACAGGCCGCCGGTGCAGCGGGCGGCGGCCTCGCCCTCGGGGCGGATGACTTCGGAGCCGCAGACGGGACAGCGCGCCGGCAGTTCCACGGGGCGGGCGTCGGCCGGACGCCGCTCCGGCAATACTCTCACCACCTCGGGAATGACGTCGCCTGCACGGCGCACGAAGACGGTATCGCCGATATGCACGTCTTTGCGCCGTATCTCGTCCATGTTGTGCAGGGTGGCGTTGCTGACGGTGACGCCGCCGACGGACACTGGCTCCAGGCGCGCCACGGGTGTCAGGGTGCCCGTGCGGCCCACCTGGAATTCCACGTCGCGCACCACGGTCAGCTCTTCCTGGGCGGGGAATTTGTGCGCAATCGCCCAGCGTGGGGCGCGGGCGACGAAACCCAGTTCCCGCTGCTGATCGAGGTGGTCCACCTTGTAGACCACACCGTCGATCTCGTAGGGCAGGTTCTCGCGTTGTTCGCCCATGCGGCGGTAGTAGTCCAGGCACCCCCTGGCGCCGGTCACCCGTTCACGTAAAGGGGATACCGGCAGTCCCCATTCCCGTATCCGGTCCAGGATCGCGCTGTGCCGTTCGGGCATATCGCCCCCCTCCACCTGTCCCAGTCCGTAGCAGTACAGAGTCAGGGGCCGTCCGGCGGTGATCCTGGGGTCGAGCTGGCGCAGGCTGCCGGCCGCGGCGTTGCGCGGGTTGGCGAATTCCTTCTCGCCCCGTTCTCGGGCGCGGGCGTTGAGGGCCTCGAAACCGGCCTTGGGCATGAACACCTCGCCGCGCACCTCCAGCACTCTCGGCCACCCCGAGCCGGTCAGGCGCAGGGGAATGGCGCGGATGGTGCGTATGTTCCGGGTGATGTCCTCGCCCACCTGGCCGTCGCCACGGGTGGCGCCCCGTGTCAGTCTTCCGTCCTGGTACAGCAGGCTGACCGCCAGGCCGTCCAGCTTCGGCTCGGCGCTGTATTCCACCTGCCCCACCCCCAGGCGTTCACGCACACGGCGGTCGAAATCGTTCAGGCCGGCCTCGTCGAAGGTGTTTTCCAGGGAGAGCATGGGCACGGCGTGGCGCACCTGGTCAAAGCCCTTGGCCGGTTGGGCTCCGACCCGCTGGGTGGGGGAATCGGGTGTGATCAGTTCGGGATGCTGTGCCTCCAGGGCCTGAAGCTCGCGCAGCAGGCGGTCGTACTCGGCGTCCGGCACCTCCGGATCGTCCAGCACGTAGTAGCGGTAATTGTGGTGCTCGATCCGCTCGCGCAGCTCGTCGATACGCCGCCTGGTTTCCGCGTCAGTGTGCACGGTGTTCTTCCCTCATGTCATGGTCCGGCCGGCGCGCTGCCTGGAGCAGATCCATTCCTTTGTCGTAAATGCTGGTTTCGATTTCCATGAAGCCCAGGATGGTGTGGAAGAGGTGATCGTGGCTGTAGCGCCGGTTGCGTTGTTCCAGCAGTTTCTGGAAGTCCACTTCATCGAAGTTCCTGCCCAGCCAGAGGATGGCGGGCACATGGCGTTGCACGTCCGGCGCGGCGAAGTTGGGCAGGCCGTGCAGGTAGAGGCCGTTCTCACCCAGGGATTCACCGTGATCACTCACATAGATCATGGCGGTCTCGAAATTGTCGTCATTGCGCTTGAGCAGGCCGATCACCTTCGACAGGAAGTAGTCCGTGTACAGGATCGCGTTGTCATAGGCGTTGCCGATCTCTTCCTTGCTGCATTCCTCCAGCTGGTTGGTCCGGCAGACGGGGGTGAACTTCTCGAATTGCGGGGGGTATCTCTTGTAGTAGGCCGGACCGTGATTGCCCATCTGGTGCAGGACGATGAACAGATCCCCCGCGGGATGGCTGTCGATGTAGTCCTGGAGACCGGTCAGCATGCCGATATCCCGGCATTCACGGTCGCAGGCGGGGTTGGTCTCGCGGGTCTTGTAGCTGCGGTAGGGTATCCGCTCGGCCACCCCTTTCGAGTCGGAATTGTTGTCCAGCCACAGTACGTTCACCCCGGCATGTTGTAACACGTCGAGCACGTTGGCGGTGGCGCGCGCCTTGTCGCCGTCGTAGTCACCGCTTCCGTAGATGGAAAACATGCAGGGAACCGATACCGCCGTGGAGGTGCCGCAACTCCAGAAATTGCTGTAGCTGACGACCTGTTCCTTCGACAGCAGCGGATTGGTCTCCCTGGCGTATCCATTGAGGGAAAAGCGGTCGGCCCGGGCCGTTTCCCCCACCACGAAGACGATCAGCTCACGGTGGTTGTCCGTTGCCGGTATCTTTGCATCGGTGCCGATTTCCTTGAACTCGCGCGTGCCCGATGAAAAACGACCACCGATGTACTTCCCTATCGAATAGAGATAGTACGTGGGGTTGGCGTAGTACCTGAGCGTTTTGTGCTCACGGATGAATGAGCTGTAGAAGTCACTGAAGGCGAATATCACCGCCACGATACTCAGCAGGCTCAGCACGGACAGCCGGATCCTGGAAAGGGCCTCCGGCCATCTGGCCCTGTAGGCAATCCGGACCTTGTAGACGAACCAGGATGGCAGTACGCCCAGGAGGAGAAAATAGAGCAGCAGTTTGGGGCTGAACAGATCCAGCGACTCGGCCAGATCCGTATGGATCACGTTGTTGACCATCGAGTCGTCGATGATGGTGTTGTAGCTGTCCATGAAATAGCCGGCCAGCGACGAAACCAGCAGGAGCAGGATGAGGACGGGTTTGATGGTGTAGCGAAAGCAGACCAGCGACAGCAGGAACACCGTGAAGCCGCCGAAGACCCAGGCCAGCGAGGCGACAAAGGCAAGATTCTTCTGGTTTAGGGGATAGACCTCGAGGATATTCGAAAAGAACGCGCCATTGTCGAATGCGATCAGAAAAACCGCCACGGCAACGATCAGTCCGGCGCTCGATATCTCTCTATTCGCGAAGAAACCACTTTTTTTCTCAAACAATTTTTCAGATCCAAAAATAGGCACGGGAAATGGATGAGACTTGAACAGCAGTCTATTAACCCGGCGCCCTAATAGGTCATGTTCAGAGCCTCAGGCATCTCCCCTGT
>CAYPEH010000177.1:0-4160 GCA_964409585.1 uncultured Chromatiales bacterium | reverse complement strand
TCAACATGTATCTCGGTGACACGGCGGCCATCGAGGCGCAGGCGGCCATGTATCGCACCTGGGTGGGTGATACCTACGAACACACCGGGTTTCGGTGGAAATCCATTGGTTACCCCTGGCAGGCGGCGGAGTCCGGGGTGGACCCGGCCTACAACGCCGATCCCAACTTGCCGAAATACGTTGGCATCAACCGGCCAGGGGCGACGATCCAGGGACACCCCGTGGACGGCTGCCCGCCGGAAGAGGCGCGTCGTACGCACTGGGACGGCACGCAGAATCTGGCGACAGAGAGCCACGTCTTCTCCTGGCCGATGGGCATCTCGAACTATTTCTGGTCCTTGGCTTCACCGTGGGCGGGGTGGATTCATTTGCTGGAGCGGTGCGGCATTCCGGCGCTCAGCTACGGACAGAACGCGCTCGCGCGCTTCATGGACTTTTGCCGCAATTACTTGTGGGTGGTGGACGACAACACCTCCGGCACGGCCGAGCTGGGGCGTGAGCGAGACTTGCGCCCAGTCAGCCCGCCAGCCGACCCCAATAACCCACCTGCCGGGGTGATGAACTATGTGCCGGGATCACAGGTGGGCATCTATCACCTGCAGGATGACGTGGACACCATTCCGCTGGTGAACTACCTGCTGGGCACTGATTACCCGCGCCAATACATCGATCCGAGTTATTTCGGCAAGCCAGGCAAGAGCATGGGCCACAACTATTACCTCTTTGGCAACCCGCAGCCGGTGGCCCCGGCTCCGCTCACGCTGCCACAGCCACTCAACGCGGCACCACTGAACACGTGAGGTGACACATGGCATTACCCATCCTCTTCAGCAACAACGCCGTCTCCACACTGGCCGCTGCGGTGGCCGCCGCCGACACGTCGTTCTCGGTGGCAACGGGAGAGGGCGCGCGGTTTCCATCCCCGGCGGCCGGACAGTATTTCGTGCTCACGGTGACCGATGCCGCCGGCAACCAGGAATTCATTCGCGTGGATGCGCGATCCGGTGACAGCATGACGACGGTGCAGCGGGGTTACTGGGGCACCACGGCGCGTAACTGGGCGGCAGGCGACAGCGTGAAGCTGTTGTGGACCGCCGAGGCCATCGGCCTGCTGTACGACACGATCTCCGCCGAGCGTGAGCCGGTGCTGAGCGCTGGCCTCACCGCCGATGTCACCAATGCGGATACCGTGCCGAAGAAGTGGGCGGGCGATCAGCTCAAGCAGGCGATCATCGACAATGCCCCGTCCGGCGGCGCGGTGGCCTGGGGTGGCATTAGCGGCACGCTGAGCAACCAGGCCGATCTACAGGCGGCGCTGGATGGCAAGCTGGCGAACGCCTCCGCCGTGGTGAAGGACACGCACATTGACTGGGGTACGGGCGCAGGGCAGGTGTCACACGACGACATTCCCGATGGCGCCAGCTTCGTACGCTATCCCGTCGCGGACCGCAACAAGGTCGCGCTGGCGATCCCCTCTGATACCCGCTTGGCCACCGGGAGTCTGCAGGTCACCAATGTGGTGGCGCTGACCACCGCACAGTACAACGCGCTGACGCCGGATGCCGGCACGCTCTACCTCATTACGGATGCGGTCTGATGTTCAAGCTGGGCGGCACACAGATCAACCAACTGTTTCTCGGCAACACCGAGATCAAGAAGGCGTATCTCGGTTCGACCCTGATCCATGACAAGACGGGGGGCGGCGGAGGCGGCGCCTTGGCGGTCGATTTCTTGGATAGCCAGGCAACGAGTGCCAATCTCGCAACCTATGATTTCACCGGTTTGAATGCCGGTAGCCAGGCTGGAACTTGGTTGGCGGTGGCGGTTGTCTGTGTGCAACGGACAGTAGGTAGTCGCGGATACCCCATAACGTCCGCCACGATCAACGGCGTCCCCGCGACCGTGGCCGCCGAGTACGCAGGAATCAATGGTGCTGGGGCGAACCGCAACTCGGTGGCGATCATCTATGCCGAGATCCCAGCGGCGGCGACGGTAGATGTTTCGGTCACCTATGGGAGAAGCCATGTGCATGCGGGGTGCGCATTGTTCGCGGTCACAGGTTACGCCTCGCCCACTCCGGTAAATCCTGTGGTAGCGGAGGCAGACCCAGCGGCTTCCCTCACTGTGATCGCTGGAGGCGTCGGTATCGCCGGATGTGCGTTCCATGATGCTCATAACGGGGGGCAGCCTGTCAGCTGGAGCGGAGCATCGGTCGCCGTGGACAGTGGATTCGTGTCGAACGAGACCGGGCGCTGGAGTGCGGCGGTTGTGCCAGCGGCTGGAAATGTTACCGCAAGCTACCCGGAGAGCTATGAATGCGCGTTGGTGGCGGCATCTTGGCAGTAATCGTCGATTTTTCATAGGGGAAAGCACATGTCTCTCATGGAGTGCATGAAGCGCCATCGTGTCCTGGTGAAGGACCGTGGTGCCGTCAATCGACGCATGAAGGGGTATCTGGCGACTGGCGTACAGGAGACGGAAGCAGCGGAGCTGGCCTTGCGGGATGTCATCCAGGGGCTGGTGGACCAGCGGGAAGCGCTCGCCAGGGAAGCCGGCGCGGAGGTGGCGCCGGTTGCTGATGAGGTGATGGCGTTTTTGCGGTCGGCGGCACGCGAGGGTAAGCCGGAGCCGGAGGGCGGGGATGGTATGGAGGCGCCGCCCGCTGCTAAAATTCAGACGGAGAAACCGGAGACGGGAGCCGCCGATGGAAGACGACGTGCAGACGCTGATACGGGCGCTGAAGGACAAGAAGCCGGCGCTGTACCAGGAGTGGAAGGCCAGCGGGAAGCTGGAGGAGTGGGCTTGGGGGCGAGCCGAGGAGATTCTCGACGAGATGGAGATCGAGTGTGGCCTGGCGAGCAAGCGGCTACGGGAACGGGGCGTACAGGACATGGAGTTGGTACGAGAGATGACGATGGTGACACATCAGGCCCACGAGATCGCGCTGGCGCATCAGATCGAGGCGATCGAGGCGCTGTAGCGCCGGCGGAGACCAACTACCGCATCACCGACGCCGACAAGATCGGTGAGGGCGGACCCAAGACCAAGGCCCGGCAGAACATCCGCGCCATCGAGATCCTCAAGACCCTGCAACGCGAGGGGCGCGGGGCCACGCGCGAGGAGCAGGCGGCGCTGGTCAAGTACACGGGCTGGGGCGCCAGCGAGCTGGCCAATGGCTTGTTCCCGAAGAACGGCAAGCCGAAGAAGGGCTGGGAAGCGCTGGCCGCGCGCCTGCGCGATCTGCTGACCCCGGAGGAGTGGCGCGAGGCGGCGCGCACCACCCAGTACGCCCACTACACCAGCCCGGAGGTGATCCGCGGCATCTACGACGCCCTGGGGCGCATGGGCTTCGAGGGCGGCCTGGTGCTGGAGCCGGGAATGGGGGTGGGGCACTTCCTGGGGCTGATGCCCGGCGAGATGGCCCGGCGCAGCCACTACACCGGCGTCGAATACGATGCCGTGACCGCGGGCATCGCCCGGACGCTGTACCCCGAGAGCCGCATCCATCACGCGGACTTCACCCGCTTCGAGGTGCCCGAAGGCAAGTTCGATCTGGTGATCGGCAACCCGCCGTTCTCCTCCACCATCGTCAAGGCCGATCCGAAGTACCGCAAGGACGGCTATTCCCTGCATGAATATTTCTTCGTGAAGTCGCTCGACTCGGTGCGGCCGGGTGGACTGGTGGTGTTCGTCACCAGCCATTACGTGATGGACCGCAAGGGCGAGCGGGCGCGTCAGGCGATCGCCGACCGGGCGGATCTGGTGGGGGCGATCCGCCTGCCACAGACAGCGTTCAAGAAGAATGCGGGCACCGAGGTGGTGACCGACATCCTGTTCCTGCGCAAGCGGGCCGAGGGTGAGCAGCCGGCGGGTGAACCCTGGGCGGGCCTGGCCGAGGTGGAGACCCCGCAGGGCCCGGCCACGGTCAACGAATACTTCGCCGCCCATCCGGAGATGGTGCTGGGACGGCATGCTCTGGAAGGCTCGATGTACCGGGCCGACGAATACACGGTGCTGCCGGAGGAGCGGCCCATCGAGGAAGGCCTGCGTGAGGCAGTGGCGCGCCTGCCCGAGGGCGTCTATCGCGGCGGGGAGGATGTCGGCGAGCGGGTGAAGGCGCAGGCACAGGCCGAGTTCGTGCCGGAGCGGCGGCGCCACAG
>CAYPEH010000176.1:0-4160 GCA_964409585.1 uncultured Chromatiales bacterium | reverse complement strand
ATTGGCGCCTTGAACTGGCGAATTCCGATCGGCGATCTCATCGTCCCAGACTTATTCAGAGGTTCCCATATCCGCGCCCCTATGCGGTCTGTCCGTTCAGCAGGGACTTGGCCCATTCCTCCATGGCCTGATTGGCCAGGGGCATGGGGGCCTCCATGAAGCTGATGATGAAACGGTCCGCCTTCTCGGTGACGCCCATGGAACGGGGGCGCACGGCCATCACGTGGGCATTGGGCAGCTTGATGCCGAAGCAGAAGACGATATTCATGGCCGCCAGGATGTCGTCGGCGATTTCCCCATCGGCCAGGCCCTTGGTGTGGGCATAGTGGTCGAAGGTGGCGATGAAGCGGGCGGCCGGGTGCTCCTCGATGCACGTCTTCAGGTGCTCGATGATCTCTTCCACGCTGGTGAAGCGGGTTTCTCCCTTGCCGATCTCCAGGTCCAGGACGGGATATTTCTCTTGCAGCAGGGTTTGTCTCATGGTCTTTCTTGCTCGTATGGAGTGGTTGGTCATTCGGGTTGGCACACCCTTCCCGCCAGCACCGCCCGCGCGGTGCGCCAGGCCAGATGGGCCACCACCACGCTCAACAGCGTGAGCAGCCCCCAGGCCAGCCAGGAGAAGAAGGTCATGCCCGTGATCTGGGCCATCAACAGGGTTGCGACGGTGATGGCCGCCAGCGGGAAGGAATAGGCCCACCAGGAAAGGGCGAAGCGCAGACGCGCGAAGCGGTGCGCCTGGGTCAGCAGCAGCAGGGTCAGAAACAGTCCGCTGTAGTAGAGGATGCGCGCGAACACGTCCAGGCCGCTGCCGTGCCGCAGCTTCATGTAGGAAATGAAGGCCACGGCGGGGGGCGCGATGAGGATGAAGAAGGTGGGCATCAGCTTTTCCGGCAGTGGTTCGTGGAAGAACACCCGGTTGAAGATGATGGTCATCAGTACCAGCCAGAACACCAGGCCGATGCTGAAGAAGAACCAGGAAACCTCGTCGAATCCCAGGCCACAGCCGGTGATGGGCACCAGCACATTGCCGACCACCGGGATGAACCAGGCCGGATTCATGTGTTCGATGCGGAAATGTTCGTGGTGTATCCACACGCTCATCACGTACAGGGTGAAGCCCAGGTGCAGGCCGGTTCCCAGCAGCCACAGCCCCTGCGCCAGTGCCGGGGCACGTTCCAGGCTGACGATGGACAGCAGAATCAGGCTGATGGACATGGTGGGAAAGAAATTCAGCTTGACCGGGTGGCGCAGCTCGGCCGTCACCGCCGGCCGGAAGCGGCCCAGCTTGAGGGAGTAGAGCAGCGCCAGGAGGAGAAAGGCCACACCGGAGAGGGGCGCCAGCACACGGCCGGCATCGATACCGGTGGCCAGGACCGCGTGGGCCTTGTCCCATGCGATGGTCAGGCCGGAAAGGCCCATGACCACGGCGAAGAAGGACACCGGAAAATGCTGTAAACGGGATGGCGTGGACATGACTCTGCCTCCGTTATGGGAAGGTTGCAGGAATAACCGAGGCAAATGCTATGGATTGACGGGATGGGGTGCATTGATATTCCGCAATGGCGTCCGTGCCTTCGTGGCGGAGTCCTCCCGGTTGGATTCAAGGAAACTCTGATCAAGTCGCTGCGTGCCTGGATCAGAGTTCCCTTCCGGGGGGCTATTGGGGGAAGGATGAAAATCAATGGCTTATGGGAACGGTAATGGCTGGACCCCCGTCCCCCGTCATTCGGAGGTTCCTCAACCATCCTTCCGGTCTTTCAGGACGCCCGTCTCCCGCAGATAGGCCTCCTGGGCGGCGGTCAGCTCCACCTCGTCCTCACCGGTGATCATGGGCATGAGGTGTTTCTTGAAGGAATGCCCGAGGGTGAGCATGTAGACGTGCACGATGAGGAACACCAGGATGGCGAAGGCCGCCGCCACATGGATCACGGCCACGGCCTCGAACCAGGTGATGGCGCCGGGCAGGTGCCCCCAAAAGCCGTGCAGCAGGTAGGCGATGCCGGAGAACCATACGGCCGGGAACAGGAACAGTTTGAGTGACAGGTAGGCCAGAGCCTGGAGGGGATTGTGCTTGCGCCAATAGGCCTTGCGGTAGGGATGCTGCTCGCCCTTGAAGATGCCGTAGGCGTAGAAACGCGCCACCTGCCAGAGTCCCCGCCGGGTGGGCACATAGTGTCTCCAGGTGCCGGTGGTCAGGTGCCAGAAGATGGCGAACAGCCACAGTACCACCAGCGCCAGGGCGGCATAGGTGTGCAGTTGCACGGCGTCGCCGAAATCCAGCAGCGGGTGCAGGCCGTGGATGGCGAACCCGCTGAACAGCAGGATCAGGATCAGGGCCATCTGGGTCCAGTGCCAGAAGCGCTCGAAACGGCTGTATAGGGTGACCCGGTGCATCATGTCCGTGCCCCCTTGCGGTTGGCGAGGCGGCGCAAGGCGCCGTGGGCGAGTACGCCGGCCAGGGTGGCGATGACGGCCAGCAGGCCGATGCGGTCCAGCCAGGGGGTATCGCCGCGTCCGGGCAGGTAGAAGTCCTTGAGCCCGGCCAGGCGGCTGTCGCTGCTGTGGCAGGCGCCGCAGGCCAGGGCGTCTTCCTTGGGTGCCACCATGTGGGTGATGGGCCAGTAGGAATAGGTTTCCACGAAGCCGTATTCACCGCTGTAGGGCAGGTTGAACTTCTCCATGCCCGTCCGGATGGCCTTGGCGAAGTCGTAGTTGCCCCAGAAAGCGTTTTCGTCGTCGCCCCACAGGTGCATGTAGACCAGGGTGTTGTTGCCCTTGTCATAGGGTTGCACGGTGTGCATGCGCTTGAACGGCCAGATGCGCGAGGCCGGGTCGGCGGCGGAACCCTGGAAGGAGTTGATCTCCACCGGGCCGGCGGCGGGGTCGAACCGCGTGTCGATGGTGGTGTAGCGCATCTGCCCGTCGAACCAGGCATAGAGCGGCACCAGGTTCTCGCCGTACTGGAAGCTGCCCTTGATGGACTTGTAGGTGGCACGGTGCTCGCCGTTGCCCTGGATGTAGTTCTTCTCCTTGTAACCCACACCGTTGCGGGTCCTGCCGGCGGTGCGCCAGTCCCAATCGGTCTTGGTCGCTACGCCGCCGCGGGCCATGGTGGGGATGTGGCAGGTCTGACAGGCGATCCTGTCCACATGGTCATTGAGTTTCAGGCCCAGCAGGCTGTCCATGGGGTGCGGGCCGGTCCCATGGCAGGATTCGCAGGTGGCCACGTCGCGGCGCAGGCCGGGCTTGCCGGTGCCGGCGGTGTCCCTGGCGATCACCTGATAGCGGCTGCCGGCCCAGAGGTGTTTGTTGGTGCGGTGGCATTCGGTGCAGGGGAAGTTGAGGCCGTGGGCGTCCATGTGCACATCCAACTCGCGGGGTGGGTCGATGAGGCTGGAGTCCAGGTCGCCGTGTTTCACCCCGTCACCGCCGCCGCCGTAGAAGTGGCAGCCGCCGCAGTTCTCGCGTCCGGGCTTGCCCACGCTTTGCGCCACCTTGGCCCATTGGATGGGCTTCTTGCCCTCGAACATGATCGAGCAGGCCTTGTTGCCGGTGGTGGGTGGAGTCTTGTAATAGGTGCCGGTACGGTCGTGACAGACCAGGCAGTCGATGTTCTCCTCGTTGGAGAAATCGAAGCTCTCGTCTTTCCAGCCATAGCCGGCATGGCACTGGGCGCACATGCCCTCGTTGCCGCGGGCGTTGGTGCAGAAGGTGTTGACCAGATGCCTCTTCCCCAGAAGCTGGCCGGTGGCCTCGTTTTTGAACTCCCAGGTCCAGTGGATGTTCTTCATGAACTGGTGGCCGGCCTCGTTGTGGCAGCCCAGGCAGGCCCGGGTCACCTCCGGGCCGCTGGAGAATGGGCCCTGCAATTGCTCGAACTTGCTGTGGTCGGCGGTGGAGGCGGCGTCGGGGCGGCTGGAGGGGGATACCTCGGTCTCGAGGCGGAAGTTCATGTCCATGTCGCTGCCGGCCTGGCCACTGGCCGACAGTACCAGGGCGGGCAGCAGCAGGAGCCAGATTGTCGCGGGAACCTCTGAACGAGTCGTGGAACACGACCCCGCCGCCGGAATCCGCCATTTCCGCGTTGCCCATCTTCGCAATAGCGGGCTAGCAGCCTGTCGGACTGGGGGGAAGCGAAGCGAAAATGTGGGAGAGCGAGG
>CAYPEH010000175.1:0-4203 GCA_964409585.1 uncultured Chromatiales bacterium | reverse complement strand
CCAAACCCCCTTCCCCCGGTACTTGTTCAGGGCTTCCATAAGTACAGTGCAACCGGGCGGCGAAAGCCCCGTCGGTCGCCGACGGGGCTTTTTTCATGCCCCCCTTCAGGAACCGTAGATGTCGATCAGGATGGCCTCCAGCCTCTCTTCGAGCATCTCATAGGACAGATACTGCCAGCCGAGCAGGTAGTTCTTCTCCACCATCCGTTGCAGGCGCTCCTTGTCGTCCATCAGGGCGTGGACGTCGGCGATGACCTCCTCGGTGATGAAATCGCTGATGGCGATGACATCGAAGCCCTTGGGTTCGATGTCGGCTTCGAAGATGGAATAGCGGTTGACGATCACCGGTTTGCGGAAGTAGACCGCCTCGACGAAGGCGTTGCCATAGCCCTCGTACGTGGAGGGGTAGGTGACCAGGTCGGCATGTGGATAGGCATCCCACAGGGAATAGATCTTGTTGCCGTCGGCATCGGTGCCGCGCACGGTGCCGATGCGGTCGGCGACGATGCGCAGGTCCACGTTCATGAAAGTGGCGAACTCCTCGATGCGCCGCTGGTATTCATATCCCTCGTCGCCGGACTCGTGGGTGATGACCAGGGTCGCCTTGGGGTGATGCAGACGGCTGACCAGCTCGATGGCCGTTTCGATACCCTTGCGGAACACCACGCGGGTCGGTTGCAGGATCAGCAGGTGATCGTCGTCTACACCGATGGCCTCGCGGAAGTCGGCCGTGTAGTCGTCGATGCCCGGCGGCATGTTCTTGAAATCGAGCACATTGGGCACCAGGGTCCAGCTCTCACCGGTACGCTGGCTGAGCTGGTGCCCGCCGAGGGAGTTGATCACCACGTGGCGGATGCGCGGGTGTACCGGCGGGAAGGCCCAGCGCAGATAGTCCATCGCCGCCGGGCTGTTGAAGCGCTGGCGCTCCCAGGCGAAATCATGGTGGTGGGCGATGACCGGGATATCGTTCTCGTAGATGAACTCGGTGATGGCCAGACCCAGAGGGATGTTCATGGGGATGGCCAGGGCGTTCTGCACCACCAGGACATCGAAACCGAAGCGCCGGTGGAATTCCTCCAGCCCCTTCTTGAGGCGCGCCTTGAGTTCGTCCACCCGCCGTGAAATGGCGCTGGTACGGCTCTTTTCCACGAACAGGGCGTTCTGTACCTCAAGAATCTCCGGGTGGTGGAAAAAGGCCTCGGGCACCAGATGTGACGCGTCCGGGTCGGTGTCCAGCTGTCCGGCCATGAAATAGCACTTGCAGCCCTTCGATTGCAGCACCTCCACCCACTTGGCCGTCTCCAGGGACACGCCATCGGTGCCCGCCAGCCGCGTGGAGACAAAGCCGAAGGAAGGTTTCTCGCGCCGCCACACGTCGGACGGGTGTCTGCCTTGCGTCATGTATCGGTTCTCCTCCTGACGTTCCTGGATGGAACAGCGCTAGTTATACCGGATATTTCAGCAATATGGGGCAGTGTCTCACCGATTGAGACACCACCGGGGGTACAAGGGAACCTCTGAACAAGTCGTGGAACGCGATCCCGCCGCCGGAATCCGCCATTTCTGTGTTGTCCATCTTCGCAATAGCGGGCTATTGCGTGCGATGGGCGCCTTGAACTGGCGAATTCCGATCAGCGATCTCATCGTCCCAGACTTGTTCAGAGGTTCCCAAGAATGACGAACCAAGAAGAAGGAATGCCGCCATGCAGTACGACACCCCCCTGTTCCCGTCACGCCTCCGTCCATCCCGTCCCCCGATCCCGCCTGCGCCCGGTATCGTCCCGTTGGATGGTACCGGGCCATGCCTTGGCGCCCGTCCCGCCGGGCGTGCATGTTGAGGAGATGGCCATGTGGGGATTCACCGAGAACCTGATGGGATTGCTGATATGGGTGTCCGCCCTGCTGCTGTTTTTCACCGTCGCCGCGGCGTTGGCGGACCGGATCGAACGCTGGAGCCGGGTCCGGGGATGGCAGGAGCGGTTGTTTTGAACGGCTGTCTCACCGTTTGAGACAGTGGGTGAGGTAGAAAAGAAATCACCGGCACGAACTGGAGCACCACGATGAATACCAGGACACAGATCGGATTGCCCCTGAACGGGGCGGACCACACGGCCCGCGAACTGCTGCTGCAACGCACCTCGGTGGCGGGGCTGCGTCATCATGAGGGCCTGAAACTGTGGCCGCTGTTGCGCCGTGGCGAATCACTCAGCCTGCGCCGGGAACAGGACAACGAACACGACGCCAGCGCCGTCGCCCTCTATTTCCGTGGCCGCAAGCTGGGCTACCTGCCCCGCGGCGCCAACCTCGTGGCGGCGCGCCTGCTGGATCGCGAGCGGGTGCTGAGGGCGCGCATCGAAAGGCTGCTGCCGGATGCCGAAATGAACCAGCGGGTGCGGATCGCCGTGTCCATGCTGTCGTGAGGGACGGCTTTTTTTGATTTTTCCTGCCTGGGCAGCCACCGGCCTGCTGCGGAGGGATTTCATAAGGAGTGCCGCGCCCCGAACCGGTTGCTATAACCTGAATCCGCGGGTTCATCGGGGCGCATGGCACAAGCTCTTGATCCGCCTGGCTATATGAAAAATCTCACCAGACCGTGGGGTATGGCTGCGATTTTTCATTACGCCATTCGAATCAATATCTTGCACTCTGCATCCCCTCTGAACCCACGGATTCAGGTATAATTTTTGGTATATCCTTTTGGTGTATACAGAGAGGGCTCCTATGAAGCACGCGCAGACCCGGGTTTTCCGCAACAACCGCAGCCAGGCCGTGCGTTTGCCCAAGGCCGTCGAATTGCCGGAATCGGTCAAGGAAGTGGAGATCATCGCCACCGGCAATCAACGCCTCATTGTTCCCGCGAGGCACGGTTGGGACACGTGGTTCGATGGGCTAGCAGTGAGTGGGGACTTCATGACCGACCGCGAACAGCCGGACGAGCAGTTGCGCGAGGGTCTGTAAATGCTCAAGTACATGCTGGATACCAATATCGTCATCTACACCATGAGGAACCGGCCGGACGTGGTGCGCCGCCGCTTCAACCGGCATCAGGGCCGGATGTGCATCTCCACCGTGACCCTGGGAGAACTGATCTACGGTGTGGAAAAATCCAGCCAGCCGGAGCGGAACATGGAAGTCATCGAGGGTTTCGCCGCACGGATGGAAGTGTTGCCGTTCGAAGACCAGGACGCCTTCCACTTTGGCCAGATCCGTGCCGAACTGGCCCGGCAAGGACGGCCCATTGGTCCTTACGACGCCATGATCGCCGCTCACGCCCGTGCCCGCGGGCTGATTCTGGTGACCAACAACATGCGGGAATTCCGGCGTGTGGCGGGACTGAGGCTGGAGGACTGGAGCGTGGAGTGACTTACGTCATGATGGAACATTGGAAAAAAATGCCGGGGCTGGTGTTGTTGCTCATGGCCCTGATCCCTTGCCTTGCGGAGGCCGATGTCACGGTGGTGGGCCTGTTCAAGGGGCGTGCCGTGGTGTCCGTGGACGGGCGCCACTACACCCTCAAGGTGGGGCAGAGCAGCCCGGAGGGGGTGAAGCTGATCTCCGCCGACAGCGAGGCGGCGGTGCTGGAGATCCGGGGCAAGCGGGGCCGCTATCCCCTCGGCCGGCACATCAGCAGCCATTATCAGGCGGCGAAGAAGGCCGAGGTGCGCATCGTGCGTGACCGCCATGGCATGTTCAAGACGCCGGGGACTATCAATGGCCGGCCGGTGGAGTTTCTGGTGGACACCGGGGCGGGGGCGGTGGCCATGAATGCCGGCCATGCGAGATCCCTCGGTTTGAGCTGGCGCTGGACCGGGACTCCCATCCAGGTGTCCACGGCCTCCGGGGTGGCCACGGCGTACCGTATCACCCTGAAACGGGTGCGGGTGGGGCCGGTGGAGTTGCGCGATGTGGATGCCTGGGTGCACGAGACGGATGATTTTCCGCAGGAGATCCTGCTGGGGATGTCGTTTCTCAAACGCCTGGAGATGGTGCACAAGGGCAATGTGCTGTTGCTGCGCAGCACGCGGTAGGCCTTTTGCAGCTACGGGTCCCCATGGAAGTTCTGAACAAGTACCGGGGGAAGGGGGTTTGGGGGAAGGGATGCATGGCCATTTCCGTAAGCCATTGATTTACATCCTTCCCCCAATAGGCAATCTCCCCAAAGGGGACTCTGATCAAGTCGTGCGCGACTTGATCAGAGGTTCC
>CAYPEH010000174.1:0-4328 GCA_964409585.1 uncultured Chromatiales bacterium | reverse complement strand
TGGACCGCTCTCCCGCATTTGCAGCCGCTTCATCCCCAGTCCGACAGGCTCCTAACCAACCCGGACGATGCACTCCCTGCCCCGCCGCTTCCTCATCTCCCCATCGCAATCAGCACGCCTCATCCAACATCCAGACAAGACAAAGCCCCGCGTTTGCGGGGCTTTGTCCCAGGCAACGGCTGATCAGGGCACCTGATACATCTGTTGCGTCATCGTATCCACGCCACACTCCAATTGCTCGAACCAGGACAGGAATTTCTCCACGATCTCCGCCCCCATGAAGGGCCGCCCATGCTGGGGCACGATCGCCGCCACATCCAGCGAACGCACCATTTTCACCCAATAGCGCGCTACTTTATTGGAGCCCATATAACGGCGGTGAAAACCGGCCATGAACGGGATATGGGCCTCGAAGTCCTTAACCGGGCTCTCCACACCCTCCGCGCCAATGGAGGCACCGATATCGCCGGAGAACAGGATCTTGCTGACCGGATCGTAGAAACTGAAGTTGCCGATGGAATGGAGGAAATGCGCCGGCAGCGCCTTGATCACACAATCGCCCAGATGGATGTTGCCACCATTATCCGGAATCGATTCGTAACGGCCCTGCCCCTTGTCCTCCATATAGCCGGGCACCAGATGTGGCAGGAAACGCTCCCATCGCTCGGACACGGCCACCTTGCAGTTGGTATACAGCAGCCACTTGTCGATGGAGGCGACGATATCCGGATCCTGATGGGAGACGATGACATAATCCAGATCCCTGATGGTGATGTGCCTGCCGATTTCCATCGACAAGGGGGTATAGGTGAGATCACCGCCCGGATCGATCAACGCCGTATGATCGCCGTGAATTACCAGAAACTGGTTGGACTGTACACCCTCCCCACCCTTGATCAGGTCCTGGAACGCGAGAATCTCGTGCTCCCCCTCTTTATATAGTGTTACCGGCATTGACCTGTACCTTTCACTGATGTTGTCACCACTGCCTGAAAACCATTCTTTAACCGCATTGGGAGCTTGTCAACGAAAGCAATGCTCTCAGTCATCCGACCTCCATTTGATCGAGCATCCCATGCTGGGAATCTGCTCGCGGGGCCCCTGCCCGGTTCGCGCCACCTGGACCATGGCCTCGAACAGATCACGGCGCACATCGGCCGCAGCCGCCTCCTTGCGGCTGGCATCGAGCCTGCCTCGATACTGCAACCGCAGATCACGGTTGTAACCGAAAAAGTCAGGGGTACAGACCGCGCCGTAAGCCTTCGCCACCTCCTGCGATTCATCCAGGAGGTATGGAAACGGAAACTCGAATTCCCTCGCCACGCGCTGCATGTTCTCGAACGAGTCCTCTTCATATTGGCTGGGATCGTTGGACATGATGGCGACGCTGTGGATTCCATACTGCAGCAGTTCCCGGGTATCGCGGACGATGCGGTCACGCACGGCCTTCACATAGGGGCAGTGATTGCAGATAAACATCACCAGCAAGCCGTTTTCGCCTCGACAGTCTTCCAGGGTCCATGTCTTGCCATCCACTCCCGGCAGGGAGAAATCCACGGCTGCCAGACCAAATTCGCATACCGGTGTCTCGAGACTGACCACTCTGTTCAACTCCATACAGTTGCCATGGGTGGAAACACTCTACCACAGCATACCAACCCGAACCCTGACGGGACCTCTGAATCAGGCTGGCAACCGCTTCGGATCAAGGCGCGGCCCGCAGGCAATGGCGCGCCCTTGCCAAGAGCCGCAACGTGAAGGCGGAGCGGCTCCGGGCGGGCCACCCAACGACTCGCTGACTGTGGCTTTGCAGGGGGTCAGGTTTGTCAACCGGATGCTTGCCAGCACCCCCGCAGGGCACCTAGACTTCGGCAAAAACAAAGAACAAGGGAACCCACCCGAGACTGTCACCATAACTACCAATAGAGGATGGGTCACTTCATGCATCATTTGTATCGATATGCTGCCCAACGTTCATTACTCCCCTTGGCCCTACTAGGCCGAACCCTGGCAAAACCACGTTCAGCGAGCCGCAAGCTCCGGCTCGGTGTCGCGGCCCTTGCCAAGGGCGCGCCATTGCCTGCGGGCCGCGCCTTGATCCGTGGCTTGCGGGGCACTCTGAATGCGGCCTTGTTAAAGGTCGGTTTGGTAGTGCCGGCATTGCTGACTCCGGCCTTACTGTCCGCCGCTGAATACCGGCTGATCGTCCACCCGATATTGCCCGCGGAGAGAACGGAGCAGATCTACCGTCATCTGACCGATTACCTGTCCAAGGCCACCGGCGAGACCATCCGCCTGGAAGTGGCGCACAACTATGTCTCTTACTGGCAGGACGTTCGCCGGGGCGGCTATCACCTGATCATGGACGGCCCCCACCTGACCGACTACCGCATCCAGCGCATGGGCTACATCCCGCTGGCCAAGATCACGGATGTGGTCAGCTATTCGCTGGTGGCCTCCCCCGATGAACTGGTCCTGGATGCCATAGAACTCACGGGCAAGCGAGTGGCCACCATCCCGTCCCCCAGCCTCGGCGCGGTCCGCCTGGCGCATCTGTTCCCCAACCCCATGCGCCAACCCATCGTGGTGGCCGCCGAAGACTCCCTGGCGGCACTGGAAATGGTCAAGAACGGCAAAGCCAGCGCCGCCATGGTCCCGACCCCACTGGCCAGCCTCTATCCCTCGCTGACCACCGTGCTGACCACGGAACAAACCCCGCACGTGGCCATTTCCGCCTCGCCCGATCTGCCTGCACCGGTTCGCAATGCCGTTCGCCAGGCCCTCATCAACGCCGGCAACACCAGTGAAGGCAAGCGCATGCTGGAAGCCATCAACGTCCCCGGCTTCGAAGCGGCGGATGCCAGCATGTACAAGGGTCTGCAGACCCTGCTGCAGGGCGTTTGGGGCTATTGACCAAGGGGGTGGCGCGACCACAACACATGCACACACCCTGAAAAAATGCTATTTTCCCGCGTCTTTGACTGGGCGTGGTTTGCTGTGCCGCCCACTGCCCCACACCCATACTGCGATCATTCACGAACCGAGATCATCCATGTCCAAGGAATACGTATTCACCTCCGAATCGGTGTCGGAAGGCCATCCTGACAAAATGTCCGATCAGGTGTCCGATGCCGTCCTGGATGCCATCCTGGCCCAGGACAAGCATGCCCGCGTTGCCTGCGAGACGCTGTTCAAGACCGGCATGGTCATGATCGCCGGCGAGATCACCACCGATGCCGTGGTCAATTACGAGCAGATCATGCGGGACACCATCCGGGATATCGGCTACACCAGTTCCGAGATGGGCTTCGACTGGGAGACTTGCGCGGTGATGACCGCAATCGGCCACCAGTCTCCCGACATCAACCAGGGTGTCGACCGGGCGCGGCCGGAGGATCAGGGTGCCGGAGATCAGGGCCTCATGTTCGGTTACGCCACCAATGAGACCGATGTGCTGATGCCCGCCCCCATCACCTACGCCCACCGTTTGGTGGAACGCCAGGCCGCCATGCGCAAGAAGGGCATCCTGCCGTGGCTGCGCCCCGACGCCAAGAGCCAGGTCAGTTTCCATTACCGGGATGGCAAACCGGTCAGTATCGATGCCGTGGTCCTGTCCACCCAGCACTCCCCCGAGATCAGTTATGAATCTCTGAAGGAGGGCGTGATGGAGGAAATCATCAAGCCCGTGCTCGACGATACCGGCCTGCTGACCGAGCAGACCAAATACCACATCAACCCCACCGGCGCCTTCGTCATCGGTGGCCCCATGGGTGATGCCGGCCTCACCGGTCGCAAGATCATCGTCGACACCTACGGCGGCATGGCCCGTCACGGCGGTGGCGCCTTTTCCGGCAAGGACCCGTCCAAGGTGGACCGCTCCGCCGCCTATGCCGGCCGTTACGTGGCCAAGAACATCGTTGCCGCCGGCCTGGCCGAACGCTGTGAAATCCAGATTTCCTATGCCATCGGCGTGGCCGAACCCACCTCCATCATGGTGGAGACCTTCGGCACCGGCCGGATCAGCAACGAACACATCACCAATCTGGTACGCGAACACTTCGACCTGCGCCCCTACGGCATCCTGAACATGCTGGATCTGCTCAACACCGACCAGATCAAGTACCGCAAGACCTCCGCCTACGGCCACTTCGGACGCGAGAACGAAGGCTTCACCTGGGAGAGGACCGACCGGGCGGAGGCCCTGAGGGAGGCCGCCGGGATCTGATCCCCTCCCCCTGACGGTTCGAACGCCTTTCCAACCTGCATGCTTGCATAGGAGCCTGTCGGACTCAGGCTGGATCGGCTGCAAAAGCGGGACAGCGGTCTGA
>CAYPEH010000173.1:0-4468 GCA_964409585.1 uncultured Chromatiales bacterium | reverse complement strand
CGTGAACGCGCACAGCGCGGCTGAACATGGCCTATTAGGGTGCCGGGTTAATAGCCGATAACGAAATGGTGCCGGCCTTGGCTGGACGCACCCTCGGGTGCAACATTGGGGCTCTAACCGCCGTCCAATTCAGGATGGATCGCGGTTCCCGGGATGAACCCGGATAGTCCATCAGGAGGCGTGATGATCGCGTAGGGATTTGGATTCACAAGGAATTTTCTGAAGGAGCGGCATGGCCCGCTCCATGTCCGACTGAAGAAAATTTCTTGTGGATTCAAAGATCAAGCGAGGGCGCGTCACCTGATGGACTATCCGGGTTGAATCAGACGGGTTGAAATCAGCTCCGCCAACCGTTGCAGACGCAGCAGCGGGTCATCCATTTCCAACAAGCTCTGCTTCTCGGTGAACTCCAGCGGCAGCAGTTCCGCCAGGCGGTAGCCCACCCAGCGGCCATCCTCATAGTGTGTCGGCATGTCGGCATAGGGCGTGCCCAACTGATCCAGGATCCGCCCCGTCAACCGGGCCAGGGGCTGGTATCGTTCCGGCAGTTCCAGTTCAGGCTCCGGTTCGAGCGGTTCCACCACCGCCACCGTCAACTGGTCCGCATGCACCTGGATGCTGCGAATGCGGAAGCGTTCACCACCGGCAACCGTAATGCCCAGCAGCCCATCGGGACGCCGGTCCCAATCGATGATATGGGCCAGGGTGCCGACATCATGGGGTGTGGCCGCCACCCCCACCTCGCGCCCCTCACGAATCAGGCAAACCCCGAACGGCACCTCCTGGCGCAGGCAGTCACTGACCAGGGACAGGTAGCGGGGTTCGAAGATGCGCAGCGGCAGACGGCCACCGGGGAACAACACGGTGTTGAGGGGAAACAGGCTCAACCACCGCACCGTCTCCATTCATCCACCCCAGCGTTTGCCCAACGCATGCGGCACGTCCAACTGATCGAGGATACGTGCCACGACGAAGTCCACCAGGTCATTCACGCCCTGCGGCTGGTGATAGAAACCGGGCATGGGCGGCATGATCACCACCCCCAGGCGTGCCAACTTGAGCATGTGCTCCAGATGGATGGCCGACAGGGGCATTTCACGCGGTACCAGGATCAGACGCCGACCCTCCTTCAGCACCACGTCCGCCGCCCGCTCGATCAGGTGATCGGACATGCCCTGGGCAATGGAGGCCAGGGTACCGGTGGTGCAGGGGCAGATCACCATGGCCGGTGGCACCCCGGAACCACTGGCGAAGGGAGCCATCCAGTCCTGCCGGCCGAAGATACGCAACCGCTCGGAAGCGGCCGGATAGCGGGCAATGAGCTGTTCCCGCATCGCTACCGGCCGGGCCGCCAGGCTCAGTCCCAGTTCCATTTCCACCACCATGCGCCCAGCCTCGGAAATGAGGAAATCCACCTCGCGGCCCGCCTCCAGCAGGCACTCCAGCAGGCGCATGCCATAGGCAGCGCCGGAGGCACCGGTCATGGCCAGGACGATAGGGCGGGCACTCATGCCGAACGCTCCCGCAATACCTGAAGCAAGCGCTCATGGATGCCGCCAAAGGCGCCATTGCTCATGATCAGGATATGGTCACCGCCGCGCGCATCGGCCGCCAAGTCCCGCACCAGCGGTTCGATACCGGTATACACCCGCGCCTTGCCATTCAGTTCGGCGGCCACCGAATCCAGGTCCCAGTCCATGTCCGCTGGCCGGAACAGTGCGACCTGGTCGGCCTCACGCAGGGCATCGGCCAGCCGATCCTTGTGCACCCCCATGCGCATGGTGTTGGAGCGGGGTTCCAGCACCGCCACCAGACGCGCGCCACCAATGCGGCGGCGCAGGCCGTGCACCGTGGTGGCGACGGCGGTCGGATGATGGGCAAAGTCGTCGTAAACGGTGACCCCATCCACCCGGCCGCGTACCTGCATGCGGCGTTTCACCCCCCGGAACCGGGACAGCGCCTGCAATGAGGAGGAGACGGGCACACCCGCATGGCGGGCTGCGGCGATGGCAGCCAGGGCATTCTGCACGTTATGCCATCCCAGGCTGGACCACTCCACCCGCCCCTGGAGATCATCACCGCAGAAGACCTCAAAGGCACTGCCGTCATCCTGCAACAGGCGGCAGGACCAGGGATCTCCGCTTCGCGGTGTCAATCCGAAACGCTCCACCGGTGTCCAGCATCCCATTTCCAGCACCCTGTCCAGATTGGCATCGGCGCCGTTGCTCACCACCAGGCCATTGCCCGGCACGGTGCGCATGAGGTGGTGGAACTGGGTACGGATGGCAGCCAGGTCAGCGAAGATGTCGGCGTGATCGAACTCCAGATTGTTGAGGATCAGAGTGCGCGGCCGATAGTGGACGAACTTGGATCGTTTGTCGAAAAAGGAAGTGTCGTACTCGTCCGCCTCGACGACAAAGAACGGCGCGGCGCCAAAACGTGCCGACAATCCAAAGTCCTCCGGCACGCCACCGATGAGAAACCCCGGATCGAGCCCGGCATCCTGCAGTATCCAGGCGAGCATGGCCGAGGTAGTGGTCTTGCCATGGGTACCCGCGACCGCCAACACCCAACGGTCGCGCAGCAGGTGCTCGGCCAGCCACTGCGGACCGGAGATATAGGGCAGGCCCTTCTCCAGCAGGTATTCGATCACGGGCATGCCGCGGCTCATGACATTGCCCACCACCACCCAATCCGGGGCCGGTTCCAGATGGGCCGGATCATAACCCTCCATGAGGCGGATACCGGCCTGCTCCAGCTGGGTGCTCATGGGCGGATAGACATGGGCATCGGAACCGCTGACGGTATGTCCCGCCTCGCGTGCCAGCAGGGCGATACCGCCCATGAAGGTGCCGCAGATACCGAGGATGTGAATATGCATCAGGCGAACACCAGGCCGATATTCCAGGAAACGACCATATACAGCATGGCGATGGCCAGCGCCTGGGGCAAGGGCATGTCCAGCGCATGGCGAAGAATGTGCCCATCCACTGCCACGCTCCAGGGCAGCAACAGGATCAACAACAACCCCGCCATGGGGGCCGGCGGCTCTCCCGGCTCAACGCCAGTGGTCAACAGCGCCGCCAAGAGCGTGAACAACGCCCCGCAACCGAAAAAGGCCGTGGCAGTCTGGCGAAAACGGTTGAGAAACCCGCGCCAGTACAACAGACCGTACAAGAGACCGACACCGAGGCCCAGATCGGCGACCAGATGCGGCACAGCGGTGGGGGATTCGGCAACGACACCGAGCAGATACCAGCCCGCGATCACATAACCCAGCAACGCCAGCCGCAAGAGGGCCTGTGAATCGGGCAGATCCTGGGGACCGGCACGCAACAGGCAGATGTCGAAAAGGCGTTGAAAGAATCCCATGTACACAGGCCGTTCACAAACCCGGATAATCCTGCCGGAAAAACGGCTGGCAGGCCAGAACCCCATGCCCCGCCCCCCGTTCTGATAAGCTCGCGCCCATGCAAGACATCGAATACATCGACTCCGGCACCGCTCTTGGCGCCTTCTGCGGCGCCATGCGGGACCGCCCGTGGCTGGCACTGGATACCGAATTCCTGCGCGAGAAAACCTACTATCCGCGGCTGTGCCTGGTACAGATCAGCGACGGTGACCGCATCGCCCTGATCGACCCGTTGGCCATCGACGACCTCACCCCTCTCTACGAGCTGCTGGACAACCCGGACTGCGTCAAGGTCCTGCATGCCAGCCACCAGGACCTGGAGCTGCTCTATCATGTCTCCGGCCGCGTACCTGGGCCAATCTTCGATACCCAACTGGCCGCGCCGCTGGCGGGTCACGGGGAGCAACCCGGTTATGCCGCACTGGTACAGAAGACCCTCGGCGTTCAGTTGCAGAAGGGACATGCCCGCACCGACTGGAACCGCCGCCCCCTCAGCCGGGAACAGCTGGAATACGCCGCCGATGACGTGCGTTATCTGGGCAAGGTCTATTTGAACATTCGTGACGACCTGGATCGGCGCGGCCGCCTGGCCTGGCTGAATGACGAACTGGCCGCCTTGACCGACGAACGGCGCTACCGCACCGAACCAGGGGATGCCTGGCAACGACTCAAGGGCACGGACCGTCTGAAGGCCGACCAATTCAGCGTCCTCAAGGCACTGGCTGCCTGGCGTGAAGAACGGGCCATGGCTATCGACCGGCCTCGTCAGTGGCTTTTACGCGACGAGACCCTGATGGATATCGCACGGTTGCGGCCTAAAGACCGCCAGGCACTGTCACGGCTGCGTGGCTTGAACGGGAAGATGCTCGACCGGTACGGCGACACCTTGATCACGCTGGTGAAAAACGCCCTCGCGGGCCGGCATCATCCCCCACCTTCCCGGCAACGCCCCACCCCCTCACTCTTATACACAACTCCGAGCCCACGAGACAACAAGACACAACCAATGCCGACTTCCGCCTCAAAAAAACAACATAATAATCTCTACTCATCCAA
>CAYPEH010000172.1:0-4648 GCA_964409585.1 uncultured Chromatiales bacterium | reverse complement strand
GAGGCGTGGCGGCACGCCCGGCATCGTGACGGGCACAAGGCACCGCCCCGCGAACGAATCGAGAATACAGAACAGCGAAGAAGACTATGGGCAAAGCAACCGGATTCCTGGAGATCCCGCGGCAGGACCGTTCCTACGCGCCGGTCTCCGACCGAATCACCCACTACAGCGAGTTCGTCATCCCCCTGAGTGACGAAGAGGTCCGCGACCAGGGCGCGCGCTGCATGGACTGCGGCATCCCCTTCTGCCACCAGGGCTGCCCGGTCAACAACATCATCCCGGACTGGAACGACCTGGTCTACCGGGGCGACTGGCAGGCCGCGCTGAAGGTACTGCACTCCACCAACAACTTCCCCGAATTCACCGGCCGCATCTGCCCGGCCCCCTGCCAGGAGGCCTGCACCCTCAACCTGCAAGACCAGCCGGTGACCATTAAGACCATCGAATGCGCCATCATCGACAAGGCCTGGGAAGAAGGCTGGATCCAGCCCCAGGTCAGTGAGCACAAAACCGGCAAGCGCGTCGCCATCGTCGGCTCCGGCCCCGCCGGCCTTGCCGCCGCCCAGCAGCTCGCCCGCGCCGGCCATGAAGTGACCGTCTACGAGCGCCAGGAACGCATCGGCGGCCTGCTCCGCTTCGGCATCCCCGACTTCAAGCTGAACAAGGACATCATCGACCGCCGGGTCAGCCAGATGATGGCCGAAGGGGTGGAGTTCAAGACCAACGTCCACGTGGGCGTGGACATCGGAGCCCGGGAACTGGTCGAGAAATACGACGCCGTGGTGCTGGCCGGCGGCGCCGAAAAACCCCGCGACCTGCCCGTCACCGGCCGGGACTTGGACGGCGTGCACTTCGCCATGGACTTCCTGCGCAGCAACACCAAGCGCGTGCAGGGCATCGAAGTGCCGGACGCCCAGTTCATCTCCGCCGAGGGCAAGAACGTGGTCGTCATCGGCGGCGGCGACACCGGCTCCGACTGCGTCGGCACCTCCATCCGCCAGGGCGCCAAATCGGTCACCCAGATCGAACTGCTGCCCGCCCCGCCGGAGAAGGAAGACAAGCTCATGACCTGGCCCGAGTGGCCGCACAAGATGCGCACTTCCACCTCCCAGGAAGAAGGCTGCGAGCGCCTGTTCTCCATCGCCACCAAGGAATTCCTCGGCAGGAACGGCCAGCTCACCGGCATCCGCTGCGTCAAGGTGGACTGGAAAAAGGACGATGACGGCCAGTGGCGGATGACCGAGGTGGAAGGCTCCGAATTCGAACTCAAGGCCGAACTGGTGACCCTGGCCATGGGCTTCGTCCACCCCGTCCACGAAGGCATGCTGGAAGAACTGGGCGTGGACCTGGACGAGCGCGGCAACGTGCGGGGCGGCACCGAAGGCCCCGAGGCCTACCGCACCTCCATCGACGGCGTGTTCGCCGCCGGCGACATGCGCCGCGGCCAGTCCCTCGTCGTCTGGGCCATCCGCGAAGGCCGCCAGTGCGCCCGCGCCGTGGACGAATACCTGATGGGATCGTCGGAACTGCCGCGCTGACCCAGACACCACACCGGAAACGAAGAACCCCGGCCATCGAGCCGGGGTTTTTCGTTGTGGGCGCACATGCTCCCACCCACACCACAAGGCGGTAAATACTAACTTCCCAGAAATTAGTAGATTTCCATCATCGCGGGGACTACCCTAATAAACTACTAATCTGTCACAAATTAGTATTTCAGATGAAAAAACCGCTGTCCCCACCGAACCTGGCCCGGATCCTGTCAGACACCCCCCCGTCCGGGATCAGCCGGATCATCGGCCTGTCCCCCCTGGTGGACGGGAAGTACCTGCACTGGAACGAACTGAGGCATCGCATCCCGCCCGACGGACTCAGCCACGAACTCTGGTGGGCCGGTCTCAAGCTCGCGCGCAACGCCCTGCGGCAAGAGCTGCCATTGCGGGACAAACACGACCATCCCCTGACATTCACCATGCCGGAACCCGTCCTGCGCAGCCTGCATCGCATCGACCGCGATGCGGCCGGACAAATCCGCATGGACCTGCCCATCGCCACCCGCGAGGACCGTGACCGCTACCTGGTCAGCTCGCTGATCGAAGAAGCCATCACCTCCAGTCAACTGGAAGGCGCCGCCACCACCCGGCACGAAGCCAAAGCCATGCTGCGCGCCGGCCGCAGGCCACGGGACCGCGGCGAACGCATGATCTTCAACAACTACCAGGCCATGCAGTTCATCCGCGATATTCGCCACGAGCCACTCACACCGGAGCGGGTATTCGAGCTGCACAGGATCGTCACCGCGGATACCCTGGACAAGGCCGATGGCGCCGGCCGCTTCCGCCGGGACGGGGAAACCATCGATGTCGTGGACTCGCAGCATTCCACCATTCTGCACTCCCCCCCGCCGGCGGCGGAACTGCCCCGGCGTCTGGACGCCCTATGCGCATTCGCCAACACCTCCGCGGACGAAGCGCCCTTTGTCCACCCGGTGGTGCGCGCCATCCTGCTGCACTACATGATCGGCTACGACCACCCCTTCGTAGACGGCAACGGCCGCACGGCCCGCGCCCTCTTCTACTGGAGCATGGCGCGGCAGGGCTACTGGCTGATGGAATACATCTCCATCTCCCGCCTGTTGCGCAAAGCCCCGGCACAATACGGGCGCGCCTATCTCCACTGCGAGAGCGACGACAACGACACCACCTATTTCATCCTCCACCAGTTGGACGTAATCGAAAGAGCCATCGACGCCCTCCACGCCTACCTGGCAGACAAACTCTCGCAACAACGCTCGGCCGAATCCCTGCTGCGTCGCGCAGACCTGCTCAACGGCCTGCTGAACCACCGCCAGATCGCCCTGCTGAGCCACGCGCTCAGGCACCCCGGCCACCACTACACCGTGGAAAGCCACCGGCGCTCCCACCAGATCGCCTATCAAACCGCGCGCACAGACCTGCTGGCGCTGGCGGAACTCGGACTGACGGAAATGAACAAGATCGGGCGCAAATTCCTATTCACCGCACCGGCGGGGCTGCACCGGAAGATCGAATCATTGGCCGGAGAAAAAAACCGTGGAGGGAAAGAAACCGGCCCCCTCACAGACCGCCAGAAAACCGGTCCAGCGGACTGACCACCCCGACTCCCGGCTTGTTCAGCACATGCGTATAGATCATGGTGGTGGAAACATCCGCATGCCCCAGCAACTCCTGAACCGTGCGGATATCGTAGCCCCCCTCCAGCAGATGCGTGGCAAAGGAATGACGCAGGGCATGCGTTGACACCCTCTTCGGCAGGCCCAACTCATCCGCCGCCCGCTTGACCGCCTTCTGCAAACCGTTTTCATGCACATGATGGCGGCGCATCACCCCGGAACGCGGGTCCACCGACAAGCGGCCGCTGGGAAAAACGAACTGCCAGCGCCACTCCCGGCCCGCGCCGGGATACTTCACCGACAAGGCATCCGGTAGCCAGACCTCCCCCAACCCCTCCCGCCGATCGGCCTCATGCAGCGCCCGCGCCCTGGCGAGCTGTGACCTCAGCGCATCCACCAGGCTTTCAGGCAAGGGCACAACCCGATCCTTCCTCCCCTTGCCGTCCCGCACCACGATCCGGCCGTAATCGAAATCCACATCCTGCACCCGCAGGCGCACACACTCCATCAACCTCATGCCCGTGCCATAAAGCAACCGGGCCATCAAACCGTACACGCCCTCCACCTGGTCCAACAACAACCGCACCTCCCGCGGCGACAACACCACCGGCAAGCGCTTCGGGCGCTTCGCCCGCGCAAAATCTCCCAGATCCCCCAGCGGACGCCCCAGAACCTGGCCGAAGAAAAACGACAAGGCCGTAAGCGCCAGATTCTGGGTACTGGCGGCCACATTCCTCTCCACCGCCAAATGCACCAAAAACCGCTTCACCTCCCCCGCCGTCATCCCATCCACGCCCGCCGGCCTCGAAAAAGCCAGAAAACGGCGCACCCAGAGCGCATACGTCTGCTCCGTGCGAATGGAATACCCACGAACCCGGATCTCATGGGACAAACGCTCGATCAGCGGCCCGAACCGTCCCCCGGCCCCATCCCCGCCTACCCTCGGCCGCCCGCCCGGCCCTTGACCCCGCGAGGAAAGGGCAACGGCCGCATGACCGGCAGGCAGGGAACGCGCCCCCTCCTTCCAGGACGCCCAGTCAAAGGAATCCGCCCAACCCAGACCCAAGACCTCGGCACAGAAAATCTGTATAGCCTCCACCGCCTGGCGGAACTGCCAACCCTTGAGGCCCCTCTTTCTGCCTAGTTCACCCAGAAAACGGGCCACGGCATCCTCCCCCGGCGAGCCGCCCTCCCCCGGCTCCAGGGAGCGGAGCAAGGCTTCCACGCGGATCACATACCAGCGGACATACTTGTCAGGAACCCGTTTTTTCCTAAGCAAATCAATAAAATGAATGATAGAGGAAGGCGGGGTGGAGGGGCGGGAAACATACCTGTCGGCCATGGGGTGTGGACTCCCTGTATCCATAGGGGTAATTTTTAGGAAGGTAAGGGGAATCCAGGAAAAGTCAACTGCTGAACTAGGCAGAAACCGGAACTTCAGGACTATGCGGAATCTGTCTAGTTCAGTATTTACGGATTCTGTCTAGTTCACTGTTA
>CAYPEH010000171.1:0-4868 GCA_964409585.1 uncultured Chromatiales bacterium | reverse complement strand
AAACGTTTTATCTTGTCACATTCACAGCCACCACAAACGCCGAAGAACAAATTATTGAATCCACGCCAATAATTTGAAAACATCTCTACCGGGTCATCTCTTTGATCGCCACGTTCGAGCCACTCTTGCGCCTTCATGGGGTTCTCCTTGTGCATAACCATTATCAGGTCCAAATACCCTGATTACCTTCTATCTAGCAAATCCTCATGCTATTCCGCAATGATTCCCCATCCATCCACTTATTATCAGGGATAATTTGACCCGACAAGTCGATGTTGACCGTGTTTTCGGGCGGATGTGGGTGTCGGCCGGGCGGGGTGGTGGGCATTCTCCTCCTCACCCTGGCCTTCTTCCGGGGAACGGCGGCGCGGGCGGGGCCGCCATCCCGGCAAAACACCATTACCGACATGGTTTCCGTTCCCCCCGCGCCAGGGCTCCCCGCGCTACTATATGGGCCGTTTCCATCCATTCCACGCGGCACCATGATTCCGACCCAGACCAAACGCCTGTACTGGCGCAGCGCCTTCTTCCTGTTGTTCGTGCTGGCGCCGCCCCTGGATTTGTTCCGTTTCGATCTGACGCTCAATCATTTCATCCTGCTGGGCCATCCCTGGGTGCTGGGGACGGCCGAGTATCAGGCCGGACAGATCGGCCCCCTGGAGATGGCCTGGAACATGTTTTCGCGCTTTTTCCTCCCCATCGGCCTGGTGGTCGGCGGCGGCATTTTCGTGTCGTGGAAGTGGGGGCGGCTCTACTGCGGCTGGCTGTGCCCGCACTTTTCCGTGGTGGAGCTGATCAATGCCCTGATGCGCCGGGCCAGTGGCAAACCCTCCCTGTGGGAACGCAAGAGGCTGCCCGAGCGGCAATGCGACGGCACCCACATCGAACCGGACGGGCGGTGGTGGCTGGTCACCGTGCCCGCCATCATCCTGTTCGCCTTCGTCTGGGCAGTGGTCTTTCTGAGCTATCTGCTGCCGCCCGCGGAGGTGTACGGCAATCTTTTCAGCGCCTCCCTGACCCGCAATCAGTCCATCTTCATCGGTGTGGCCACGGTGGTGCTGTCACTGGAATTCGCCTTCGCCCGGCATCTGTTCTGCCGGTTCGGCTGCGCCATCGGCCTGTTCCAGAGCCTGGTGTGGATGGCGAACCGGCAGGCCATGGTGGTGGCCTTCGACCGCAAGCGGGTGCCGGAGTGCATCGACTGCGACAGTTCTTGTGAACACGCCTGCCCCATGCGTCTGAGCCCCCGCGGCAGCAAGAACAAGATGTTCACCTGCACCCAGTGCATGCAGTGCATCGACGCCTGTGAAAAGGTCCAGCGAGGGCGTGCGGACCTGCCGCTTCTGAAACTGCTGGAGAAACAGTGCGCGCTGGACGTTTCCATGCGCGGGCTGGGCAGCCGGCCCGAACTGCCGGGGGCCTGCTACAGCGCGGAGAACAAGGGGAAGCGCTGCTGCGTCGATTGAGGAAACGCCATGACGGAACATCCTCTTCGCTCACTACCCGCGTCCTACGATACCCTGCGCGAGCGCCTGGGATTGCGGCACGGGCTGCCCTACACCGAGCACTGGTCGGCGGCGGCGGATTTTCTCGAACGGGTCGCCGGGCATGCGCTGAGGGCCATGCCGTCCACGATCCTGGAATGCAGCAGTGGCCTGAGCACGCTGGTGCTGGCAAGATGCTGTCAGCTAAATGGCCGGGGGCACGTGTACAGTCTGGAGAACGGCGCCGTGTATGCGGACACCACCCGTGAAGCGTTGCGGCTGCACGGGCTCGAAGGGTTCGCCACGGTCATCGACGCGCCGCTGCGAAACATGGCCGTGGGAGGGCGGGTCTTTGCATGGTACGCCACGACCGATCTGCCATCGGACGCCATCGATCTGCTGGTGGTCGATGGTCCGCCCGGTTTCATCCAGAAGCATTCGCGCTATCCGGCGCTTCCCGCCCTGTTCGACAGGCTCTCCCGCCGCTGCATGATCTACCTGGACGATGCCGGCCGGGAGGACGAACGCGAGATCGTGCGGTGGTGGCTGGAAGAGTACCCCGACCTGGGGCATGAATACGTGGAGACGGAGCGGGGCTGTTCGATCCTGTATTTCAACGTGTGAACCAGCGCCACAACAGACCGCCGGCCTGTGCCTCCCCGCTCCGGAGATAGGACAGGGCCGCCTCGTCACGCAGGGACAGGACCAGGGTGCGGGAGGTTCCCTGGACCCCGCACAGGAGCAGTCGCTCGCCCTTTCGCAGTACGGCGCTGTCGTCCGGCAGGAAATCCTTGTCCGCGCCATGGCTGCGCAGCAGGGCCACGCAGGGCAGCCGTTGTTCCCTCTGGCGTGGATCGCGCATCAGGCAGCCCAGCTCGATGCGCTCACCCTGGTCGAGGAGCCGCGCCACCGCCGGCGCATCGGTCTCATCCAGGCTGATCTCCCAGACCTCCGGGATCTCCTCGCCGAGGACGCCTGCCAGTCTGGCAACCATTCTGCGTGCCCAGTCATTCGTATGTTCATGGGCATAGGAGAGGAACTCCACCAGCATGGGTGTGTTCAACAGGGTGCGGATACGCCAGCCGATGATGGGTCCGGCCTGCGCCACCACATCCGCGTCCAGGGCCTGGAACAAATACTGGTTATGGGTGCGGTTCTGGCGCGCGACCATGAACAGTTCCGGGTTGAGTTCGCGGGCGGTCATGAGGATGGAGAGGTTGTTGGTATCGTGATTGGTGCCGGCGACTATACCCACCGCCTCTTCGATGCGCGCCTCTTTCAAAGTGGCCGCTTCGGTACCCCAGCCGATGACCAGGTTCTCACGGTCCTCCGGCCAGCCGGTCTTGTCCGGTGTCTTCTCGATCACCACGCTGGGCACGCCCTCCTCGTTGAGCCGCTTGCGCAGCGCCTTGCCGAAGCGGCCATACCCGCACAGCAGCCAAAGCCCATGGGGTGGGTTGAGCGGCTCCCTGAGCTTGCTGTTGCCGCTGATCCACTCATGCAGGACATCCACACAGGGCGAATGCAGGGCCGTGAACAGGCGTTCGGCGAAAGTCTCGAAGGGGTCGATGATGTGGTCGGTGCCGAAGGAGGCCATGTTCTCCTCCACCTCCAGGGACTCGGCCCGGCAAATGACGTTGATCCTTGGATTCAGCAACTTGGCGGTGATGGCCACGTGCAGATTGGCCTGGTCGTTGTCGGTCAGGGCCACCACGCCGGCGCAATGTCCACTGTCCAGGCCGGCCATTTCCAGGTACTGCGGCAGGGAGGCATCGGCGCACAGTCCGGGCACGTAGAGCGGGTAATCACTCAGGCGCAGCGCATTGATGCGCTCCTGGTTGATGTCGATGACCACCACCCGCTTGCACTGTTCGATCAGGGCATCCACCAGTGCGCTGCCGGTGTCACCGTAGCCGCACACCAGATAGAAGGGCTCACGGATACGGCGCACGGCACGGGCGAAACGCAATTCCGTGAATACCTGCCGCAGGGCCGCGTCCTGCGCCAGCGCGACCAGCTTGCCGATGGCATAGAACCAGGACACCACCGTCAGGTAGATGCAGCCGGTGACCCACATGCGTTGGGCCGGCACCAGTTCGTAGGGGATTTCGCCGAAGCCGATGGTGGTCGCCATGTAGCTGACGAAATAGAAGGCGTGCATGAAATCCATGTGATAGGGATTGCCCTGCGGGTCCATTCCAGGGATCAGGGTCAGCCCGAGGATCGCCAGCGAATAGGCCACGATCAGGACCAACAGCGGTGGGCGCATCCGCCGCAGGATGAGAAAGATGATGGAATTCATGGAGGAAAACCTGGGGCCGGATGACTAAGGAAGCTCTGATCGATTGCGGACGCTCGTCTTGCGCCTGAAATCCGATACATCCTGAATCAATCAGAGCTTCCCCAAGGACTCAGCGATGGAAGATGACCGTATCGATCACCAGCAGGATCACCGATACCACGTTGGCAAGAAACGCGCCGCCGGCCAGCGAGACGATGGACGCGGCCACCGCTGGAGTCACGCTCCCCTCCAGCACATGCTCGGCAACCGCCCAGACCGAGGCCGCGGCGATCAACTGGAGCACGGCCACCAGGCTGGTAGCCAGCATCAGGGCACCGATCTGGGAGCGTTCGCCGAACTTCAGCACCGTGGCAATGAGATTCACCACGATGGTGGCATACAGTTCATAGACATGGTGGTGGGTGGGATCGTCCACGGAGCCCACGAAGAAACCATAGTTGAGCGTCATGGCCAGGACGATGAAGAAACCGAACGAGACTTTCTCCGGATTCATGGATCTCCCCTTGTTTTTCTCGTTTCGTCAATATCGGTACTAGCAGCCTGTCGGACTGAGGATGAAGCGGCTGCAAATGCGGGAGAGCGGTCCATTTTTCCCTGATTTTTCGTTGCGTAGCCCCACTATGCGCCTCAAAATCATGAAAAACTGGCCTCGCTCTCCCACATTTTCGCTTCGCTTCCCCCCAGTCCGACAGGCTGCTAAGACAATCCTAAGTAAAGCCGCATTCAGCGGGTCTCAGGGAGCGCCCCGGATGTCCCGGCCCTGTGTTGCGGCCCTTGCCAAGGACCGGGCCATTGCCCGCGGGCCGTGCCTTGATCCGGAACATCCGAGGTGCTCTGAGTGTGGTTTTACTTAGGATTGTCTTAAGGGCACCTCTAATAATTCTGTTTGAGCAGATTCGTGTCGGAGGCCCGTGAGAACAAGGCGAAGTTCGCAGCCAATAGCACGCTATTGGCAAGAACTTCAACGCAGTTATCGCGGGCCTCCGGCGCGAAGATGCCGAACACGAATTATTAGAGGTGCCCTTAATTATTAACCCGGCAACATAATAGATCGTGTTCAGCCGTGCTGTGCGCGTTCACGG
>CAYPEH010000170.1:0-4916 GCA_964409585.1 uncultured Chromatiales bacterium | reverse complement strand
CCCCGGTACTTGTTCAGGGGTTCCCCAGACTTATTCAGAGGTTCCCAAGGTGTTTTTCTTATCCCCCCATGAACATTTTTACGTTTGCCCATCGGGTCCGGATTAGGGACAATAGGCGCCCCAATGTGTCCGAATGGAACAAAAACAGGTATAACCTGCTGAATTAAAACGAATATTTAATCATCTGACGGGAATTTTCTCAGGTGTGCGGGGCGAGGGAGAGCCTCCCTGCATCAAGATTTTCATCGAATTCGACTTCACTAAATTCTCATTCACAGGAGAGACCTATGGCTTCGCGCAAAGAGCTTGCCAATGCCATCCGTGCCCTGAGCATGGATGCCGTGCAGAAGGCCAAGTCCGGCCACCCAGGTGCCCCCATGGGCATGGCGGACATCGCCGAGGTGCTGTGGAACAGCCACCTGAAGCACAACCCCGCCAACCCCGACTGGGCTGACCGTGACCGCTTCATTCTCTCCAATGGCCACGGTTCCATGCTGATCTATTCCCTGCTGCATCTGAGCGGTTACGACCTCAGCATGGATGATCTGAAGAACTTCCGCCAGTTGCACTCCAAGACCCCGGGGCACCCCGAGTATGGCTATACCCCCGGTGTCGAGACCACCACCGGCCCGCTGGGTCAGGGTATCAGCAACGGCGTGGGCATGGCTTTGGCCGAGCGCACCCTGGCCGCGCAGTTCAACCGCGATGGCCACCACATCGTCGACCACTACACCTACGTGTTCCTGGGCGATGGCTGCATGATGGAAGGTGTCTCCCACGAGGCCTGCTCCCTGGCGGGCACCCTGGGTCTGGGCAAGCTGATCGCTTTCTGGGACGACAATGGCATCACCATCGACGGCCACACCGAGGGCTGGTTCCAGGAAGACGTGGCCAAGCGTTTCGAGGCCTATGGCTGGCAGGTCATCCGTGACGTCGACGGCCATGATGCCGAGTCCATCGACAAGGCCATCCGCGAGGCCAAGTCGGTTGCCACCAAGCCGACCCTGATCTGCTGCAAGACCGTGATCGGTTATGGCGCCCCCAACCTGTGCGGTTCCCACGACTGCCACGGCGCCCCCCTGGGCGACGACGAGATTGCCGCCACCCGCGAGAATCTGGGCTGGAATCATCCTCCGTTCGAGATTCCGGAAGAGGTGTATGCCGGTTGGGACGCCAGGGCCAAGGGCGCCGAGGCCGAATCCGCCTGGAACGAGAAGATGGCCGCCTACGAGGCTGCCTATCCGGAACTGGCCGCCGAGTTCAAGCGCCGCATGGCGGGCGAGTTGCCCGCCAACTGGGAAGAGGCCGCCAATGCCTACATCGCCGAGTGCAACAGTGCCGGCGAAAGCCCGGCCACCCGCAAGGCCTCGCAGAACACCCTCAATGCCTATGGTGCGGTGCTGCCGGAGTTCCTCGGCGGTTCCGCCGACCTGACCCCGTCCAACCTGACCGCCCACAAGGGCTCCGTGACCATCAACGACACCGTGGCCGATGGCAACTACATCTCCTATGGTGTGCGTGAGTTCGGCATGTCCGCCATCATGAACGGCGTTGCCCTGCACGGTGGTTTCATCCCCTACGGAGGCACCTTCCTGATGTTCTCCGAATATGCCCGCAATGCCCTGCGCATGGCGGCGCTGATGAAGGTGCGGAGCATCTTCGTCTACACCCACGACTCCATCGGCCTGGGTGAGGACGGTCCCACTCACCAGCCCATCGAACAGATTCCGACCCTGCGCATGATCCCCAACATGGACGTGTGGCGTCCTTGTGACACCGTGGAAACCGCAGTGGCCTGGAAAGCCGGCATCGAGAAGAAGGACGGGCCCACCTGCCTGATCTTCTCCCGCCAGAATCTGCCCCACATGGCCCGTGACGACGCCCAGATCGCCAATATCGCCAAGGGTGGTTATGTGATCCGCGATTGCGATGGCGCGCCCGATGCCATCATCATCGCCACCGGCTCCGAGGTCGATCTGGCCGTCAAGGCCGCCGAGGCCATGAGCGGCAAGAACATCCGCGTGGTCTCCATGCCCAACACCAAAGCCTTCGATGCCCAAGACGACGACTACAAGGAATCCGTGCTGCCCTCCAGCTGCACCGCCCGCGTCGCCGTCGAAGCCGCGGTCACCGACGGCTGGTACAAATACGTCGGCCTCAACGGCAAGGTGGTCGGTATCGACCGCTTCGGCGAGTCCGCACCCGCCGGTCAGCTGTTCGAGGAATTCGGCTTCACCGTGGACAACGTGGTGAAGGCCGTCGAGGAAGTGCTTTAAAACGTGGGGCATCGGCGGCGGGCCGCGCGCCCGCCGCGCTCCGCCGATTTGTTTTCTGATCAGGAGAAAAACATGACTCTCAAAGTTGGTATCAACGGTTTTGGCCGTATCGGCCGCATGGCTTTCCGCGCCATCGCCAAGGATTTCCCGAACATCGAGGTGGTCGGTATCAACGACCTGCTGGACGCCGATTACCTGGCCTACATGCTGAAGTATGACTCCGTGCACGGCCGCTTCGACGGTGAAGTCGGTGTCGATGGCAACAACATGGTCGTCAACGGCAAGACCATTCGCCTGACCGCCGAAACCGATCCGGCCAACCTGAAGTGGGACGAGGTCGGCGCCGAGCTGGTCCTGGAATGCACCGGTTTCTTCCTCACCGAGGAAGGCTGCCAGAAGCACATCGAGGCCGGCGCCAAGAAAGTGGTGCAGTCCGCCCCCTCCAAGGACGCCACTCCGATGTTCGTCTATGGCGTGAACCACAATGACTACGCCGGTCAGGCCATCGTCTCCGCCGCCTCCTGCACCACCAACTGCCTGGCCCCCGTCGCCAAGGTGCTGAATGACAAGTGGGGCATCAAGCGTGGCCTGATGTCCACCGTGCACGCCGCCACCGCCACCCAGAAGACCGTGGACGGTCCCTCCAAGAAGGACTGGCGCGGTGGCCGTGGCATCCTGGAGAACATCATCCCGTCCTCCACCGGTGCCGCCAAGGCCGTGGGCAAGGTGCTGCCCGAACTGAATGGCAAGCTGACCGGCATGGCCTTCCGCGTGCCCACCTCCGACGTCTCCGTGGTCGACCTGACCGTCGAGTTGGAGAAGGGTGCCAGCTATGACGAGATCTGCGCCGCCATGAAGGAGGCTTCCGAGTCCGGCGATCTGTCCCGGACCCTGGCCTACACCGACGAGAAGGTGGTTTCCACCGACTTCCGCGGCGTGGGTTACTCCTCCATCTTCGACGCCGGTGCCGGCATCGCCCTGGATGACACCTTCGTCAAGGTGGTCTCCTGGTACGACAACGAGTACGGCTACACCTGCAACATGCTGCGTTTCGCGGAGCACGTTGCCGCCAACTGAGGCTGAACGGGTGGCGGGAGACGGTGTTTTTCGCACCGTGCTCCCGCCGCCTCCCCGTCTCCCTTGCCACAGAGTCATTTGCCAAGCCCCGCGCTTGCCAAATGTCTTTGAACGCATGAACGGAGTGCCAACATGTCTTTCATCAAGCTCACCGATCTCGATCTCGCCGGCAAGCGCGTCCTGATCCGCGCCGATCTCAACGTTCCCGTCAAGGACGGCAAGGTCACCTCCGACGCGCGTATCGTGGCCTCCCTGCCCACCATCGAGCACTGCGTCAAGGCCGGTGCCAAGGTGCAGGTCATGTCCCACCGCGGGCGTCCCACCGAGGGTGAAGTGGATGCCGAGAACTCCATGCAGCCCATCGCGGACGATCTGTCCGCCAAGCTGGGCAAGGAAGTGCGCCTGATCAAGGATTACCTGGACGGTGGTTTCGAGGTGGCCGAAGGCGAGGTGGTCCTGTTCGAGAACGTGCGTTTCAACGCCGGTGAGAAAAAGGACGATGAGGAACTGGCCAAGAAGTACGCCGCCCTCTGTGACGTGTTCGTGATGGATGCCTTCGGCACCGCCCACCGCGCCCAGGCCTCCACCCACGGTGTCGGCAAGTTCGCCCCCGTCGCCTGTGCCGGCCTGCTGCTGGCCGACGAGCTGGACAACCTGGCCAAGGCCCTGGCCAATCCGGCCCGTCCCATGGTCGCCATCGTCGGTGGTTCCAAGGTTTCCACCAAGCTGACCGTGCTGGAGGCCCTGTCCGAGAAAGTGGATCAGCTGGTGGTGGGTGGCGGCATCGCCAACACCTTCCTCAAGGCCGCCGGTTACAATGTCGGCAAGTCCCTCTGCGAGGACGATCTGGTCGATACCGCCAAGGGCCTGATGGAAAAGATGAAGGCCCGTGGCGCCAATATCCCCATCGCCAGCGATGTGGTCTGCGGCAAGGAATTCTCCGAGACCGCCGAGGCGACCCTGAAGAAGGTCGATGAGGTGGCCGACGACGACATGATCTTCGACATCGGCCCTGAATCCGCCAAGGAACTGGCCGACATCATCGCCAAGGCCGGCACCGTGGTCTGGAACGGCCCCGTGGGCGTGTTCGAATTCGATCAGTTTGGTGAAGGCACCAAGACCATCTCCATGGCCATTGCCGAATCCGATTGCTTCTCCCTGGCCGGGGGCGGCGACACCATTGCAGCCATCCAGAAATACGACATCTACGACAAGGTGTCCTATATCTCCACCGCCGGTGGCGCCTTCCTGGAATATCTGGAAGGCAAGACCCTGCCGGCCGTGGCGATGCTGGAAGAGCGCGCCAAGTAATCCCTTTTGTAGGAGCGGAACCATCCGCTGACAGGCTGTTGAAATTCTACTCATGCGGCGCGATACGGCGTTGAAAACCGGCTCAAAATGCTCATTTATTGCGTATAAACTGCGCTTTTTCGCCGGTTTTTGCCTTGTCTCGCACTCGGAGCCTGTCGGACTCAGGCTGGATCGGCTGCAAAAGCGGGACAGCGGTTTGATTTTCCCTGATTTTTCGTCACATAGTTCCCACTATGCTCCTCAAAATCATGA
>CAYPEH010000169.1:0-5034 GCA_964409585.1 uncultured Chromatiales bacterium | reverse complement strand
GTTGGCCCCTTTCCCTTTCGCGTTCTTCAGTTCGATCCGGAAGCCGCAGCCGCGTTGGTGGTACAGATCCTTCAGATGTTGGACGAAGGCCCGGTCGGTATAACCTTCGACCACCAGAAGAACGGTGCGTCTGGCACGTCGCTCCTTGCGAGCCATCAACGGATCTCCGGAATCGCAGCGTAGGCCCCGGCCAGATACTTGGCATAGAGATTGTCGTCGGCCCGCACGCCTTTGACGTCGTCGAGCCGCCATGCCTCGCTTTCGCAATGTTCGTTTTTTTCCACCAGCAGCACTTGGCATTTGTGCAGGTGCTTGAGCACCTCGGCGGCGTGGCAGGTGAACAGCAGCTGGGCATTGCGGGGATTGGTCTCTTCGTTGAAAAAGAGGTCGAGAACGGGTTCGATCATGAGGGGGTGGAGATCTGATTCCAGCTCGTCGATGACCGCCACGCCGCCCTTGTGCAGCACGGGCAGCAGTTTGGCCAGCAAGGCAAAGAGTGCAATGGTGCCGCTGGATTCCTGCCTGAAGCTCAACCTGAAAGTGCCGCTCCTGCCCTCGTGTACGCCCAGTATCAAGGTGGCCTTGTTGTCCGGTTCTTCCGGGTTCGGAATCACCTCCTCGAATTCCACGCCATGGAATCCCAGATCCCAGCGGCGCAGCAGTTTTTCCATGTGCTCTCTGTATTCCGGTTGCTCCTTGTAGAAGGCGCCGAGGTGGGCGATGTAGCCGGTGTCGTTCACCAGCCGCCCCACGAAATCGATGTTGGAGGTCACTTCGAAATGGCCGACTACCTTGGCTGTTTCCACGCCGTACTGTGCCGCGATGGAGAGCACGGAGGCATTCTGCCTCGCATCGACCACTTCGGCCGCCTTCAGGCCGAATCCCTTCTGCTTGAATTCGTAGCCGTTCTTCTCGTCCGACCAGCGGCGCAGGAAAACATAGCTGAACTGGCTGCTGGTCTTGCGATGCAGGGATTCTTCCACCACCCGCTCCGTGGTCAGCACCACCCGGTAACGCCATACGTCTCCGGCCAGGCAGAATTCCGTCTCGAACCTCGATGGCTGACCGGCTGCCGCCGCGTGGGGTTGCACGGGTATGGGGGCGTCCGCCGGTAGCTGGAAGGAGTGGCTGGCGAACCAATGGACGAACACCACCGGCTTGAGCACATTGGTCTTGCCACTGGCATTGGCGCCCAGTATCGCCATGACCTTGGAAACACGCCGGCCCTTTTCATCCCGCGCGATGCCGTAGGTATCCACATGTTTGGATACCTCCAGCGAGACCTCGGTCTCTTCCAGGAAGGAAAAGAAGTTCTTGAAACGATATTTCCGCAACATACGGGGAAAGTATCTGGATATTTTTCTGTTTTCAACAAATTTTTGTTGAAAACTCGGTTTCACGCTTTTTGGGCTTGGTCCATACGGGTGCAGGAATGGGCCGCCTGTGTGCAGGGCCGGATCCATCCCTGCCCATTCCCCCTGTGTGATATGACGCGCTCCCTGCGCCATATGCCGCCCTCCTGATCCGTCCGCGTTTCCCTTTTGGCCTGCCGCCCCGGCTATCTCCTTGATCGCCGGGGCAAATGCCGCAAGGCGGCGATCCGGAACGAGTCTTGCCTTCGGGAAGCTCCGGACTTTCGGATCGTTTTCCCCATGAATTACCGCCATCTTCTGACGTTGTTTCTGTTGCTGCCGTGGCTGCTGGGACCGGCCCCGGCCCGGCCGGATCCCCTGGACGAGGCCATGCAGGCCCAGTTGGGAATCCAGCGGCGGATGCAGGAATCCCAGCGGCGCATCGAGCGGCTGGACGACGAGCACAGTGAGCTCCTCCAGGAATACCGCGAGGTGACGGCCGAGCTGGACCGGCTGCGTGGCTACAACGACCGCCTGCAACGGGATATCGCCGCGCAGGAGGAGGAGCTGACGGCCATCGAACGCCAGTTGGCCGAGGTCGAGGTGACGCGTCGGGATATCGGGCCGTTGATGGAGCGCATGCTGTCGGTGTTGCAGGAATTCGTCGCCCTGGATCTTCCCTTTCTGCCGGAGGAGAGGGAGGCGCGTCTGGCGCAGTTGGAGGCGATGCTGGGGCGTGCCGGCGAGGACGCCAGCCTGCCGGAGAAATTCCGTCGCCTGCTGGAAGCCTACCTGGTGGAACTGGAATACGGGCGCAGCCTGGAAGCCTACCAGGGATCGTTGACCGGGGACGATGGTACCCAGGCGGTGGATTTCCTGCGCCTGGGGCGGGTCGCCCTGTATTACCTCAGCCTGGACCGCTCCCGCGCCGGCTGGTGGGATGCCTCCGCCGGGGCCTGGAAACGCTTGCCCGAGGAGGCCATTGCCGGTCTGGAACGCGCCCTGCGGGTGGCGCGCAAGCAGCGGCCCCCGGAGATGCTGGAATTGTATCTGCCCGGACCGGACGGGGGCCGCTCATGAAGTGGCTGGCCCTGCTGCTTGCGCTGTTGACCCTGCCCGTGGAGGCTGCCCCCGGCCTGGATCAATTGCTGCAACGGGTGTTGCGGGAGGCCGACTCGCTGCGCCAGGAGGCGCAGGAGCGGGAGCAGGCTTTTCTGCGCCAGCGCGACCGGCGCAAGGCCCTGCTGGAGGAGGCGCGCGCCGCCCTGGCGCGGGAGCGGGAGCGTCTTCAGGCCCTGACCCGTGATTTCGAGGGCAATGAACAACGGTTGCGGCAGCAGACCGCCTTGTTGAAGGAGCGCACGGCCGGTCTGCAAGAGCTGTTCGACACGGTCCGCCAGGCGGCCCGTGATGTTCACGGCCTGCTGGACGGTTCCCTGTTGTCGGCCCAGCATCCGGAATGGGCGCGGGAGCTGGAGGGGCTGATGGATCACCGCCGCCAGCCGGGCATGGAGGAGATCAAGGCCCTCTGGCACCAGATATTGCGGCAGATGGCGGCGGGTGGCGAGGTGGCGCGCTTCGAGGCCCCGGTGATCGCCGCCGGTGGTGGCGAGGAGCCCCGCGAGGTGGTGCGCATCGGTGAATTCACGGCCGTCAGTGGTACCCGCTTCCTGCGCTATCTGCCGGAGACTGGCCGCCTGGTGGAACCGCTGCAACAGCCAGGCTCCCGCCTGCGCTCCATGGCCGGCGCCTGGCTCGCATCCGGCGGCCCGCCCCGGCCCATGGCGGTGGACCCTTCGCGCGGGGCGGTGCTGGGCCTGATGGGGCGCGCCCCCGGCCTGCGTGAACAGGTGGAGGAGGCCGGCGTCATCGCCTGGATGATCCTCGCCGTGGGTGGTTTCGGCCTGCTGCTGGTCGTGGAGCGCCTGGTCACCCTGTCGCTCACCGGGCGGCGGGTGCGGCGCCAGTTGGATGAGCCGGACCGGCCCGGCGACAATCCACTGGGCCGGATTCTGGCCGTCCACGGGGAGTGCGGCCGGATCGACGTGGAGGGCCTGCAACACCGCCTCAACGAGGCCATCCTGCGCGAATTGCCGCGTATCCGCCGCGGTCTGCCCATGCTGGCCCTGCTGGCGGCGGTCGCACCGCTGCTGGGGCTGCTCGGCACGGTGACCGGCATGATCCAGACTTTCCAGTCCATCACCCTGTTCGGCACCGGCGATCCGCGCCTCATGTCCGGTGGCATCTCCCAGGCGCTGGTGACCACGGAACTGGGTCTGGCCGTGGCCATCGTGCTGGTGCTGCTGCATGGGTTTCTCAACGGCCGCAGCAACTGGATCATCCAGGTGCTGGACGAGCAGAGCGCCGGCCTGGTGGCGGCGCGCGCGGAAGGCCATGTGGCATCCCGCTGACGAGGCGCCTTCATGCAGTCGATCGGTTATCCATCTCTTTCAGCCGCCGGATACGGCATCGTGGCCGAATGGCTGCCAAGGGATCTGGCCGGCCTGCTGGAGCGGGGCGGGCCGGTGCTGTGGATCATTCTCGTCGTCTCCTCCCTGCTATGGGCCCTGATCGTGGAGCGCTACCTGTTCCTGTGGTGGGTGCAGCCGAAACGGTTCGAGCAGTGCCTGGCCGTCTGGCGGGAACGTGCCGAGCGGCGTTCCTGGGGCGCGCGGTGCATCCGCGCCGGCCTGCTGGGCTCCCTGTCGGCGGAGCTGCGCCGCCATCTGGGATTGATCGCCGTGTTCATCCAACTCCTGCCCCTGCTGGGCCTGTTCGGCACGGTGCTGGGCATGATCGAGACCTTCGAGGCCATGGCGGTCCACGGCAGCGGCAATGTGCGCGCCATGGCGTCCGGCATTTCCAAGGCCCTGCTGACCACGGCCGCGGGACTGCTCACCGCCCTGTCCGGGCTGTATTTCAGCACCGACCTGGAGCAGCGTGTGGAAAGGGAGATGCAGCGGGCGGGGGACCGGCTGGAATGAGGTGGATGACATGACGCGCCACAGCCATGTGCAGGGAACCGACGGGAGCGCGGGGATCAATCTCACGCCACTGATCGATATGGTTTTCATCCTGCTGATCTTCTTCCTCGTCAGCGCCTCCTTCGTCAAGGAGGCGGGGGTGGAGGTGGACCGGCCCCAGGCCCGGACCGCCACGCGGCAGGAACAGGCCGGTATCCTCATCGCCGTGACCGGAGAGGGCGCGGTGTGGATCGACCAGCGCCGCCATGATCCGCGCGCCGTGCGCGCCCAGGTGGAAAGGCTCCATGCCGCGAACCCCGAGGCCGGGGTGGTGATCGTGGCCGACCGGGAGGCACGCACGGGTGTGGTCATACAGGTGCTCGACCAGGTACGGCTGGCCGGTGTGAGCAATGTCTCCATCGCCGCGGCCGAAGGAGAGCGATGAGCCCGGCCCGCGTTTCCCGGCGCTCCGGTGGAAAATACGGGCTCATCGCCGGCGCCTTCATCGGTCTTGCCGTGACCCTGCTGCTGTTCCGTGGCCTGGATTACCTGGTATCCGCGGAGCGGGTGGCGGCGCCGGACACCCTGGCCGCGTTGCCGGTGGATTTCATCCGCCTGCGCCCGGCGCAGCCGCCGGAAGCCCTGAAGCCATGAAACCCACCGCCCCCGCCGGAGACGGCGGGCCCGCCCGCGCCCGCCCCCCGCCCCCGCGACCCGCG
>CAYPEH010000168.1:0-5160 GCA_964409585.1 uncultured Chromatiales bacterium | reverse complement strand
TCAGACCGCTGTCCCGCTTTTGCAGCCGATTCAGCCCGAGTCCGACAGGCTGCTATGTCATTTTGCAAAAACTGAACCAGCTGTATGCACAACACACAAGCTATTGATTCACAAGAAATCAGCACCTGGAGAGAAATCTCTCCAGGCAGTCGATGCACCAATATAGTGCACACGGGGGTCGTGCGCACTATTTTGGGAGGAGACGCGCCATCAGGGGGTGAGGCGGCTGGGACGGAGCAGATGGAAGGTGATTACACGACTGCGGATCAGGCGCTTGCCCTTGGCATCGACGATGGCCGCCCGCAGACGATGTGCGCCCCGCTCGATGTTGGAGAGGGTGGTGGTGAGTGAAGTGCCGGGGTTGCCGTAACGCTTGCCATCGAGAAAGATGACTACCTTGTGCCCGTATTCCATATCCAGCGGCTGATCCAGTTTGAGCTGCACCACCACGTTACCGGCTGCACTCTGCAATGCCTGCTCTGTTTTCGGACGGATGATCCGCAGGCTCTTGTACTCGGTTTCCGTCGCCTCCTCGCTGTCCGCCGGCGGCTCTGGCGACAATTCTTCCTTCGCCTCTGGCTCCGGTTTCGGCTTCGGCGGCTTCCGGCCCGTGATCTTCAGCTCTTCCGCGCCCTCGACCGGCTGGTCCATGTAATGGACGTTGCCTTGCGCATCCACCCACTTGTAGACCTGTGCGGAAACCTGGGCGGAGCAAAACAACAGGATCAGGATCGGTATCAGACGCATGTCGTTGTCCATGTGTGCCGCGTTCACCGCGGTCGGTGATGTGACAGTGTAACAGTCCGTGCCCACCGGATTCAGGTGGTCGGATTGATAAGGAAGCTCTGATGGATTTCGGACATTCGCCTTGCGCCTTGAATCCGGCGGTTTCAGCCTGCAATCCGATACGCCCCGAATCGATCAGAGCTTCCACAAAAGAGTTTCACGCCGGTTTGGGAACCTCTGCGGGAGACAAAAAACGGGGCCCGATGGCCCCGTCGAAAAGATCCGGCCCGGTGGCGGGCGGCGGCAGCCGCCCGCCACGCGGTTTCAGCCGAAGATGTCGGCAGTGATGTTGTTGTACCAGCTGTGGGCGTAGGCCGCTTCACGCTTGCGCATCTCCGCCGAGGCGTCCTTCGGGCTCAGTCCACCGGATACCTTGGTGATCTTGCTGCCGTCCTCGGCCAGCCGGTAGACCGCCGCCACCGAGATGCCGTACTCCTTGCCGACGATGGAGTAGCAGGTGTTGACGTAGCTGGGCGTGCCCACCTCATGCCCGTTGAGCATGGCCACCACCGCCGCGGCCGTCACCTTGGCCTGGCTGTTGGCGGCATAGCCGGACTTGGGCATGCCCTTGGCCACGGAGGCGTCGCCAATGACGTGGATGCCCGCATGGATGGTGGACTCGAAGGTCTTCAGGTTCACCGGACACCAGCCCTTGTCGTTGGTCAGACCCGCCACGTGGGCGATCTTGCCGGCCTTCTGCGCCGGGATGACGTTCAACACGTCGGCCTTGAGCTCATCCCCAAAGGAGGTGGTCACGGTGTTGCTGTTGACGTCCACCTTCACCACGCCGGCCTCTTCCTGCGCTCCGTGCCATTCGATCATGGAGTTGTCGGTGCCGTAGCCGTACAGGTCCTTCCACCCCTGGACGAACAGGCCCATCTTGGAGAATTTGGGCTTGGGATCCAGGATGATGATCTTGGATTTGGGCTTCTTCGCCTTCAGGTACATGGCGATCTGCGAGGCGCGCTCGTAGGGTCCCGGCGGGCAGCGGAAGGGGTTGGGCGGGGGGGCGATGATGACCGTACCGCCATCCTTCATCGCTTCGAGCTGGCTGCGCAGCAGCTTGGTCTGCGGGCCCGCCTTCCAGGCATGGGCCACTTTCTGGGAGCCGGCCTCGTCGTAGCCTTCGATGGTCTCCCAACGGAAGTCGATGCCCGGCGAGACGATGCAGCGGTCATAGGCGAAACTCTGTCCGCCAGCGGTCTTGACCACCCGGGCGTTGGCGTCGATACCGGTGACCTGGTCGTGCACCACCTTCACGCCGTGGCCGGCCAGTCCACTGTAGCCGAATTTGATGGAGTCCAGGCTGCGCTCGCCGCTGAGCACCTCGTTGGACATGTAGCAGGTGTAATAGTGTTTGTTGGCTTCGATCAGGGTGACTTCAACGGTCGGATCGGCCATGCGGATGTATTTGGCCGCCGTGGCGCCGCCGGTGCCGCCGCCTACCACGACCACTTTCTTGCTGGCGCCCAGGGCGATATAGGGCACGCCGATCATGCCGGCCGCCGTGGCCACACCCGCCGCCTGAACAAAACCTCTACGAGTAATCTTCATTCCTCATCCCCCCTTATTTCTTGCTGGCGTAGAAGTTGAGCAGGGCCTCGATACCGGCGTCGCCCTCCTTCTTGTGCAGTTTCTTCAGTTTCTTGCGCATCTTCTTGGGCATCACGCGATCGCCGGCCATGGCGTCGTCCAGGGCCCAGCGCAGATACTGCACGTGCTGGCCGGAGAGGATGCCGGCATCGTCCTCGGACGAGGTACCACCCTCGCCGTGGCACTTCTCGCAGTATTTGTCGTGCAGCTTGGCGCCTTTCTTGGCCTTGGCCGGGTCGAAGTCCTGCTTGGCAGCGACGAACTTCTGGCTGGAAAAGTGCTTGCCCAGGGCCTCGATTTCGGCGTCGCTGTATCCCTTGGCGATCCGGCCCATGATGGTGGACGGAACGTCACCGCTCTTGAAGCCCTTCATGATCTCATTGAAGTACTCCGAGGATATGCCGGCGATGGTGGGTCCCGGACCGGCGCTGATGCCATTGGTGCCATGGCAACCAGCGCAAGTGTTGGCCAACATGGTGGTGCTGGCACCCGTCATCAGTTTGGGCTTGCCGCCGCCGCTGCCAGCCACCGCAAGGGAGGAAACTCCCATAACCAAACCGGCAACGATCAGGGCTTTTCTTTTGTACCCCATGATACCTCCTTCAGTCTCTATACAGAGTTATTAAGGTTTTAGGTCATGCGGCGGAGCCGCCGACCATTGGCTGCAAACATCCGGAAAAACGCTTGTTCTCCGGATCGGCTTGCATTCTTGTTTTCCCCGGAGGGAAATCCCCTTCCGCCCCGATGGGAACCAAGCGGGGCCGGACATGGGTTCTTCTTCGCGCTCACCGGCCACCGGTGGCCTTGCCGAGTTTCATGGCCAGTGCCTCATGCCGCTTCTTCCTGGCCAGATCGGCCGCGGTCCGCCCTTCATTGTCGGTCAACCCCGCGTCGGCACCAGCCCTCAGTAACAGATCAACGGCAGCCGCATTACCGGATACCGCCGCCTCCATCAATGCGCTGATCCCGTCGGCATCCTGCAAGTTCGGATCGGCCTGGCCTTCCAGCAACACGCGCATGGTTTCGATATGGCCCTGACCCGCGGCCCAGATCAATGCGCTGGCGCCATCGCGGTCCACGGCATTGACGTTGGCACCATGTTCCAGCAGCACGCTGACCACTTCGGTCTGGCCCTGATCGGCGGCGAGAATCAGTGCGGTGGCACCGTTCTTGTCCCGGGATTCCAGATCGGCACCACCCTCGGCCAGGGTGGCGACGACCTGGGCATGCCCCTTTTCGGCCGCCATCATCAGGGCGGTCTTGCCATCCTTGTCCGATGCCTTTGGATCCGCGCCCTTGAACAACAACTGCTCAACCATTTCATTGATGCCGTAGCGGGCAGCGATCATCAGGGAATCCCAGCCGGCACGCGTGCGGTCATGAAGATTGGCGCCGCGCTCCAGCAACAACGCGGTGATGGCGAAATGACCACCCTCGGCGGCAAAAGTCAGGGCAGTGCAGCCGGCTTCCGTGCGAGCATTGACACGGGCACCGCGGGTGAGCAGCAATACCACCGTATCCAGGTTGTCACCTTCGATGGCCATCATCAGCGGGGTCTTGCCCAAACTGTTGGCAGAATCCACATCGGCACCGCGGTCCAGCAGTTCGATGATGGTCTCGTTGTCTCCGATGGCTGCGGCCATGCGCAGTTCCTTCCCCAGATCGTCGGCCATGGCAGGCGCCGCCAGGAGAAATCCAAGGAGAAAGACGAAGGTCTTGAGTGTCTTCATAAGGCGTTCCATCCGGTATTGCTGACTAGAATAACCCGCCCAGGGTTGTTCAGGTGCCTTTCGCTACTCTTACTCCTCTTCGTCTTCTTCCGGCTCATCAGGCTCTTCGTGGGCAATTCCCTTGTGACAGTCGATGCAGGTCTTGCCCTGATCCACAGCGCGGCCATGGCGTTTGCGCGCACTGCGCCCCTGTTCACTCAGATCCATCTGGTCGAAGGAATGGCAACTGCGGCATTCACGGGAATCGGTGGCCTTCATCTTCGCCCAGACACGGCTGGCCATTTCCCATCGATGCTGTTCGTATTTTTCCCGGGTATCGAGGGTGCCCAGGATCTCGTGCACGACATCCTTGTATGCCAGCAGCTTGGCCAGCAGCTTGGGCCCAAAGGACTTGGGTACATGGCAGTCCGAACAGATGGCGCGCACGCCCGAGGCGTTCTTGTAATGCACCGTTTCCTTATATTCCTCCAGGTTCACTTGCATGGAGTGACAGGAGGTGCAGAACTCCAGCTCATTGGTGTATGCGAGGCCCATATTGAACAGGCCTGCGAAGACAACACCGGCAAAGAAAATAACGATGGAAACAATAATGGATTTCTTTCTGGAGGCCTTCTTTCCAGAAAGGGAGCCAGATTCATCACGTCCCATTGCCAACCCTCTATGGCGTTCAAATTGTATCCCATCGGGAATGAGTTTCCATCCAGGGATATCGTTCTAATTCGTTTGTCAGCGGCGGCGAGGTTATCACGAATGCCTGTCCAGCCGAAAAGGCTTTCGATCGCGCGTCAGAGCGGGATATGAGCAGTCATGCAACAGCCGTTTACTGCCATGCGGACGGGGGATGGTACGGCAACCAAATTAAAAATCAAAGGTATTCGAAGGGAGCAAAGGTGGTAATCAGCAAATCGATTTATAAGCAAATAACTACATATTTATATAGCGTATATGCTATTGATTTGATTCCGGTCCGGCGGAAGGCACATTTTCAGGGGCCGGTATTATTAACCCGGCACCAATCTATGTCACCCTCAGCCACCACGAGCGCCCCCGT
>CAYPEH010000167.1:0-5208 GCA_964409585.1 uncultured Chromatiales bacterium | reverse complement strand
TAGGGAAGATGCCTGAGGCTCTGAACACGATCTATTATGTCGCCGGGTTAATATTCCGCATGGACTGCGTTTTTTCGCCGGATTCCGCCTTTCTCGCACTCCCCTGGGCGACACAACGGCCTGCCAGGGGAGTGATTAGCGAAGGGTACGCACACCGTTTTCGCCGCCGAGGATCAGTACATCGGCCGGGCGGTTGGCGAAGATGCCGACGGTGACGACGCCGGGGATCTTGTTGAGTTCATTCTCCAGTTCCACCGGATTCATGATCTCCAGGCCGTGCACGTCGAGGATGACGTTGCCGTTGTCGGTGATGAAGTCTTCGCGCCAGACCGGGTTGCCGCCGTGCTTGACCAGCTCGCGGGCGACAAAGCTGCGGGCCATGGGGATGACCTCCACCGGCAATGGGAATTTGCCCAGTACCGGCACCAGTTTGGTGTCATCTGCGATGCAGACGAATTTCTCGGAGGCGCCGGCCACGATCTTCTCGCGGGTCAGGGCGCCGCCGCCGCCTTTGATCAGGTGCAGGTGCTCGTTGGACTCGTCGGCGCCATCCACGTACAGGGACAGGCCGCCGACTTCGTTGAGGTCCATGACCGGGATGCCGTGGTTCCGGAGACGCTCGGTGGACGCCTCGGAGCTGGACACGGTGCCGTCGATGCGGCCCTTGATGGTGGCGAGAAAATCGATGAAATGGTTTACCGTGGAACCGGTGCCCACGCCGACGATCATGCCGTTTTCCACATATTCCAGGGCGGCCTCTGCAGCCTTCTTCTTCATTTCGTCCTGGGTCATGAGTAACTCCACTCTGATTTGTAATAGACAATTTGCGGCGAATGATACCTGAAAGGCCAGCCGGGAACCTCCGCGGTTCCACCGGATACCCTGAACGCACAGGAAGCATGTGGGAGTGGACAGTGAGGGGGGAGACAGGAGACATTATGGGTCCGTTGCCGGACCAATGGGTGTTTCCGGGCCGAACCTGTGCCGACCGAGATCATGTTGCAGCCTTATATCGAAAAGATCCTCACCGCCCGTGTCTATGATGTGGCACGGGTCACACCCCTGGATGTGGCCCCCGGGCTGAGTAAGCGTCTGGACAACCAGGTGTTGCTCAAGCGCGAGGATCTGCAACCGGTGTTTTCCTTCAAGCTGCGCGGTGCGTACAACAAGATGGCCCACCTCTCCGCGGCCAGGCGCGAGCGAGGGGTCATCGCCGCCTCCGCCGGCAACCATGCCCAGGGCGTGGCCCTGTCGGCGCGGAAGCTGGGTATCAAGGCCACCATCGTCATGCCCAAGACCACGCCGCCGATCAAGATCAACGCGGTGCGCCGGCTGGGGGGGCGCACCCTGCTGCATGGCGATACCTACGACGAGGCGGCCGAGCACGCCAGGAAGTTGTCGGAGGAACGGGGCCTGACCTTCGTCCACCCCTATGACGATCCCTACGTGATCGCCGGCCAGGGCACCATTGCCATGGAGATCCTGCGCGAGCATCCGGATGATCTGGATGCCATCTTCGTGCCGGTGGGGGGTGGTGGCCTGATTGCCGGCGTGGCGGCCTACGTCAAATACCTGCGGCCCAAGGTCAAGGTCATCGGCGTGGAGCCGGACGATGCCCCCAGCCTGCACGCCGCGCTGGAAAAGGGCCGCCGGGTGCGGCTGAAACAGGTGGGCATCTTTGCCGACGGTGTGGCCGTGCGGCAGGTCGGCAAGGAGACCTTCCGGCTCTGCAAGGAATACGTGGACGAGGTGATCCTGGTATCCGGCGACGAGATCTGCGCCGCCATCAAGGACGTATTCGACGATACCCGTTCCATCACCGAACCGGCCGGGGCCCTCGGCGTGGCCGGGATGAAGAAATACGTGGAGCGGGAAGGTTGCAGGAACGGCAAGCTGGTGGCCATCGATTCCGGCGCGAACATCAACTTCGACCGCCTGCGCTATGTGGCCGAACGGGCGGAATTGGGCGAGAACCGCGAGACCCTGCTGGCGGTGACCATCCCGGAGCGGCCGGGCAGTTTCCGCGCCTTTTGCGAGGCCATCGGCAACCGCGCCATCACCGAGTTCAATTACCGCTACGCGGACGACGCGGAGGCCCAGGTATTTGCCGGTGTGCGAATCTGTGGCGGTGACGATGAGCGCAGGATGATCCTGGAACAACTGCGGGAGTTGGGATACCCGGTGGTGGACATGACCGACAACGAAATGGCCAAACTGCATGTGCGCTACATGGTGGGTGGTCGCGCGCCGGGAATCGAGAACGAGATCCTCTACCGCTTCGAATTTCCGGAACGGCCAGGGGCGCTACTGCGTTTTCTTACCCGGATGGCTCAGGGCTGGAACATCAGCCTGTTCCACTATCGCAATCATGGCGCCGATTACGGCCGCGTTCTGGTGGGCATGCAGGTGACGCCCAAGGAACGCAAGCGCTTCACCCATTTTCTGGATCAGTTGGGGTATCCGTACTGGGACGAGAGCGGCAATCCGGCCTATCGCCTGTTCCTGGGCGGATGATCCCTACCGCCGGCCGGACTTCCCCTCATTCGATGCCGAGAATGAAGTCCCACTGCTCCGCCGTCACCGGCATTACCGACAGCCGGTTGCCCTTGCGCACCAGCGGCATATCCTCCAGTTCCGGGAATCGCTTCAGCTCCGTCAGGGGGATGGTGCGTCGGGTCGGCCTGACCAGTTTGACATCCACCATGAACCAGCGCGGGTTGTCCGGGGTGGATTTCGGATCGTGATATCGGCTCTCCGGGTCCCAGGCGGTGTGGTCCGGGTAGCCTTCGCGGACCACCTCCATGATGCCGACGATGCCCGGTTCCTTGCAGTTGGAGTGATAGAGGAAGACCTGGTCGCCCAGCTTCATCTGGTCACGCATCATGTTGCGTGCCTGGTAGTTGCGTACACCGTCCCAGTGGTCGGTCCGGTTTGGTTCGGCGGCCAGGTGATCAATGCCGTATACCGACGGCTCGGTTTTCATCAGCCAGTAGTTCATGGGTGTGTGGATCAGTGCTGTACTCGACGGTGGACCGGCCTCCGGCGGCCGGTTTGCTCTTTGCTTGCGGGTAGGGAACCTCTGAGCAAGTACCGGGGGAAGGGGATTTGGGGGAAGGGGTGCGTCCATGCTTCCCGTAAGCCATTGATTTGCATCCTTCCCCCAATAGACACCCCCCCTGCAAGGGAACTCTGATCGGGGCGTGTAGCGACTTGATCAGAGTTTCCACAGTATGCCCCGGCCCGCCGCGATTCAATCCCTGCGCAGGTAAAGGTTGGATTCGGTGGCGATGCCGTACAGGGGGACATCCCAGGGGTGGTGTTGCAGCTGTGGCACCTTCTGTATCTCATAAGCCAGGCCCAGCAGACGGGGTTTCTGCCAGTGGTCGCGGCGGGAAAGGAAGGCAAAGGTACGATCATAATAGCCGCCGCCGAAGCCGAGGCGATTGCCCATCGGGTCGAAGGCCACCAGGGGCGTCAACACCAGGTCGAGGGTGTGCGGGCGCTGGAATCCGCGTGCCGGCTGCTGCGGTTCATCGATACCGAAACGATTGGGCCTCAGCTTCCCACCAGGTGTGTGTGGGGCGAAGTGCAGGCGTCCACGGTGGCCCAGTACCGGCAGAAACACCTGCTTGCCCAGGTGCCAGGCCCGTTCCATCAGTGGTGTGGGGTCCACTTCCCCATCCACCGGCAGGTAGCAGGCAATGCGCCGGCTTTGCCGGAACAGTCGCGTGGAGGCCACCCGTTCGGCCAACTGATGGGATCGCAGCAGCCGTTCGTGGGCGGGCAATGTGCGCCGCAGGGCGCGAATCTGACGCCGGATTTCAGAGCGGGGGTCCATTGGGAGGAGCCCAATGACGGGAAAGTAGTAGCAGACATCCCCCGCCTGCGCCGTCGCGGGAGGAAGGCCCATGAACCAAGGGTTCAAGTGGGAGCGGAGGCCGGGTCGAAGGCTTTCCGCCGACTGCGGACCTGCACACGGAACCGGCCACACTGTGCCCCCTGGGCTGTACATTAAGGAACAAGGGCACTATGCCCGCATAACCTGCGCCGCAGGGGATGTCCTAATTAATAGTCTACCCCTCTCCGGCGACTTTTTCGAGGGCCGCGTCGATACGGTCTTGGAGTGCGCGCAGGCGTTTGCGCGGGGCGTGGAGTTTTTCGCTGGACTGGTACTTCAGGAGTTCGTGGGTGAGGTTGAGCGCAGCCATGACGGCCACCCGTTCCAGCCCGGCCACCTTGCCGGAGTCGCGGATTTTCTTCATGCGGCGGTTGAGTTCGTCCGCGGAGGCAAGCAGCTCGTCCCGTTGGTCATCCGGGCAAGCGATCAGATATTCCTTTCCCATGATGTTCACGGGGACCGGATTGCTGTCGCTGCTCATGATTCTTCTTCCAGGGACTTCAATTTGTCTATGATGCGTTCGACGCGGGCGCGGGCCTCGGCGTTCCTGGTCGCCAGTTGCGCCCGTTCGCTGGCCAGTGCTTCCTGCCGGCGGCGCAGTTCTTTGTTTTCCCGCTCGATCTTTTCGCAATGCTGGATCAGGGCCTCCACCTTTTGTTCGAGGAGGTCCAGATCCGAGTGGGAGAATTCTGCGCGGCTCATGTGATTCAATATAGAACCCGGTCGGACGGTGGTCAACGGCAAATTTCGTGCTTTCAGCCGCTTACGCGCGGATGTTACGGCATAACTTTAACCCCGCCTGATGCATGGTGGATCGCGGATTCTGGCGTCGGGCGGGTGCGTCTGGGCGCCGCTCTGGAGCGAAAGGGATAGCTGCCGCTACCTCTTGAGTGAAGAGCAAGTCCAGGCGTGCCAGAAGCAGCCAGGAGCCTGTCGGACTCAGGGGGATCGTAGCGAAAGAGTGGGACAGCGAGGATGATTTTTCATGATTTTGAGGAGCATAGTGGGAACTATGTGACGAAAAATCAGGGAAAATCAGACCGCTGTCCCGCTTTTGCAGCCGATTCAGCCTGAGTCCGACAGGCTCCCAGGGCCATGATAGGCTGAAGCCTGTCATGATCGAGATGAAACGGCATTCTTGAAGATTTGCAATGGCTTTCATCCGGTTGCCGTAGGCTTCAGCCGCCACCATGAATAAGGCGGATTATTGACCCGGCAACCAAATGTTTACACCTTCAGGGCTTCAAGAATGCGTCAGATCGAGGCGCGGCCCGCAGCCAATGGTCATTCCCTTGGCAAGGGCCGCAACA
>CAYPEH010000166.1:0-5333 GCA_964409585.1 uncultured Chromatiales bacterium | reverse complement strand
TGAACCCACGGATTCAGGTTCTACTCAGGCGGCACGATACGGTGTTGAAATCCGGCTAAAAATGATCATTTATTGCGCATGAACTGCGCTTTTTCGCCGGATTTCGCCTGGACTCACACTCCCCTGAGCGACACAACGGCCTGTTAGCGAAAGATGGAGTCGATGGCGTTGTCCAGGGTGTCGCGGATATCCGCGTCATCGGTGATCGGACGCACCAGGGCCATGCGGCAGGCGGCGCGGGGGTCGATGCCGCGCTGGATGAGGCGGGCCGCATAGACCAGCAGGCGGGTGGAGATGCCTTCATCCAGACCATGGCCCTTGAGATTGCGGGCGGTGCCGCCGATCTGCACCAGCTTGGCCGCGGTGTCCTCGTCGATGCCGGTCTCCCTGGCGACGATGGTGGTCTCCAGCTCCGGTACCGGGTAGTCGAAGTCCATGCCGGTGAAGCGCTGTTTGGTGGATTGTTTCAAGTCCTTCATCAGGCTCTGGTAGCCAGGGTTGTAGGAGATCACCAGCTGGAAATCCGGGTGCGCGTCGATCAGTTCGCCCTTCTTGTCCAGTGGCAACTGGCGGCGGTGGTCGGTCAGCGGGTGGATGACCACGGTGGTGTCCTGCCGGGCCTCGACGATCTCATCCAGATAGCAGATGGCGCCGAAGCGGGCGGCGACTGTCAGGGGGCCGTCCACCCAGCGGGTGCCGTTGGCGTCCAGCAGATAGCGGCCGACCAGATCGGAGGCGGTCATGTCCTCGTTGCAGGCGACGGTGATCAGCGGCTTGTTCAGCTTCCAGGCCATGTATTCGACGAAACGGGACTTGCCGGCCCCGGTGGGACCCTTGATCATCACCGGCAGGCGCTCCGCGTAAGCGGCCTCGTACAGGGCGACCTCGTCGCCCTGGGCCTGGTAATAGGGTTCTTCGCTGATGCGGTACTGGTCGATGTGTTCGCTCATGGCCTTGTTCTGCTGTTTGCTTGAGACAACGATGGGGAGAGAGTAGAGGGATGCTGGTATAAGGTAAACTAAATATTCTTGATGAAAATGATAAGTTTTTGTTTATGGAGAGGAGGCAGGATTCAGGGGGCAGGGGGAAACGAAAAGGCCCCCGCCGTGTGAGCGGCGGGGGCCTTTTTCAGTGAAGCATCCGCTTCAGTGCCTGGGAGGCACGATTACTTGTGCACGCCCAGCTTCTCGCGCCAGCCGGGGAAGAGGGCGTCGGCATCGTGCGGGAAGGACTCGAAGGCACGGGCGAATTCCTTGTGCTCCTTGGCCCACTCGATGGGATCGGCGCCGGCCTTCCAGCACTCGTAGGCCTGGCGCAGGGAGATGGCGCCGGCCGCCGGGCTGTCGATGTGGCCGTAGGAGCCGCCACCGGCGGTGTTGATCACGTTGGCGTGGCCCAGGTTCTCGAAGAAGCCGGGCAGGCGCAGGGCGTTCATGCCGCCGGAGATGATGGGGGTGGTGGCCTTCATGCCGTACCATTCCTGGTGGTAGACCGGGCCCTGGCACTCGTCGCGCTCGATCATGTAGGCGATGACGCGGTCGTCCTTGTCACCCTCCATCTTGCCGTAGCCCATGGTGCCCACGTGGATGCCGGAGGCGCCCTGCAGGCGGGACATCTTGGCCAGCACGAAGGCGGTGTAGCCGCGCTTGGAGCTGGGCGAGGTGACCATGCCGTGGCCGGCGCGGTGGTAGTGCAGGAACTGGTCAGGATACTGGCGGCGGGCGGTGGTCACCATGCCGGGGCCGCCCACGAAGCCGTCCACCAGGAAGGCAAGCTTGTCGGCGTCGGGGCCGAAGACTTCCAGGGCGAAATCGGCGCGGGCGCACATCTCGAAGTGATCGTCGGCGGTGATGTTCATGGAGAACAGCTTGGCCTGACCGGTCTCGTCCTGGGCGCGCTTCATGGCGTCGTAGACCAGCGGCAGGGTCTTCTTGATGGGGGCGAAGACCTGGTTGCCCTGGGGCTCGTCGTTCTTGATGAAGTCGCCGCCCAGCCAGAACTGGTAGGCGGCTTCAGCGAAGGGCTCGGGGCGCAGGCCCAGCTTGGGCTTGATGATGGTGCCGGCGATGTAGCCGCCGTTTTCCACCGGACGGCCGAGGATGCGCCACATGTCGGAGATGTTCTTGGACGGGCCGTCGAACAGCTGGATCGCCCGCGGCGGCATGTAGAAATCGATCATCTTGGCGTATTCGATGTCGCCCATGCCCTGGTTGTTGCCGATGGTCAGGGTCAGGAAGGACACCAGCATCATGCGGCCGTCGATCACGTTGCGGTCGAACAGCTCGATGGGATAGGCGATGCGCATATCCTCGGTGGCCTCGTCGATGTGATAGACCAGCGCGTCCACACCCTTGGTGAAGTCGTCGGTGGTGCACACTTCCACGTTGGTGCCGGTGGAGGACTCGGCGGCGAAGTGGGCGGCGGCTTCCAGGTAACCATAGCCGCTCTTGGGCTTCATCTTGTAGGCGCACAGGATGTGCTGGCCGCCTGCGATCAGGTCTTCTTCCTTCAGACTCAGGTCGGAATAGCGTGAGGATTGGTCGAGGGCCATGTCGGTAACTCCCGTTGGTTTTGCTCGGTCGGTCGCTTCGGCGCACAGCGCGCTGAAGCGGTTATTCTTTGTCACGCAAGGCTGCGGGGGCCTCTGAACAAGTCGTGGAATGCGATCCCGTCGACGATCTCATCGTCCCGGACTTGTCCAGAGGCTCCCAAGGCCCTCCGCGCCATCCCGGACCATCCAAATCGCGTATAAACCGTCCGGGATAGGAGTCGCCACTATACGGCCCGCGATCCATAAGTAAACTCAAATGTTCTGATCACAATCATAAGGAATGCTTATTATGACTCATGGCCGGATGCTGGGGCTTTTCCTGCTGGATCGTTCGCTGCGGGTCCGGCGTGATCTGCCCGTCCCGCAACCGGTCGCGGGAGAGGCCCTGATCCGTGTCCGCATGGCCGGGATCTGTTCCACGGATCTACAGATGGTGAAGGGCTATCACCCCTTTCGCGGTGTGCCCGGCCATGAGTTCGTCGGTGAGATCGTGGCCCGGCCCCCCACCGGAATGGACATCGGTCAGCGGGTGGTGGGTGAGATCAACATTCCCTGTGGAAACTGTGTTCATTGCCTTGCCGGTCGCGACCGTCATTGCCTTGAACGGAAGGTTCTGGGGATACGCGACCACGACGGTGCCTTTGCGCAATACCTGGTGCTGCCCGGTGCGAACCTGCATGCGGTGCCCGACACCGTGTCCGATCAGGCGGCGATGTTCGCGGAACCGCTGGCGGCGGCGCTGCGCGTGACCGAACAGGTGCCGGTCGGCCCGGGAGACCGGGTGTTGGTGGTCGGCGCCGGGCGCCTGGGAATGCTGGTGGCCATGGTGCTGACGCGGACGGGCGCCGATCTGCAGGTCGTGATCCGCCACGGGAACCAGCGGCGAATCCTGCGCGCCCTGGGCATCGATACGGTCGGGGAGGACGGGGTCGAATCCGGCGCCTTCGACCTGGTGGTGGATGCCAGTGGCGCCGCCGGAGGTTTTCGCCTGGCCATGCGGGCCGTGCGGGCGCAGGGCACGCTGGTGATGAAGAGCACCTATAAAGGAGAGGCCAGCGTCGATCTGTCTTCGCTGGTGGTGAACGAGGTCCACCTGCTGGGTTCGCGCTGCGGGCCGTTTGAGCCGGCCCTGCGGCTGCTGGCGGATGGCGTGGTGGATCCGGTACCGCTGATCGAGGCCCGCTATCGGCTGTCCGACGGTCTGGCCGCCATGGAGCACGCGGCCCGCCGGGGGGTGTTGAAGGTGTTGCTGGAGATGGAGGGGCCGGAATAGACGGGCCGTGGCGCATCCCGCCGGGGCCGCCAAGTCGTTACAGCCGGGCGAGGATCTTCTCCGTCACCTGGCCCAGGGGCACGCAGTCGATGGCACCGGCCGCGCGTGCCCTGTCGAAGGCATCCACTTTGACGTGGGGGCCATAGGCGATGATGGGAACATCGGGATAGTCCCGGTGAAGCCTGGCGATATGCTCCATGGCGTCCCGCGCCTGCAAGTCCATGACGATCATGTCGGGCCGTTCGCGGGTGTTCTTGCGCAGCACGTTGGCGTCGGCCGCCTTCCAGCGGGATTCCATGCGTACCCGTCCGAGCAGATCATCGGTCCACAGCAGGATGTTCATGCGGGTGTGCTTCCTCGGGGATGGGATGGTGGTGCGGGAGGAGGAGGCATTCTGTCACGCCGGTGATGGGGAGAATCCATAAACGTATTGAGGAAGCTCTGGTTGATTCGGGGCGTATCGGATTGCCGGCGATTTCAGGCGCAAGGCGAGCGTTCCGGATCAGCCAGGGCTTCCTTGGAGCCTTGGTGCTCAAGGAAACTCTGAACAAGTACCGGGGATGGGGGGGTAGGGGAAGGGAGGCATCCGCGTTCCCGTAAGCCATTGGTTTTCATCCTTTCCCCAATAGACAAGCCCCGCAAGGGAGTTCTGATCGAGGCGCGCAGCGACTTGATCAGAGGTTCCTCAAAGATCCCCCAGCGCCAGGTAGCCCAGGTAGCCCACCAGCTCGTACAGGAGCCCCTTGGTCAGGTTCAGTCCCCGGCCTGATGGAACGAAGTCGTTGGCCCGAAGATCGGCGCTCTGCCGTTGCACGGAGAGCCGGTGAGGGTGCAGCCCCTGTTTGGCGAACAGGGCGGCCGCCCGTCGCATGTGCATGGCCGAGGTGATCAGCAGCAGGCGCCGGGGGGCGTTTTCAGCCACCCAGTCCTTGAGCCTGCGGGCCTCGTCGCGGGTGTTGATGACCCCCCCGTAGACGACCAGGCGCTCCGGCGATACGCCCTGATTGGCCAGGAAGGCCCGTGCCAGTTCCGCCTCGCTGAAGGAGTGGTTCCGGTCGTCCCCCAGCAGAATCCGTTGGACCCGGTTTTGCAGGGCCAGTTCGGTGGCGGCCACCAGGCGGTCCGCGTTCGAACCGAGCCGGTGGTAGTTGGGCAGGATGGTGGGGTTGTCACGCCGGGCCAGGTACCAGCCGGTGTCGGCGAATCCCGCCAGGACGATGGCGGCGTCATAGGGGACCTGGTCTTCGATGGTGTCGTCCAGATACCAGAGCTGGGCGATCAGTTTGCCGGTCAGGGGGATGGAGACCAGGTACAGGTACAGGGTGAACAACAGGATTGCCTTGCGGCTGACCTGCCTCCTGACGAGTATCAGGAGGAGAATGATGAAGGCCAGGATCAGGGGGTCCGCCAGGAACTTGGCAATCGCTTGTGGGGTCATTGCAAATATTGGGGTGCCGGACCAATAAAAACCGGACCAATAAAAAAGGGGGGCTGGTGGAACCTAGCCCC
>CAYPEH010000165.1:0-5559 GCA_964409585.1 uncultured Chromatiales bacterium | reverse complement strand
GGGGACTGTCGGACTCAGGATGAATCGGCTGCAAAAACGGGACGGCGGCCCATTTTCCCTGATTTTTCGTCGCATAGCGTCTACTATGCCTCTCAAAATCAGGGAAAACTGTTCTTGCTGTCCCGCTTTTTCGCTTCGATCCCCCTGAGTCCGACGGTCTCCTGGCAGTCTGCCAGGGTAGATGGACAGGGGCCGTTCCCTGCCCGTTCGCCGACCATCGACCGCCACCACACACAACGACACCATGCCCGACATTCCCTTCTACCTCCCCCACGGCAACGAGATCGAGCTGTTCACCCACGCCTACCAGAACCAGCTCCCGGTACTGATCAAAGGCCCCACCGGCTGCGGCAAGACCCGCTTCATCCGCCACATGGCTGCCCGGCTGGGCCGCCCCCTCTACACCATTGCCTGTCACGACGACCTCACCGCCGCCGACCTGGTCGGCCGCCACCTGATCGGCGACAGCGGCACGTTCTGGAGCGACGGCCCCTTGAGCCGCGCGGTGCGCGAGGGGGCCATCTGCTACCTGGACGAGGTGGTGGAAGCGCGCAAGGACACCACGGTGGTACTGCACCCCCTCTCGGACGACCGCCGCATCCTGCCCATCGAACGCACCGGCGAGATCCTCGAAGCACCACCCGAGTTCATGTTGGTGGTGTCCTACAATCCTGGTTACCAGAACCTGCTCAAGGGCATGAAACCCAGTACCCGTCAACGTTTCGTCGCCATGCGTTTCGATTTCCCCGAGCCGGAGACCGAACGGCAGGTATTGATGGGCGAAGCCGGCATCGACGAAGCACTGGCCGAACGCCTGGCAAACCTGGGCCGTTCGCTGCGCTCGCTCAAGGATCACGACCTGGAAGAAGCAGCCAGCACCCGCCTGCTGGTCTATGCTGCCACCCTGATCCGCGCCGGCCTGCCACCACGTGACGCCTGTATCGCCGCCCTGGCCGAACCCCTGACCGACGACGAAGAAACCGTCGCCGCCCTGACCGAGGTGATCCGTGCCCACTTCACCAGCACCTGACCCGGCCGCCGGCCGCAACCTGGCTGTCACCGCCGAGGGGCTGTTCCTGGCCAACCTGCTGCTATTGCCCGGCCTGGCCTTTCTCGCCCTGCTGTGGCTCCACTTCAGGCACGCCGGCGACGCCCCGCCATTGGCCCGGTGCCACCTGCGCCAGACCGTATCCGCCAGCCTCTGGGGCGGCCTGCTGCTGGTGGTGGTCAACCTCACCATCGTGCTCATGGGTGGCTACACCGCCGCCTACACCTGGGTGGTGGTGATCCTCTACTTCACCATGGTGCATTCCAGCTTCATCCTCCTGGGCGTGCTCGGCCTGGCCCGCGCCATGGCTGGCAGGGCCTACCGCTATCCATTGGTCGGTTGCCGCCACTGCTGTGACGGAGTGCCCGAATGATACCGACCAGAATGACTCCTGCGCGGTGAAACACCCGTGGAAGAGGCCATAGGCAAACTCTGGCACCGCCTCATCACCCGTGTTGCCGATACCGGGCACACGGAGGCGGCTGTCGAACTGGACCAAGTGGCGCGTACCGTGGGCGTGCTGTTCCGCGCCATGGGTGGCGATGGCGGCCTGCAGGTGGCCGCCGCCACTGCCCGCCAGCACGGGGCACGGCGCAGCTGGCTGCAACGCATCGCCGGCAGTCACGAGACGGTGGAACTGGCCTGGCGGGACGGCGAGACCCTGTACCTGCCGGCCCGCATCGCCCTGTTCCCGGACCCCGGACTCAACCGCGACCTGTTCCTCTGGCTGGCCGCCATGGCCGCGGTGGATACGGCTGAAGCGGCCCCCTGGTTCCAGCGCAACCAGCGTCTGACATGCCGGGTGCTGGAACGCTATCCGGGCATGCGCGGCATCTACACCGGTCTGGTGGAGGGACTCATGCCGCTGCGCCCCGATCCATCCTCCCTGCCCGAAGACGAGGCGCGGCAGGAACAGGCGGTGAGGCAGGCCCTGCTCGACCCCGGCAGTGCATCGCAACTTCCCGTGGCCCGGCGCGAACCACAGCCGGTCTACCTCTGGCTGCATCCGGACCCCCCTGCACGGGCCTCGGGCCGGCCCGCTGGAGAGGATGTCCCGGACCGTGGAGAGGGCGGCGACCACAGCCAGGAGGTGGAAGACCCGCGCCGCCGCCAGGGCGAACGCGTGGACATGCCGGATGGCCGCAGCGGGCTCATCACCTTCCGCATGGAGACCCTGTTCACCTGGGCCGAACACGTCTCGGTGGATCGCACCACCGACGAGGACGAAGACCTGGATTCCTCCGAACGGGCCCTGGGCGACCTGGACCGGATCAGTGTCGCGCGGGACAAACAGCGCACCGCTTCGAAACTGCGCTTCGACCTGGATCTGCCGCCGGAGGAAAACGACGACCGGCCGCTCGGTGGCGGCGTACTGCTACCGGAATGGGACTACAAAAAACAGCAGATGCAGCCGGATCACTGCCGCCTGCAACCCATGATCGCCCGCAATGCCGAGCCCATCGAACTGCCCCCACACCTGCGCCGCAGCGCCCGCCTTCTGCGCAACCAGTTCGAAGCGCTGGCGCCGGTACGCACCTGGCAGCGCAGCCAGCCGGACGGCAGCGACGTGGACCTGGACGCCTACCTGGAATTCCATGCCGAGCGCATCGCCGGGCACACCGCCCATGGCGACGGCCTCTACCGCGAACTGAAGGCGGGAGCGCGTGACCTCGCCTGCCTGCTGCTGGCCGACCTCTCCCTTTCCACCGACACCTATGTAAACAACAACAGCCGCGTCATCGACGTGATCCGCGAGAGCCTGTTCCTGTTCTCCGAGGCCCTGTCCGCCACCCGCGACCGCTTCGCACTCTACGGCTTCTCCTCGCGCCGCCGTGAACATGTACGCTTCAACCTGCTGAAAAACTTCAACGAGAGCTACAATGCCTCGGTGCGCGGACGCATCCAGGCCATCCGGCCCGGCTATTACACCCGCATGGGCGCCGCCATCCGCCAGGCCAGTCTGCTGCTGGCGCGGCAGCCCGCCCATCGTCACCTGCTGCTGATCATCACCGACGGCAAACCCAACGACCTGGACCGTTACGAGGGCCGGTATGGCGCCGAGGACACACGCATGGCCATCATCGAGGCCCGGCGCCTGGGCCTGCAACCGTTCTGCGTCACCATCGACCGCAAGGCCAACGACTACCTGCCCCATCTGTTCGGCAGCGGCGGCTACCTGGTCATCCGCCGGCCGGAGCAACTGCCGCGCGAACTGCCCAAACTCTATGTACGCCTGACCAATGCCTGATATCCTTTCCACCTCGTCTTACAGCCCGGTTCCGGCGGGCCGATTTCCATAACACCGTGTCCCATGGCGCCCAAGAGTCTCTACAAAGTCACCTTCTTCAACCAGGGCAAGGTCTATGAAATCTTTGCCCGCCAGGTATCCCAATCCGGCCTCTACGGTTTCGTCGAGGTGGAGGGACTGCTGTTCGGTGAGCGCTCGGCGGTGGTGGTGGACCCGTCCGAGGAACGCCTGAAGGAGGAATTCTCCGGGGTGCAGCGCACCTACCTGCCCATGCACGCGGTGATCCGCATCGACCAAGTGGAAAAACAGGGCACGGCCAAGATCAGCAACGTCGAAGGGGATGGCAGCAATGTGACCCCCTTCCCCACCACCCTGTATACGCCCAACGGGAAGTAAGCCATGAAACGCAGCCGGGAACTGGAGACCCTCAGTTGGGAACACCACGAAGCCCTGGTGATCGCCAAGCGCATCCTGCGAGGACTGGAACGAGGCGCCGATCCGGCCATGGTGCGCGACTACCTGCTCAGCTTCTGGGCCAATCACCTGGAGGAGCATTTCCGCCAGGAAGAGGCTCATCTGAGCCCGGCCATGGAAGACGACCTGGAATGCCGCCGCCTGTGCACTCACATGCGGGCCGAGCACCGCGCCTTCGCCGAACGCATCCACCTGCTGCGCAGCGGCGACGTGGAAACCATCTCCGCCGAGCTGGGTGACTTCGCCGAGGATCTCAGGGCCCACGTCAGTTTCGAGGAAAAGGAACTGTTTCCCCATGCCGAAAAAGTCATACCGGCCGAACGCCTGCAAGCCATCGGGGCCGCCTTGCACAGCCAGCACACCACGGTGGACAAGGGCTGGGAACCGGCCTTCTGGAAGGACCGCTGAACAGGCAGGCGACCGCCATCGAAGCCGCCAGTCCACCGTTACCCCCAACCGTTACGCAGCCCCATGATCTCACCCGAAGCCCTTGGGCAACTTCGCTCCGCCCAGGAACTGGTCTACCTGCTCGCCGACTCCACCGGCGAGGAGACACTGCGCCACCGTTTCCATGCCGAACTGCCCCCCATGGCCTGGTGCCTGGGACGCGGGGTCTGGCAGGAAGCCCACTGGCTGCGGACGGTCATCCAGGGTGACGACAGCGCACTCGCCCCCCTCGGCGCATCGTTTGCCGGCGATGACCAGGCACAGCTTCCTCCCAAGGCGGAACTGCTCGCCTGGGCGCGCCGCTTGCAGGACGACGACATCATGCTGCTGGCCAATCCGGGCATGCTGCCGGAACACCCCCTGATGGCCGGTGACCGCCTGGTGTGGTGGCTGGTGCAGGAATACGGGCGCCTGTACGAAAACATGCTGGCATCCCTGACCCAGCAGGCGGTGGACGCCGACGACGGCCACTTCCCGGTGGTCGGTCCGCTCGTCCCGCAACGGCCCCGCTGGACGACCAAGGAAATCAACCGGGGGCATTACCGGGTCGGCGCCCGCGCCGGCGAGATCAAGGCCTACGACAATGAGCTGCCGGCCCAGGCGGTGATGCTGGATGCCTTCCGCATCGCCCGCACGGTGGCATCCAACGCCCATTGGCTGGCCTTCATGGAGGCCGGCGGCTACGAAGACCGGCAATGGTGGAGCGAGGAAGGCTGGAGCTGGTTGCAGGCAAGCGGCGCCAACGCCCCCAGCCACTGGCGCCGCAATGCCGACGGCTTCTGGTATGGAGTGGGCCTGAAGGGCCCCTATGAACTGGTGGCCGACGACCCGGTTTCCGGCATCAACCGCCACGAGGCCCTGGCCTTCGCCAACTGGGTGGCCTCCCTGGGCGGTGATCTGGCCGGCGCCTGCCTGCCCCACGAATACCAGTGGGAGGTGGCGTTGCGTTCCACCGCCCTGGAGGATCACGGCCGGGTATGGGAATGGACCGCCGATGTATTCCACGCCTATGAAGGTTTCGATGCGTTTCCCGACGAGGCCACCTCCGCCGGCCTGTTCGACGGACAGCATTTCCCCCTCAAGGGTGGATGCCTGCATACACGGCCACAATTGAAGCGCGATACCCTGCGCCGGGCCGCACGGCCGGAACAGCGCCGCCTGTTTGCCGGCGTGCGGCTGATCTTCCCGCCCGGCGAGGGATTCGAGCTGTAGAGGAACCTCTGATCAAGTCGCTACGCGCCCCGATCAGAGTTCCCTTACAGGGAGTTGTCCATTGGGGGAAGGATGCAAATCAATGGCTTATGATGAACATGGGTACACCCCTTCCCCCAAACCCCCTTCC
>CAYPEH010000164.1:0-5606 GCA_964409585.1 uncultured Chromatiales bacterium | reverse complement strand
CAGGTTATGGCGCGAGATTCATCGCGAGAAGAACGGTGTGGTTTGACCGGTTACGGACGAACAACCTCACCTCCGTGCCCTGCCCCTCTTCGCTTTGCAGTTCCAGGCTCCATCCATTGCGTTCACAGATGCGCTTGGCCAGGGACAGGCCGATACCCGCGCCATCCGTGCGCTGTCCCCGCGCATAGCGTTCGAAGATATTCTCGCGCAATTCGGCCGGTATGCCGGGGCCGGTATCCCGCACCCGCACCCCCTGTGAATCCACGGCCACCAGCACCCGGCCACGGCTCGTATAACTGAAAGCATTGCGGATCAGGTTGCCCACCACCACGGTCAACAGACTGCAATCCCCTTCCACCGTGACCGCCTCCCCGGTACGGCAATCGACGGTGACCGGCTTGTGCTTCAGCAGAGGGCGCAACTGCTCGACCAGGTGCTCGGTGATCCGGTCCAGGCGGCAGGATTGCCCTGTCATCATTGCCCCTTCCTCCCTGGCCAGAGCCAGTAACGCCTCGATCAGGCGCTCCATTTCCAGGACGGCACGCGTGATACGTTCGAGGGGGCGCTGCTGTGACGGGTCCAGGTCCGGGGATGCCTGCAACACCTCCGCAGCCCCACGGATCACACTCAAGGGCGTGCGCAATTCATGACTGGCATCGCCGGTGAAGGCCCTTTCGCGGGCAATGAATCCGATGAGCCGCAGTTGATAATCGGCGAACGCCTCATACAAACGCTCCACTTCGTCATCGGCCTTGGGTATGGCCTCCCGGTCCAGCGGCCGATCCGGTTGCAACTCGCTTACCTGCTCGGCCAAGAGGCGGACTGGCGCGATCACCCGGCCCGCAATCCACCACCCCAGCACACCGGCCACGACCACCGTCAGAAAGCCACCGAGCAAGAGAAAGCTGCGTAACTGCGCCTCCCGATGGCGGATCTGGGCATCGTCGAGCAATACGATGAACCGTTCCGCTCCCTCGCGCCTGACTCTGGCAAACCAGCTGCGCCCGTCCATCCGGACCCGGTGCAACCCGGGCTTTAGATGGATCAGGGCCGGAGGTCCCTCTGCCCCCTCGGTCAGCACCCAGGTTTTCAGGACGGTACTGGCCGGCGGCGGCGCTGCGGGCTCGATGCGCCGGCGTTGAATGTAGTCACCCAGTTCGGCGTCGAGCGTCTCCTCGACCAGCCGGTGTTCCATGGTGATGGTGAAATAGTAGGCCCCCGTACCGACACCCCCGGCCACCAGGGCCCCCACCAGGGGCAGCCCCAGGGTGACCCGAAGACGCAGTGGCAATCGCCATCTCAAGGCTTGCCTGGCTCCTGGGAGACGAGTTGATAGCCGATGCCATGCACCGTGCGCAGCAGAGGCTGGTCGAAGGGCTTGTCGATGGCCGTACGCAGATTGTGCATGTGTGCCTTGAGGGCATCCGAATCGGGGCGGTCATTGCCCCAGATGCGCCGCTCGATCTCACGGCGTGGGACCACACGGGGGGATTGGCGCATCAGAAGATCGAGGATCTTGAGGGGAATGGGTGGAAGCACAATGGTCTTTCCCGCGCGCTCCACCAACAGGCTGTCGGGGTCCATACGCAGATCGGCCACCTGCAACACCTCATGGGCAGTCGTTCCCTGGGCACGGCGGACCAGTGCCAGCAACCGGGCCTCCAGTTCCTGCAAGGCGAACGGCTTCACCAGGTAATCATCGGCACCGTGGGAAAACCCTTCCAGCTTGTCATCCAGGGTATCGCGGGCAGTGAGCATAAGCACGGGTACGGTATGGCCCCCTCTGCGTAACCGTCTGCATACCTCCAAGCCGTCCATGCCGGGCAACATGAGGTCCAGGATGACCGCATCGTAGGGCTTTTCCTCCGCGAACCGCAGACCTGTCACCGCATCATAGGCCGCGTCCACCACATGGCCATGGGGTTCCAGGTAATCGTAGAGGTTGGCAACCAGATCAGGATTGTCTTCGATGACGAGGAAATACATGGAACGCGAGTCTACCCCATGTGCGAAGGGTGGACGACAACAGTAGTACCGGCAAACAAAAACCGCGGAATGGCTGAAGATTCAGAACATACCGCGGCCGAAGATCAAGTACAAGGTACTACACGGGTTGTAAGGGAGGTATCCGGACTCGGGCAACCCATGCTTTTGCCCCCGTCCGACCATTACCGGCAGGAAATGGTGAAAATACGGTACTGAGCGCCGAGTAAATATTCGGTAAACAGCCTCCCAGTTCGCGGCTGAAGCTGCTCCAACCTTTGGCGCCGCCTGTTACGGTAGGAGCGGCTTTAGCCGCGACTCAGCCTAAGTCCGACAGACTCCTAGCGCATTCATCTTTCCAATGGGGCACTGAAGAAGTCGAAGAACAGCCACATCAGCACCGACGAGGTAAGCAAGGTGAGCAACATGGCCGGCGTCCCCTTGCGAAACCAAAGACCGGGAGTGATGCGGAGACTTTCATCCCCCGTGTCCTTGGCGAGACGCTCCGAAAGCGTCACGATGAACACGTTGGCGGTGGAACCCAGGTGCGTACCGTTACCGCCCATGCCCACGCCGATGGCCAGCGCCCACCAGAGGGGGGTCACGTTGATGCCCTGCTGCTCCATGCCGAGCAGGACCGGGATCATGGCGGCGGTGAACGGAATGTTGTCGATCATCGCCGAAAGGATGGCCGCCGACCACATCAGCACGATGGAGGCCAGCAGCAGGTCGGATTCCACGAAAGGCCGTATGAACTGGCCGAGGTATTCCAGGAAGTGACTCTGTTCCACTCCACCCACCAATACGAACAGTGAGGCGAAGAACATCAGAAGGCTCAACTCGACATCCTGAAGGGAGGCGTCCATATCGACCTTGTGCCCGATGAACAGAAGGATGGTCAGACCCAGCACCGCCACGACCCAGGGTTCCCAGTGCAGGGCATGATGGACGATGAAGAGCACCACCATCACGCCCAATACACCCAGGGCCGCATACCAGGTCTGCGGATCGGCCAGCTTTTCCTGCCGGGAGAAATCCGGCTGGGCCGCCTTGGCCTTCAACTCGGAACTGAACAGCCACTTCTGTGCGACCAGGATGGCCAGCCATGCGACCAGCACCAGTCCCCCCATGTGGATGATGAAGGTATTGAAATCGATGTGGGCAGCGGAACCGATCATCAGGTTGGGCGGATCACCCACCAGGGTGGCGACGCCGCCGGTATCCGACAACAAGGCGGCCGCCAGCAGATAGGGGACGGGACTCACACCCAGCGCCTGGCTGATCAACACGATCAGGGGGCCAAAGATCACGACGGTCGTCACGTTGTCCAGAAGCAGCGAGATCACCGTGACCGCGGTCCCCAGCAGGGTCAGCAACAGGAACTGGCGTCCCCGGCTGACGTCGGCGATCCGGTAGGCAAGCGCCTGGAAACCGCCCGTGGGGATCATGATGGACACGATGGTCATCATCGCCCCGAGCAGAAATATGACATTCCAATCGATCGCGTGGAGCGCCATTTCCGGGTCGTAGAAACCCATCCACTGCCCCGTCAACACCATGGTCGCCGCTCCGGCCATGGCGAATTTGGTGCGGTGAAAACCATGCACCCCCTCCGTGAAGATACCAATGAACGTGGCGGCCAGGATCAATCCGGAAACCGCCATCTGGGAGTTCCAGGTCAGGGTTTCCGTCAAAACGTTTGGTTCCATGATTTGATCGCTTTTTGTTGTTATCAGAACACCAGGTTCATCATCAGCATCATCACCACCAGGAACAGTACGGTCATGATGCCGCCCGCGCGCATGAAGTCGGGCACACGGTATCCGGCCGGCCCCATGATCAGGGCGTTGACCTGGTGGGTCGGGATAATGAAGGAATTGGAGGTGGCGATAGCCACGGTCAGGGCATAGACCGCCGGGTCGGCCCCCACGCCGATGGCGATATTCACCGCCAGGGGCACCAGCAGCACGGTGGCGCCCACATTGGACATGACCAGCGTGAAGAAGGTGGCCAGCGCCGCCACCGCGGTCTGGATGACCCAGCCGGGCGCCCCGCCCACCACCGACAGGCGGATATCGGTGAACAGCACCAGGGTCAGGGCGATGGCGAAAAACACACCGGCGGCGCCCACCTTGTGCGGGCGCAGCTCCTCCCGCGGATACTCGGTGGTGATGACGACGAAATTGCGGTCCTTCTCGATGCGGGCCAGGGCATCCCAGGTGGTATGCACCACCAGGGTGTCACCGGCCTGGAAGGGGATGTTGCGGATGTCCTCCCCCTCGCGCAGGGTCTTGCCATTGCGGTGCAGGCCCACCATGGCCAGCCCGTAGGTCTTGCGCATCCACACGTCCCGCGCGCTCTTGCCGATCAGGTTGGAGCCCGGCGGAATCAGCACCTCGGCGATACCGGCCTTGGTGCTGGCCAGGGATTCGGTGAAGGTGCGCAGATCGTCGCGCTTCTTGAGGCCATATTTCTCGACGAAACGGTCCAGGTCCTGGGGATCGGCGATGATGCCCAGAACCATGCCGGTCTCGATGCCGGTATCGCGCGCCAGGGCACCGGGACCGATGCGGGTTTCCTCGCCACTGCGCTTGTTGGCGATCACGCGGATGCGTTCGCTGGTCTCCACCTCGTCCAGCGTCTTGCCGGCCAGGGGGCTACCCTCGGGGACCACCACCTCGAACAGGGCATAGTCCACGCCATAGACATCACGGAAATAGCCCATGGCGTCGGAGGCCGTGGTGGTGCTCTCGGCCTGGGTGACGGGCAGCACGAAGCGGCCGGCGAGGACGAAATAGATGATACCGGTGGCGACCAGGGCCAGGCCTACCGGCGTGACCGAGAACAGCCCCCAGGTATCCATCTGCTGATCGGCCGGCAGGGCCTGGTTGGAGGTCAGGATCAGATCGTTGAGCAGAATCAGGGGAGACGAACCCACCATGGTGACCGTACCGCCCAGGATGGCACAGAAGCCCATGGGCATCAGCAGCCGGGACATGGGCAGACCGGAGCGGGCGGAGATCCTGGAAACCACCGGCAGAAACAGGGCCGCGGCGCCCACATTCTGCATGAACGAGGAGATCACGCCGACGGTGGCGGAGATGATGGGGATGATGCGCGCCTCGGTGGTACCACCCACCTTCAGGATGAAGGCGGCCACCTTGGACATGATGCCGGTCTTGTCCAGGCCCGCACCGATGATCATCACCGCGATGATGGAAATGACGGCATTGGAGGAAAACCCGTCGAACAAATGGGCGGTGTCCACCAGGCCCTGCGACAGGCCCATCACCGGGGCGAACAAAGAGGTAAGGCCCAGCAGCACCATCACCGTGGCGGCGGCCACGTCCACCTCCACCACCTCGAAGGCGAACAGATAGATGGTGAGCAGCAGGATGGTGCTGACCCAGGCGATCTCGATGGTCGGCACCGCCCAGGCCATCAGGGCGGCGATGGCGGCGAAGACCGCCGCGGCGATGAGCTGCTTGCGGCTCAATCCGCCTTGTGACTGGCTGGTTGTATCTTCGTCGGACAGGGTCATCGGATCGTTCCTCCCTAGTTCATATTTACTAAGACAATCCTGAATAAAGCCGCATTCAGCGGGTCTCAGGGCGTTCAGCCAC
>CAYPEH010000163.1:0-5647 GCA_964409585.1 uncultured Chromatiales bacterium | reverse complement strand
GTAATCAACCCGCTAGGAGCTTCAGGCAGGCCCCCTCTCGGTGTTGCGCGCCTTGACAAGGGAACCCACCCTTGCCTGCGGCGCGCGCCTGGACAGGGAACCTGCCTGAAGCTCTGAACCCGATATAGCAGGTCGCCGGGTTAATATCCGCATGTCCAGAAAAAGAAAACGCCGTCAAATCCCCCAGGAACCCATCGAGGTCGAGATCGAATCCCTCTCCCACGACGGCCGCGGCGTGGCCCATGTGGAAGGCAAGGCCCTGTTCGTGGTCGGCGCCCTGCCGGGGGAGAGGGTGGTGGCGCGCTATCTGTCGGTGCAGCGCCGTTTCGATCTGGCCGTGACCGAGCAGGTGTTGCGGGCCTCGCCCGACCGGGTCGAGCCCCGTTGCGCCCATTTCGGCGTGTGCGGCGGTTGCAGCCTGCAACACATGGACGAGGCCAGACAGATCGAGGTCAAACAGCAGACCCTGCTGGACAACTTCCGGCGTCTGGGGGGCGTGGAACCGGAACAGGTGCTGCCACCGCTGACCGGTCCCCACTGGGGCTACCGGCGCAAGGCCCGCCTGGGTGTGCGTGACGTGCCCAAGAAGGGCCGCGTACTGGTGGGCTTTCGCGAGCAGCACAGCAACCGGGTGGCCGTCTCCGAACGCTGCGAGGTGCTGGATGCCGCCATTGGTCCGCGCTTGCTGGAACTGTCCGGGCTCATCGGCAGCCTGGATGCGCGCCGGCGCATCGCCCAGATCGAGGTGGCGGTGGGGGACAATGCCCCCGGCCTGGTGTTCCGCAACCTGGACGAGTTGAACGAATCCGACCGCGAAAAGCTCCGTTCCTGGGGCGAAAGCAATGGCATTCAGGTCTATCTGCAACCCAAGGGGCCGGATTCGGTATTCCCGCTGTGGCCCGTGGATGCACGCCTGTATTACCGTCTGCCGGCCTACGATGTGGAACTGGAGTTCCGTCCCACCGACTTCACCCAGGTGAACATGGACATCAACCGCGCCATGGTCGATCTCGCACTCGGTCTGATGGAACTGTCCGCTGGCGACCGGGTGTTGGACCTGTTCTGTGGTCTGGGTAATTTCTCCCTGCCCATGGCACGCACGGCGGCCCACGTGGTGGGCGTGGAGGGGGCGGAGGAACTGGTGCAGCGGGCGCGGGAGGCGGCCCGGCACAACGGTATCGGCAATATCGAGTTCCATGCCGCCAATCTGATGGAAACCGACGGTTTCGATTCCGCCTGGTTCCACGACGGCCATGACAAGCTGCTGCTGGACCCGCCGCGTTCCGGCGCGCAGGCGGTCTGTGAACGCATGGACCGGCTCGCCCCGCAGCGTATCGTCTATGTCTCCTGCCATCCCGGATCGCTGGCGCGGGATGCCGGCATCCTGGTCAACGGGCACGGCTACCGGCTGCTCAAGGCGGGGGTGATGGATATGTTTCCTCACACCGCCCATGTGGAATCCATCGCCCTGTTCGAGCGCTGAACCCGGATGGGGGCACCGCGAGGTACGCCAAGGCACGCGAAGGAATGCAAGGGATGTCGGGCGGGTTGCCTGCGGACGCTCTTCTTCGTGTTTTCGTGGTTTCCCTGTTCCACCACGAAGACACGGAGGAAAGGCGGGGCGCGTCAACGAAGGGCCTTGGCGTATCCCCCGCGTGCCTTCGCGGTTCGACCGGTTCGCACGTGTTCGCCGGCGGCTGATTTCCCTCCCGATCCACGGGTGCAGGCCCGTTGGCGTGCCGGTACAATCCACCTCTTTTTCAGCTCCCGGAGACCGGCCTTCCCATGACCCATCCCGCTTTCGAGCACATTCGCAGCGAGTCCGTTCCCTCCCTCAACATTGAGGTGCAGGAATACCGTCACACCGAGACCGGTGCGCGCCATTTTCACCTGGCCGCCGACGACAACAACAATGCCTTCCTGGTAGCCTTTCTCACTGTGCCACAGGACTCCACTGGCGTGGCCCATATCCTGGAGCACACCAGTCTGTGCGGCTCCGAGCGCTTCCCGGTGCGCGATCCCTTTTTCATGATGACCCGGCGTTCGCTGAACACGTTCATGAACGCCTTCACCTCCAGCGACTGGACTGCCTATCCCTTTGCCACCCAGAACCGCAAGGATTTCGACAACCTGTTGCAGGTCTATCTGGATGCGGTCTTCTTTCCCAAGCTCGACGAGCTGGATTTCGCCCAGGAGGGACACCGTGTGGAGTTTGCCGAGAGCGATAATCCCGACAGCCCGCTGGAATTCAAGGGCGTGGTATTCAACGAGATGAAGGGGGCCATGAGCTCACCGGTGAACCAGTTGTGGCATAGCGTGCAGTCCAAGCTGTTCCCCACCATCACCTATCACTACAACAGCGGCGGTGATCCGGAGGAGATTCCGAATCTGAGCTGGGAGCAGTTGAAGGCGTTTCATGCGCGCCACTATCACCCGTCCAACGCCATCTTCATAACGTATGGCGATATTCCCGCCGAGGAACATCAGCGGCGTTTCCAGGAGCTGGCATTGGGACGTTTCCGGAGGCTGGAGATGGACCTGAGCATCCCGGACGAGCAGCGCTACGCCGAGCCGGTGGCGGCCGAGGCCAGCTACACCCTCGACGGTGAGGAGGACACCCGCGACAAGACGCACGTGGTGCTGGGCTGGTTGCTGGGTCACAGCGCCGACATGCGGGCGGCCATGGAGGCGAACCTGCTCTCCGGCGTGCTGCTGGACAATTCCGCCTCACCGCTGCGCCATGCTCTGGAGACCACGGAACTGGGCACTGCCCCGTCGGAACTGTGTGGTGTCGATGATTCCAACCGCGAAACCACCTTCTACGCCGGCGTGGAGGGTTCCAACCCGGAACAGGCCCAGGCGGTGGAGGATCTGGTCCTCGGTGTGCTGCGCAAGGTGGCCGAAGAGGGCGTGCCGCAGGAACAGGTCGCCTCGGTGCTGCATCAGTTGGAACTGTCCCAGCGCGAGATCACCGGTGGCCGTTTTCCCTATGGTCTGCGGCTGATGGTCAATACTCTGCCCCCGGTCCTGCACGGTGGCGATCCGGTGGCGGCGCTGAATATCGATCCAGTACTGGAGGAGATGCGGCAGCGCATCCAGGATCCCGAATTCATCAAGGGCCTGGTGCGGCGCCTGTTGCTGGACAACCCGCACCGGGTGCGCCTGACCATGGTGCCGGACACCGGCCTTTCGGCCAGGAAGGCGCGCAGGGAGATGGAACGCCTGGCGGCCATGAAGGCGGCCATGAGCGAGGAAGACAAGAGACGCGTCATCGAGCGGGCCCAGGCCCTCGCCGAGCGCCAGCAGACGGTGGACGATCCCGAAGTATTGCCCAGGGTGGGCCTGGAGGACGTACCGCCGGACCTGCGCCTGGCCGAGGGCAGCGAGGACCAGGTGGCCGGCATGCAGACTGACTGGTATGCCCAGGGAACCAATGGCATCGTCTATCACAAGCTGGTGGTGGACTTGCCGGCCCTGGACGACGATCTGGTGGATCTGCTGCCCTTGTTCTGCGACTGCATGACCGAAGTGGGCGTGGGCGGGCAGGACTACCTGGCCATCCAGAAACGTCAGGCGGCCGTGACCGGTGGTCTTTCCGCCAGCGCCAATGTGCGCGGCGCGGTGGACGATGTGCAATCCACCCGTGGTCTGTTCGTGATCTCCGGCAAGGCCCTGGCCCGCAACCACCGGCCCATGCTGGAACTGTTGGTGGAAACCTTCCAGGGGGTGCGTTTCGATGAACACGACCGCCTGCGCGAGCTGGTGGCGCAGATCCGCGCCCATCGCGAATCCAGCGTCACCGACCACGGCCATTCCCTCGCCATGGGTGCCGCCAGTGCCGGGCTTTCGCCCTCGGCGGCCTTGTCCCACCGTTGGGGTGGGTTGGCCGGTCTGCGGTCGATCAAGGCGCTGGACGACAGTCTGGGCAATGCCGGGGGACTGGAGTCCCTGGCCGACAAACTGGTGCGTATCCATCGGGCCGTGCTGGCTGCGCCGCGCCGCCTGCTGGTGGTGGCGGAGGAGAAGCAGTTCGATGCCATCCGTGGCGACCTGGATGCGGTCTGGTCGCAGGTGCCGGCGGTCTCCGCGGTGACGGACGCATTCCGGCCGCCCACCGCCGCCGGCCAGTCGCGCCAGGGCTGGGCCACCAGCACCCAGGTGAATTTCTGTGCCAAAGCCTATGCCACCGTCGCGGTGGATCACCCCCATGCGGCGGCCCTGACCGTACTGGGGCCGTTCCTGCGCAACACCTACCTGCATCGCGCCATCCGCGAACAGGGCGGGGCCTATGGCGGCGGCGCCGGCTACGACTCCGACAGCGGCGCGTTCCGTTTCTTTTCCTATCGCGATCCGCGCCTGGAAGGCACCCTGGACGATTTCGATGCCTGCCTGGATTGGTTGGCCGGGACCGACCACGATCCACGCACCCTGGAGGAGGCCATCCTCAATGTGATCTCCAGCATCGACCGGCCGGAATCGCCCGCCGGTGAGGCGATCAGCGCCTACTTCGGCAAGCTGTATGGCCGCACCGCCGAGCAGCGCCGGCAATTCCGCCAGCGCGTGCTGAAAGTGACCATTGACGACCTGCGGCAGGTGGCGGAGACCTACCTCAAGCCCGAACTGGGCAGTGTGGCGGTGCTGTCCGATGCCAGGACCCTGGAAGAGCATGCCGGCCTCGGGCTGGAAGTGATCCAGCTTTGACGGCCGGGTCCGGGAGGCGGTCAGCCCACATGCCGATCCATCGGGGCAACCTGGAAAAGATGATCGCCGTCCTGGACGAGCCGGTGCGGTACTGGTTGCCCGTGGGCGGGGAACGGGTGGCGCTGAACCCCCTCATCGGCCGTGACATCCGTCTCCGCTACGAGGGGGAGATCAACTGCGTGGCCTGTGGACGCAGCACGAAAAAAAGCTTCAACCAGGGCTATTGCTACCCTTGTTTTCAAAGCCTGGCCCAATGCGATATCTGCATCGTCAAGCCAGAGAAATGCCACTATGATGCCGGTACCTGCCGTGAGCCGGAATGGGCGCGCGACCACTGTTTCCAGCCCCATCTCGTCTACCTGGCCAATTCCTCCGGGATCAAGGTGGGCATCACCCGGGGATCGCAGATCCCCACCCGCTGGATCGACCAGGGTGCGGTCCAGGCGCTGCCGATCCTCGAGGTGGCCAACCGTTTCCTGTCGGGCAGGCTGGAGGTGGCCTGCAAGGAGCATGTCGCCGACCGCACCGATTGGCGGGCCATGCTCAAGGGGGAGCCGGACGCCGTCGATCTGCGCCTGCGCCGGGACGAACTGCTGGCCGCCATCGGCGGGACCCTGAAGGATCTGGAGGCGGAATCCGGCGGTCAGGTGCGGCGTCTGCCCGAGGCCGAGCCGGTGGAGATCCACTATCCTGTGCAGCAGTACCCGGCAAAGGTGAAATCCTTCAACTTCGACAAGACCCCGGAAGTGGCCGGCAGGCTCATGGGCATCAAGGGCCAGTACCTGATTCTCGAAGGGGGAGTGATCAATATCCGCAAATTCGGTGGCTACCGGGTTGCGCTGGAGTATTGAGGTCCAGTCGCTGCGCGCCTCGATCAGAGTCCCCTTCCGGGTGGGGGAAGGATGAAGATCGATGGCTTGCGGGCGTGTCGATGCACCCCTTCCCC
>CAYPEH010000162.1:0-5703 GCA_964409585.1 uncultured Chromatiales bacterium | reverse complement strand
CCCAAGCAAAGCCGCAGCCATCGACGCCCCCCCGGAACCGACCATGAAAAGCCTCTGGAACGACGACGAAGCCCAACAGTACGAAACCGATCTCGACCTGCGCGTCTACACCTCCCGCCTGCTCGGCCGCGACCCGTCGCTGGTCCTGCACGGCGGCGGCAACACCTCGGTGAAGATCCGCGAGACCAATCTGGTGGGCGAGGAGGAGGACATCCTCTACGTCAAGGGCTCGGGTTGGGATCTGGCCACCATCGAGGCCCCCGGCTTCACCCCCATTCGCATGGACCACCTGCTCAAGCTGGCGAAACTGCAATCCCTGTCCGACCTGCAAATGGTCAATGAACTGAAGACACGGCAGACCGTGGCCTCCGCGCCCACCGGCTCGGTGGAGGCCATCCTGCATGCCGTGCTGCCTTACAAATACGTGGACCACACCCATGCCGACGCGGTGATCGCCGTGACCAATACCGCCGAAGGCGAGGCGCGCATACGCGAGATCTACGGCGATGATGTGGTCGTCATCCCTTACGTTATGCCCGGCTTCGATCTCGCCCGGCTGGTGGCCGAGCGTTTCGCCGCCGAGGCCACCGGCCGGACCATCGGCATGGTGCTGATGAACCACGGCATCTTCTCCTTCGGCGAGACGGCCAGGCAGTCCTATGAACGCATGATCGACCTGGTCGGCCGCGCCGAACGGTATCTGCGCGACCGGGGCGCCTGGGATCTGCCCGAAGCGGCGGCCTCCACCACCACCGCCATGCAACGGGTGGAACTGGCGGAAATGCGCCTGGAGATATCCGAGGTGGCCGGCTTCCCCATGCTCCTGAGCTGCCATCAGGAGGCCGCCGACATGGCCTTTGTCCGCCGCGCCGACGTGGCCGACATCAGCCAGCGCGGCCCGGCTACGCCCGATCATGTAATCCGCACCAAGCGTCTGCCCATGGTGGGCCGCGACGTGGAGGCCTACGCCGAAGCCTACCAGGCCTATTTCGAGGAAAACGCGCCCAAGGCCCGCGGCGAGGTGCGAATGCTGGACCCGGCCCCACGGGTGATCCTGGACGCGGAACTGGGCCTGGTCACCGCCGGCAGGAATGCCAGGGAAACCGCCATCAACGCCGATATCTACCGCCATACCATGGAGATCATCCTGCGGGCGGAACGGCTCGGTGGCTGGCAGGCCCTGCCCCCCGGCGACATCTTCGACGTGGAATATTGGGAACTGGAACAGGCCAAACTGCGCAGGGGCGGTTCCGCACCCCTGTTCCAGGGTGAGGTGGCCCTGGTCACCGGCGCCGCCTCCGGTATCGGCAAGGCCTGCGTGGATTCCCTGCTGTGCCGTGGAGCGGCGGTCATCGCCCTGGACCTGAACCCGGCGATCGAAGGACTCTACCAGCGCCCGGATTTCCTTGGCATCGCCTGTGACGTGACCGACACCACGGCCGTGGAGGCGGCGCTGGAAACCGGGGCACGCCGTTTCGGCGGCCTCGACATGCTCATCCTGAACGCGGGCCTGTTCCCCGGCGGCATGAGGATCGCGGAAATGGATGACGGGCTGTGGCGCAAGGTCCTGTCGGTCAATCTGGATGCCAACCTGGTCCTGATGCGCCTCTGCCATCCGTTGCTGAAACTGGCGCCCAACAACGGCCGCGTGGTGGTGATCGGTTCCAAGAACGTGCCCGCGCCGGGACCGGGCGCCGCCGCCTATTCGGCCTCCAAGGCAGCCCTCAATCAACTGGCCCGCGTCGCCGCGCTGGAATGGGGCGCGGATGGCATCCGCATCAACTCATTGCACCCCGACGCGGTCTTCGACACCGGGCTGTGGACCGAGGAAGTGCTGCATGCACGCGCTACGCACTACGGCATGTCGGTGGAGGAATACAAGACCAAGAACGTGCTCAAGACCGAGGTCTGTGCCCGTGACGTGGCGGAACTGGCGGCGGAGATGTGCGGGCCGTTGTTCGCCAAGACCACGGCCGCACAGGTGCCGGTGGATGGGGGCAATGACCGGGTGATCTGACGTCCCGTCAAGGTGCCGGGCAGGCCCCCTTCTCCACCCGCAGATCCGGCCAGGCCTTGCCGAGCTCGTCTTCCAACCCTGCCGGGGCATCGACGACCACCGCCCAGGGCAAGGCCTTCTCCGTCTCCCGGGTCTTGATCTTGTATTCCACCCCGGCCGCATCCAACTGCTTGCGGCGGTTTTCCATGGTGGATCTCCAACTGTAGGCCCCCAGGGTGAGACCGTTGGCCTTTTCCCCCGAGGTAATCACAGCCACGTCCCCGATACCCGCATCGCGCAGGGACCGGGCCTTTTCCCGCGCCGCCTGCCGTGACTCCAGGGGAGGCATGTAGAACCAGTAGATATTGACCGGCGTCGGCCGCCGGACGATTTCCACGCTGGCGCCCTGTCCTTGCAACCAGGCACTGACACGCTTGCGCGTGCCGGCCACATTGAGAGGACCCACCTGCAAACAGGCGGAAGGGGCGGCCGCCATGGACCTTTCCACCACTTCCGCCACCGCCGCCTGTTCCGTAGCGGCGGACTTCTTCTCTGCCGGTTCGAGCGGTTCCTCTTCCTCCCTGGCCACGTTCTTGTTCTCCACCCGTGTTGCAGCCGGCTGCGGTTTTTCCCTTGGCGGCGCCGTTGCCCGCGCCTTTCCAGCCTCTGCAACCATCTTTTCGGCAACCGAGGCCGGTTCCTTCCCCTCCTCGGGCCTGTTCACCGTATCCGTTTTCCTTGCCAGGACGTGCTCCCGCGACGGCTTTCGCTTCCGCGCCGATACCGGCGTGTCCGGCACCACCTGTCTTGCGCCATCGGCCAGGTAACGGTTACGGAAGGTCTGCAACAACACGGCCTTGGAACGCACACGCACGCCATGTTCCTTCATCGCGGCATACTGCTCCAGGGCCATGGACACATACAGGTCCCCCAGGTTCTCGCGCGCGATATCGTAATCGGGATCGGCCGCCAGCGCCCTCATCAGGGCACGCCGCGCCTCCTCCGACCGGCCCATGGCGGCATAGATGGCAGCCAGATTGTTGTAGGGTTGGGGCAGCCGCGGGTGCTCCGCCGTCAGCTTCTCGAACGCCTGAACGGCCTCGTCCATACGCCCCAACTGCACCAGGGTGACCCCACGCAGGATGCGCCCTTCCAGGTGATCCGGTTGCTGCGCCAGCAGCAGGCGCACACGTTCCATGGCCTCTTCCGGATCACCGTCCTGCAGCAACTGCGATGCCTCCTCGAACAGACCGGCGCTGAGGCTCAGCGGCCAGAGCAGGACGACGACGGAGAAGAGCTTCCCCCCGATTCCCATACCGTTTCTAATTTCCATGCTGGCAGGCTCCGATTTCTAGTTTGAGATCCGGATAGGCCTCTTTGAGCCTTCCGATTTCCACCTGTGAAACGGACCCGGCCATCAGCCAGGTCATGCTTTTCCTGCTTTCAGACAGCTTGAAAACACTGTCTATTCCCCTGGCCTTCAGTTGCTTCATCCGCCGCCGTACGGAATCGAGTCGGGAATAACTGCCCAGGGAGATGCCATTGGCAAACTCCCCTTTATGCACCAACCTCACGTCTTTCAGTCCCTTGGCGCGCAGCTCCCGCAGACGCGCCTGGGCCGCTGCCCGCGATTCCAATGGAGGAATATATACCCAGTAGACTTCATAGGGGGTCACGCGATCGACACGACGCACCGCCACGGCCCGATCCTTCAACCGGCGAGTGATTTGTGCGAGCAGGTCCTTGTTTTGAAACGGCCCAATCAAGAGACAGGATGCCACGGACCGCTCCTCATCGGTACCGCCGCCCGCCGTATCCCCGTCCTCCGCCGGTACGACCGCCGCCCCCTCTTCCCGGCCGGCCACCTGGGATGGCACGCCGTCCGGCTGGTCTTGCACGGGGCCGGGAGGCTCCTCCTGCGTGGCCGGAAGCGTTTCACCACCGGTCAGGTCGATACCGAAACGCTGTTTGAAATCACGCAGGCCGGCCGCCTTGTCATGCGCACGGCCAGTCACCCCCTTGCGTGCGCGGGCATAGTGCTCCACCGCCATGGTGACATATAGATCGCCCAGATTCTCCTGCGCCACACCGTAATCCGGCGCGATGTCCAGGGCCCGGCGCAGGGCCTCACGGGCACGGTCCATACGCCCGGTAGCGGCATAGATGGCGGCCAGGTTGTTATAGGGTTGGGGCAGTTCGGGGTGATCCGCAACCAGTGACTCGAAGCTGATCCTGGCCTGTTCCAGGTGCCCCTGTTCCACCAGAATGATGCCCCGCAGCATACGGGCCTCCACATGGCCCGGCTGATCGTCCAGCAACTGTTCGATCTTCTCCATGGCACCGTCCATGTCCCCGGCCTGCAGGCGGCTTTCCGCCTCGCTGAAGGCATCGGCGAGACCACTGCCCGCCCACGCCAGACCGATGCCCATCCATACGATGCACAGAAAATGCCTCGTGCCCATGAATCCATGGATCCCCATCACCCCGACCCGCAGGCACTGTCCCCGAGATTCAGCTCGGGAAACTCACCCCGCAGCGACTCCAGCGCCTGCTCCGTTGGCAGCACCGCTTCCACGGTCACCCGTGGCGGCCGGATTTCGCTGACCTTGTAGGCATGTTCCACGCCCAGCCTGCGCAGTTCCGCGCGCCGCCGTTCCATGGAATCCTGCCTGCGGTAGGAACCGAGGGAGATGGCATTGGCCTTCGGACCGCGCATAACCAGCGCCATGTCCCGCACCCCGATCAGGCGCAGGGCCTCCATGCGCTCTCGCGCGGCACGGGCAGAAGGCAAGGAGGGCACATAGACCCAGTACACCTGCTCTGCATCCACGCGGCTCAAAACCCGCGTAGTGCCTCCGTGCTCCTGAAGCCAGTCGTGCAGGCGCCGGTAGCCGTCCCCACGGGGTATCAGTTCGACCGTAACGCACCGCGGATCACCACCGACCTGGCGGGGTTGCGCCGTGGCCGCCGGCTGCACGGACGGTTCCTCATTCCCTGCCACGGGATCGGCCACATCACCATTGCCCGTGTTCCCGGCAGCCACCCTTCCCGCCACGATCCCTGCCACGGAAGCGACCGATGCCGGTTCGACCGCATGCCGGACCCTGAACAGCAGCAGGGCATCGATGCGCTGCTCCACCTGTTGCAGGCCCTGCTCGCTGGCCTTCTGGTACTGCTCCAGCGCCATATCGATATAGAGGTCGCCGAGATTCCTGTGCGCCGGCGCAAAACCGGGTTTCACGCGCAGGGCCTGCCGCAGGGCACGGCGCGCATGTTCATAGCGGCCGGTGGCCGTATGGACACCGGCCAGATAAGTGTAGGGCCAGGGGTTTCTGGGATGGTCGCGCACCACGGCCTTGAAAGCCGCCTCGGCCTGCTTGAGCCGCCCCTGTTCGGCCAGAATGACCCCCCGCAGCAGACGCGCATCGACATCATCGGGATTGGTGTCCAGGCGCACTTCCAGCCGGGCCATGGCCTCCTCCAGGTCGCCGGCCTCTATCAGGCTCTTCACCTCGTCCAGCGGAGCGGCCACGACCACCGAGGCACACAGAAACAACCATACAGCGCGGAAAAACGACACGGCCACTCCTTCCCTCACCTCATCACGAGCTACCCGATGAGCCTGATTGTATTTTCATCCACCCTGATCGGGACACCCTGTAGACTCTGCCCGCCACAGGGACCGGCGATACAGTATCCGTCTTCAG
>CAYPEH010000161.1:0-5716 GCA_964409585.1 uncultured Chromatiales bacterium | reverse complement strand
GCCCGACCGGCTGTTGATTCAGCCATGAAGATACCCTCACCCCAACCCCTCTCCTCCTGTGGGGGCGAGGGGGGAAGGGGGGTCAGCCCTTTCCGTACTGCTGCAACTTGCGCCACAGGGTGGATTTGTTGATGCCCAGCACCGCCGCAGTGCGCTCGCGATTGCCCCCCTCGGCCGCCAGTACCTTGAGAATGTAACGCCGCTCCAGTTCCGCCAGGGACGGGAAACCGGCATCCAGGGCCTCCTCCGCCGCCGGCGCGGAACCACCCGACAGCCCCTGCAGATGCAGCACGGGCCCGTCGGCCAGGGCGATATGCCGTTCCACCAGGTTGCGCAATTCACGCACATTGCCCGGCCAGTCATAGGCCATCAGTTTGGCCATGGAAGCGGCATCGAATCCCTCCACCTGGCGCTGGTAACGGGAGGCGAACTCGGAAACGAAGTGCTGCACCAGCAGGGGGATGTCCTCGGCACGGTCACGCAAAGGCGGCATGGTGATCTTGACCACGTTGAGGCGGTGGTAGAGATCGTGGCGGAAGCGCCCCTCCCTGGAAAGGGCCTCCAGGTCCTCATTGGTGGCGGCGACGAAACGCACATCGATGTCGATGGGCCGCACGCCGCCGACCCGGGTCACCTGCTGCTCCTGCACCACCCGCAGCAGCTTGATCTGCATGGCCTCGGAGATGTTGCCGATCTCGTCCAGAAAGACGGTCCCGCCGCTGGCCACCTCCAGCAGCCCCTTCTTGCGCTGGGCGGCACCGGTGAACGCCCCCTTCTCATGCCCGAACAGTTCACTTTCCAGCAGGGTGTCGGAAAGGGCTCCGCAATCGACGACGATGAACGGCTGGTCGGCGGCCGGGCTGAGATTGTGCAGGGCGCGCGCGGCCAGTTCCTTGCCGGTGCCCGATTCGCCCTCGATGATGACGTTGCAGCGCACATCCGCCACCTTGTCGATGGTGGCGTAGACCGCCTTGATGGCGGCTGCATGGCCGATGATGCCGTAGTGACTGCGCTCGTCCTGCAACTGCCGCCTGAGCAGGCGGTTCTCCCGCCGCAGACGGCCGCTTTCCAGCGCCTTCTCCACCAGGACCAGCAGCTCGTCCATGTCATAGGGCTTCTTGACGAAATCGGTGGCGCCACGGCGCAGGGCCTCCACCGCCGTGTCCACGTCGCCATGTCCGGTGATGATGATGACCGGCACCTCCGGATCCTGATCGCGCACCTCGGCCAGCAGTTCGGTGCCACTGAGACCGGGCATGCGCTGATCGGTAATGATCAGGTCCGCCCCCTCGCGGCGGAAATACTCCAGCGCCTCCAGCGGGTCCTGGTAGACCCGGCATTGGAAGGGCTCGCGCGCCACGTAGCGGCGAAACAGCTCGCTGGCCTTGGGGTCATCGTCGATGAACAGTACGCTGGGGTGCTCGTTCTGCATGATGGACAAGTTTCCGGGATTACGTATCGTGGGTCCGCCCGTCTGCCAGCCCCTCCACGGGAACCAGCGGCAGCTCGGCCGTGGCGATGGCCCCCCCGCCGGGGGCGTTTTCCACCCGCAGCCGGCCACCATGGCGTTCGACGATACCGAGGCTGATGGACAGGCCCAGCCCGGTTCCGTCACCCACCGGCTTGGTGGTGAAGAAGGGATCGAAGATCTTGTCCCGCGCCTCGTCGGCGATCCCCGCCCCATGATCACGGACCTGGATGGACCATACTTTCGCGGCGCGCCGGGCCGAGACCCGTGCCTCCCCCCCCTCGGGGCTGGCCTGAATGGCATTGAGCAGCAGATTGATCAACACTTGCTGCAACTGGCTGCGGTCACCCAGAACCTGGCCGTCGTCACAGGTCACCACCAGGTTCACCCTGCGGCGCTTGGCGGCCTGTTTGACCAGTGGCAGGGTCTCGTCCAGCCACTGGCGGAGATCGAAGGTGCTGACTTCGGGCGGTACCTGGCGGGCGAAATTGAGCACCCCGCCGACGATGCGCGAGGCGCGCAGGGCCTCCTCACGCAGGGAGGCCAGATCCTCCGCCAGATGCCCGTCACACTCCGGCAGGCCGCGCTCCATCAGCTTGGTCAGGGTAAGGATATTGTTGAGCGGATTGTTCAGCTCATGGCCGATACCGGCCGCCAACTGGCCGATACTGGCCAGTTTGGCGCTCTGCACCATCAGATCACGGGCCTTGTCCCGTTCCTGTTCGGCCTTGCGCAGGGTTTCCAGCATGTAATTGTAGGAATCGACCAGTTGCCGCAGCTCATCGGTGCCACGGGCGGGGAACCGCACCGTGGCGCCGCCATCGGCATAGGCCTTGAGGCCCCGGCTCAGCTCGCTGATGGGCGCCGCCACCCGGCGCGCGCTCCAGCGCACCAGCAACAGGCTCAAGGCCAGGGCCAGCACGGCGAACAGAAGAATGCCGTAACGAATGCGGTTGAACGGTGCCGAAAGGGCCTCCAGGTCCACCTGCACCGCCACCACCCAGCTCACCAGTTGGTTGGGATAGGGCAGATACTCCAGGTAATAACTGCGCCGGGAACGCTCCTCCTGATCCACCGAACCGAACGGGAACCCCTGCACCGCCGCCCAGAGATCGGCGGCGCGCTCGCGCAACAGCGGACGCGGCCGGGAATCGCCGTCGCCGAGACCGATACGCTCGTCGTCGTACAGGACCAGGCCGTCACGATGCGCCCAGTCCGGGTTGATCTCGGCCACCAGCAGCGCACCGCCCTGGGGGCGCTGCACCACATCCAGGATGCGGTCGACCTGTTCACCACCCAGCCCCGCCACCAGATAACCCACCGGCTGCCCGGCCATCATCAGGGGCACCACCGCATCCAGCAGCGGCTGCATCGGCGCCGCATCCTCCTCGGCGGTCAACAACAGGAAACTGACCTCACCTGCGGGCAGGGCCCGCAGGCGTTGCGCCAACGACTCCAGGTCACGTTCCTCCTCGGCGTAGGGAAAACTCTCGATGCCATCGAAGGCCGCCATCGCGGCGCGCCCGAACTGCACCTTGGCCATGGTGTTGGCGGAAATGTCCAATACCCGCAGTGAACTGATGCCCGGCAGGACATCCTGGATGGTCTGGAAAAAATGCGAAATCCGCTCGCTACGCTCGAACAACTGCGGATGGATGTCCCCCCGCGCCGCCTCCTCCAGCACCGGCAGATAATCCTGTATCACCTGCACACCGGCCAGCGAGCGGATGATCTCGCGCTGGAGGGCGAAATGGCGGTCCACCTCGGCGACGATGCGGTTGAGACTGGTGGTGACGGAGCGGTCCACATCCTCCTGATAGAGGCGTTCACTGTACACCGTGGCGCCGAACACCAGAGCCGTGAGCGGCAGCACGGTGGCCAGTGAGATACGCAGGAAGATGTCGGTCTTTAATCGCAAGGCGGTGGGCCGGGAGCTGGTTTGCCACAGGTTCCACAGTGTACCGCACCACCCTCCCCCCGACCCGATCCCTTCGGACTGCGCTAGCAGCCTGTCGGACTGGGGGGAAGCGAAGCGAAAATGTGGGAGAGCGAGGCCAGTTTTTCATGATTTTGAGGCGCATAGTGGGACTACGCAACGAAAAATCAGGGAAAAATGGGCCGCTCTCCCGCATTTGCAGCCGTTTCATCCCCAGTCCGACAGGCTGCTATACTGCGCGGAAAAATCCATCGATACTCATTCCCTGACCCCATGACCTTTATCCTCCGCAAGCTCTCGACCGGCCTGGCCCTGGCCCTGACCCTGGCCGGTTGCGGCCAGTACGGCGACCTCTATCTGCCGAAGGAGCTGGAACAGGAGCGGGCCAAGGAACTGATGGAACGCAGCCGCGCCGAGCACCATGAATCCGCCCAGGAATACGTCGAGAATGCAAAACCGGGTGTCGCCGGTGAATCCACCGGCCCCCTTACGGTCGAGGAATATCTCCGCCAGCAGTACGAACTGATGAAGTCCCAACGCGAGCAACAGCGCAAGCTCGAAGAGGAAGAACGGCAGGACGTGGAAGAACCGCTGGGGCCCGAACCGCAGTAACCCCGCCTTATTCATGATGGCGGCTGAAGCCTACGATAACCCGATGAAGGCAATCACCAATCCTCCACGATACCGCTTCCCCCGGACGGCGACAGGCTTCAGCCTATCGCGGCCCTGGCTGGTTCCGGCACGCCCGGGCTTGCCCTTCACTCCCGTCGTAGCTCCGGCTACGACGCTCGCTCCAGGGCGGCGCCCGGACGCACCGGCCCGGCGCCAGCTTCCACGATCCATCATGAATAAGGCGGGGTAACCTCGACGGCCTCCCCGGCCGCTCCAGGGCCGCGGCACGCAACGCCGCCGCCACACCGGCGGGGCCGATCCGCTCCAACACCGATTCCCCGGATTCCCCCCATGGACCATTTTCAATACCAGGCAGGCACCCTGTACGCCGAAAATGTCGCCCTCGGCGACATCGCCGAACGCTTCGGCACCCCCTGTTACGTCTATTCCCGCGCCACCCTGGAGCGGCACTTCCGCGCCTTCGACGAGGCCCTGGCCGGCCGCCCCCATCTGGTCTGTTTCGCCGTCAAGGCCAACTCCAACCTGGCGGTCCTGAACGTGCTGGCGCGGCTCGGCGCCGGCTTCGACATCGTCTCGGGGGGGGAACTGGAACGGGTGCTGGCCGCCGGCGGCGACCCCCGGCGGGTGGTGTTCTCCGGGGTCGGCAAGAGCGCCGCGGAGATGCGCCGCGCGCTGGAAGCGGGCATCCGCTGCTTCAACGTCGAATCGGAGCCGGAACTGGAGCGTCTGAACCGGATCGCCGGGGAAATGGGCCGGCGCGCCCCCGTATCCCTGCGGGTCAACCCGGACGTGGACGCCGGCACCCATCCCTACATCTCCACCGGCCTGAAGGAAAACAAGTTCGGCATCGACGTGGAACAGGCCGAGCAAGTCTACCGGCGCGCCGCCGGGCTGCCCCACATCGACATCCAGGGCATCGACTGCCACATCGGCTCGCAACTGACCGGGACCGCCCCCTTCGTCGACGCCCTGGACCGGGTGCTGGCCCTCACCGACCGGCTGGCCGCGCAGGGCATCCCCATCCACCACCTGGACCTGGGCGGAGGACTGGGCATCCGCTACCGGGACGAACAGCCCCCCGAGCCGGCCGAACACGCCGCGGCCCTCGACGCCCACCTGGGCGACCGCCCGCAGGAGATCATCATCGAGCCCGGACGCGCCATCGCCGGCAACGCCGGCATCCTGCTGACACGGGTGGAATACCTGAAGCACACCGGGCACAAGAACTTCGCCGTGGTGGACGCCGCCATGAACGACCTGGCCCGCCCCAGCCTGTACGGCTCCTGGCAGGCCATCATCGAAGTGACCCCCCGTGACGACTGCGACGGCGTGCGGACCTACGACGTGGTCGGCCCCATCTGCGAGACCGGCGACTTCCTCGGCAAGGACCGCAAGCTCAACCTGCGGGAAGGCGACCTGCTGGCGGTGCGATCCTGCGGCGCCTACGGCTTCACCATGAGCTCCAACTACAACACCCGCCCACGGGCCGCCGAGGTCATGGTGGACGGCGACCAGGCCCACCTGGTGAGGGAACGGGAAACGGTGGCGCAACTGTACAGCGGAGAGAGCATCCTGCCCTGAACCCGCCCCTGCCCCGAAAAGCGCCCATTCCACCCCGCGCGATTCGTAACCGGTCAAACCACACCGTTCTTCTCGCGATGAATCTCGCGCCATAACCT
>CAYPEH010000160.1:3048-5789 GCA_964409585.1 uncultured Chromatiales bacterium | reverse complement strand
TTGAGGAGCATGGTGGGAGCCATGTGACGAAAAATCAGGGAAAATCAGACCGCTGTCCCGCTTTTGCAGCCGATCCAGCCTGAGTCCGACAGGCTCCTAGGGCAGGAGAGGGAAGCCGGGGGATGAAAGCGCCCCGCCGGGCAGGAACGTCGTTCCTCACTCATCCGCCGCCAGCACCTCCATCCGTTCGGTGTCGGCCAGGGTCACCGTACGCCCGTCGATGGTCTCGAAGCTCCGCCCCTTGAGGGCGCGCTTTTCGACGAGGTAACGGGTGGTCTGCCCGCTCTGGGTATTGATCACCCGTACCGTCAGTTCCCGGTGTTCATCCTGCCAGTTCATGAACAGATACCCTGCCACGCCCAACAGCAGGATGACGATCACGCCGTAGGCCGCCAGCTTCGGCAGCGCCGCTTCGAAACGGCTGCCGGGACCGGAGCCGGATGGTGTTCGTGCCGGTGCCTGGCCGGTGCTGCGGCGGACGGTGGCCTGACGTGCCCGCGCCCCGCCGATGGCGAAGGCGAGGACGATGACCAGCGCGGTGATGAGGATCTTGGTGAGCATGGAGGGTGGCGCGGGTTTTCCAGCTAGAGAAATTCGGCCCCGCCCATGTAGCCGCGCAGGACCTCGGGAATCCGGACACGTCCGTCGGCCTGCTGGTAGTTCTCCATCACCGCCACCAGGGTCCGCCCCACCGCCAGACCGGAGCCATTGAGGGTGTGCAACAGTTCCGGCTTGCCGGTCTCGGGATTGCGCCAGCGGGCCTGCATGCGGCGGGCCTGGAAGTCCTCGAAATTGGAACAGGAGGAAATCTCGCGATACTTGCCCTGCCCCGGCAGCCACACCTCCAGATCATAGGTCTTGGCGGAGGAGAAGCCGATGTCGCCGGCACAGAGGCTCACCACCCGGTAGGGCAGTTCCAGCCTTTGCAACACGGCCTCGGCATGGGCGGTGAGTTCCTCCAGGGCATCGTAGGATTCACTGGCCGGGCGCATCTGCACCAGTTCAACCTTCTCGAACTGATGCTGGCGGATCATGCCCCGGGTGTCCTTGCCATAGGAGCCGGCCTCGCTGCGGAAACAGGGTGTGTGGCATACGAAGCGCAGCGGCAACTCCTCGATGATCTCGCCACGGGCGATGTTGGTGACCGGCACCTCGGCGGTAGGGATCAGGTAATAGCCCGCCTCGCCGGTCACCTTGAACAGATCCTCCTCGAACTTGGGCAGTTGCCCGGTGCCGCGCAGGCTGTCGGCATTGACCAGGTAGGGGACATAGACCTCCTGGTAACCATGCTCGCCGGTATGCAGGTCGAGCATGAACTGGATCAACGCCCGGTGCAGGCGCGCCACAGGTCCGCGCAGCAGGGCAAAACGGGAGCCGGAGATCTTGGCGGCGGTCTCGAAATCCATCAGCCCGCCGGCAGCCCCCAGATCGACGTGATCCCTGGGTTCGAAATCGAAGACCGGGGGCTCGCCCCAGCGGCGGATCTCCACGTTGTCATCCTCGCCACCCCCATCCGGCACGGAGTCATGGGGTACATTGGGAATGCCCATGTGCATCTCGCGCAGCTCGTTCTGCACCCCGCTCAGATCCGCCTCGGCCTGCCTGAGACGATCCCCCAGTTCGGCCACCGCATCCAGCAGCGGCTGGATATCCTGGCCCTGGGCCTTGGCCCTGCCGATCTCCTTGGAACGGCGGTTGCGCTCGCTCTGCAATTCCTGGGTGCGCACCTGAAGTTCCTTGCGGCGGGCCTCCAACTCGCGCAGCCGTGCCACGTCCAACGCATAACCACGCCGGCTCAGTCTGGCCGCCACGGCATCCGGATCGGTTCTCAGCAGTTTGGGATCAAGCATCTGGGTAGTGCCTTAAAACTCTTCAGTAATAAAACGCTTCAGCAATCATTCATATACATGGGCCTGCCAACTGACCATGTGGCCCGGCTTGACGTAGGCACGCAGGTGATCCATGACCACACCGATGCGCCCCGGCTCATCGAAGAACTCGATCACCAGCGGCAGGTCCAGGGACATGTCCAGCAGGGCCGATGAATGCATCTGGCCGGAGCGACCGAAACCGGTGATACCCCGGAACACGGTTACACCGGCCACCTTTTCCTGGTCATGCAGCAGACCCATGATCTTTTCCAGCAGGTGCTGCTGCTCGGTCAGGTAGATATGCACCATGGTCACTTCGCGCGTAGCACTCATAACTGCCTCCCGGCCTGCACTCCGATCCAGACGGCCAGCACACAGGCCAGCACCGAAAACACCATGTTCAACACCGCCTTTGGCCAGTCACCCGACTCCAGCAGGTTGAACGTCTCGATGGAAAAGGTGGAAAAGGTGGTGAACGCTCCCAGCAGGCCGATCATCAAAGCAGCCCGCCACTCCGGCGCCACACTCATGCGCTCCAGTAGCAGCACATACGACAGCCCCATGATCAGGGAACCGAGTACGTTGACCACCAGGGTCCCCCAGGGGAAACCACGCCCCAGCAGGGAATAGACCCCGTTGGATACCCAGAAGCGCATCACGGCGCCTGCCGCGCCGCCGGCGGCAATGGCAGCGATCTGAGAAAGCTGTGCCTGCAAGGAAAATCTCCACGAAAAGATGGCGCGCATTGTACAGGAAGCTCCGGACGAGTACCGGGGAGATGGCCGCGCATCTTCCGCAAGGGGCTGCGCCCTCCCTTGGGAACCTCTGGGCAAGTCATGAAGTGATGAGGTCGTCGATGGAAATCGGCCA
>CAYPEH010000160.1:0-2948 GCA_964409585.1 uncultured Chromatiales bacterium | reverse complement strand
TTGGGAACCTCTGGGCAAGTCATGAAGTGATGAGGTCGTCGATGGAAATCGGCCAGTTCAAGGCGCGAATCTTGCCAATAGCCTGCTATTGGCAAGATTCGCAATGCAGGGATGGACGATTCGGCCCCTCAAGACGCCGTGTCACGATTCGTTCAGAGCTTCCCTTGGACTCGCCGGAAAAAATCGGCCATCCTCCCCTCCACCATGAGCCCCAGTGAATACTGCCGGCGCCTCGCCGACCACCCCCTCTCCCCCTACTTCACCGGCACCCTGTTCCTGCCGGACGGACCCCGCGCGGCCTTCACCGCACTGGAGGCCTTCCGCCGCGAGGTCGGCGGGATCGTCGATGAATGCAGCGATCCGGGCGTGGCGCGCGCAAAACTGGCATGGTGGCGCAGTGAACTGCGGGCGGCCACGGAGAAGCAGGCACAACATCCGGTGGCCCGGTCGCTGTTTGCCACCACCCCGGAGCCAAGCATCGAATACCTGCTGGAATTCATCGACGGCTGCGAGATGGAGCTGGACAACCAGGGCGGTTTCGATGAACGGCAACTGACCCTGTACTGGCACCGCACTGGCGGTGTGATGGGCTGGCTTGCAGCGGAAGCCGCGGGGGTCCGCGACCACGTGGCCCTGGACGCGGCCTATCAGTATGGTCTGGGGTTCATCAAAACCGACCGGCTGGTCAGTCTGCGCAGGGACGCGGACCATGGCCGCTGTTATTTCACACGGGATGAAATGCAGCGATCAGGCGTCTCCCCCGAGACACTGAGCCTGCCACAAAGAACCGATGCCACCGAGCAACTCGTCGGAACACGCATCGGCCAGGCCCTCGCCCACATCCGGCAGGCAGAGCACCTGTTGCCGGAGGAACATCGCTATCCGCTGCTCTGGACCCTGATATCGGCGGCCATTCAGGAAGCACGCCTGAAGCGGCTGGCCGCCATGCCCTCCAGCACCGATCCGGAGGTCATCCTTCACGGTCCCATGCGCCGGTTGTGGATGGCTTGGCGCATCGCCGGCAGGGAGAAGCGGCGGTACCTGGCCGGATAACCCCCTGGCGGGCCGTCCCCCGGAGATGACACCGGCATCGCCGTTTCCACGGGGACACTCATCCAGCAGTCTGTCGGACTGGGGGGGGATTCCGGTAGAATCCGCAATATCCCGCCACACATACGCCCTGGAGGCCGCGCCTTTTCATGGAAACGATTCCCAGCGATTATTCCCCCGCCGCCGATCTGCTCAAGGACCGTGTCATCCTCATCACGGGAGCCGGCAGTGGTATCGGCAAGGCAGCAGCACTGAGCTTCGCCGCCCACGGTGCCACCGTGATCCTGCTCGGCCGCACGCTGAAGAAACTGGAACAGGTCTACGATCAGATCGAGCAGGCCGGCCAGCCACAACCGGCCATCTACCCCATGAACCTGGAAGGCGCCACCCCCAAGGACTACCAGGATCTGGCCACCAATGTGGAAAACGAATTCGGCCGCCTGGACGGCCTGCTGCACAACGCCGCCAACCTGGGCACCCTGACCCCCACGGAACTCTACGATGTGGAGACCTGGTTCAAGGTCATGCAGGTCAATCTCAACGCCCCCTTCCTCATGACCCGGGCCTGCCTGCCGCTGCTGAAGAACTCCCCGGACGCATCGGTGATCTTCACCTCCGACCGGGTCGGAAGGCAGGGGCGTGCCTACTGGGGCGCCTACGGCGTATCCAAGGCGGGTATCGAGGGTTTCTCCCAGATCCTGGCCCATGAGTTGGAAGGAACCACCCCGGTCCGTGTCAACACACTGGACCCCGGTGCGGTACATACCAACATGCGCATGAGGGCCTATCCGGGGGAGCCCCCCACTAACAACCCGACGCCGGACAAGATTATGAAGCCCTATCTCTACCTCATGGGACCGGACAGCAAAGGCATCACCGGCCGGGCCTTCAACGCCCAGTAGCGGGCATCCCCCGGTACGCCGGATTAAGGAACAGATCAAAGCCAGATGAAACAGGCTGTAAAAAGGCTTGATGATGACTACTTATAGGGTGGATACTTAACCGATACGATAAGATTTGGAACACCCATCAGTAATACCACCTGCACCATCGTCCCTGATGAATGGCAATCAAAAAAATCCGCCTCCCCCCCCGGCGGAACCGTCCCTCGCCGACAACCTGCACCGGAGCCTGGACGTGGATACCGTCCTGGAATCCTTTGCCGATCACATCGGCAAGAGCGTCGACTTCGACACCATGCTGTTCAAGGACAGCAATGGCTCCAACTGGCACGGAATCAATGGCAAGACCCGCCACCACACCCGCTTCGAACTCGAGCTGGAGGGGGAGGAACTGGGAAATCTGGAATTCGGCCGCCAGCATCCCTTTGAGAAAAGGGAGCGCCAGGCCATCCATGCCATGCTTCCGGCCCTGCTCTATCCCCTGCGTAACGCCCGTCTCTACCGTACCGCCCGCGAGGCGGCCTTCAAGGACCCGCTGACCGGCGTCAACAACCGTGCCGGGATGGCCGATGCCCTTGAACGGGAAATCGCACTGGCCAAACGCTACGGCCGCTCGTTCAGTATCGCCATGCTGGATATCGATCATTTCAAGGCGATCAACGACCGGCATGGCCATGATACGGGCGACAAGGCCCTGCAAAGCGTGGCCACCATCATGGCCGAATGTCTTCGCGGCACGGACATGATCTACCGCTACGGCGGCGAGGAGTTCCTCATCCTCATGGATCACACCGATGAGGAGGGTGCCCGCCAGGTGGCGGAACGTATCCGCGAGGCCGTGGAAAGAAGCGTCTGCGACTGCTCCGGGAAAAACCTCCGCCTCAGTGTCAGCCTTGGGGTGGCGGCCCTGCGCGAGGGGGACACCCAGAAATCCTTGCTCAAACGGGCCGACAAGGCCCTCTACAAGGCAAAGGAAAACGGCCGCAACCGGGTCGA
>CAYPEH010000159.1:0-5816 GCA_964409585.1 uncultured Chromatiales bacterium | reverse complement strand
GCAACCAAATGTTTACACATTCAGAGCTTCAGGCAGGCGTCAGATCGAGGCGCGGCGCGGTTGCCGGACCAATAAGAAACCTCTGAACAAGTATCAGGGGATGGGGGGGTGGGGGAAGGGATGCGGGGATGCGGCCGCAAGCCCTGAGCCGCACCTCAACAAAGCCATGCCGGTTAACCCCAATGTTGCATCCGGGGGCGCGATGATCGTGCCGGGCTGGGCGTTCCCGGGCGGATTTCCGACCGAGTCAATGGCCCGAGCCATTGGCGGGGAAGGAAATACCGGCCGGGGGCGGCCAGAACGGTGCGAGGGCGCGCCCAGCCAGGGCCCGGTTACCTTTCGTTACCTGCTTATATTCGACGATAGTTCAATAAAACCAGCAAGTTATCAATTTATTTCGGCGGCCGGGTGCAATATTGGGGTTAACGAGTATTGATCTATAACAAAGCAGCCGGGAACCCCACCCACCACACTGTCCACCCGACTGTCGCCGCCAACCATCGACATGACCGTACACGCCACCATCGACACCCTGCGCCGACACCTGGAGCAACGCATCATCGGCCAACCCGAACTGCTGGACGGTCTGCTCATCGCCCTGCTGGCGGACGGACACCTGCTGGTGGAAGGCGCCCCCGGCCTGGCCAAGACCACCGCCGTGAAGGAACTGGCCGCGTGCCTGGAAGGCGACTTCCACCGCATCCAGTTCACCCCCGACCTGCTGCCGGCCGACCTCACCGGCACCGAGGTATTCCGGCCGGCGGACGGGAGCTTCCACTTCGAACGGGGGCCGCTGTTCCATAACCTGCTGCTGGCCGACGAGATCAACCGCGCCCCGGCCAAGGTGCAGTCGGCCCTGCTGGAGGCCATGGCCGAGCGGCAGATCACCGTTGGCCGCAGCAGCTACACCCTGCCGGAACTGTTCCTGGTCATGGCGACCCAGAACCCCATCGAACACGAAGGCACCTACCCCCTGCCCTTCGCCCAACTGGACCGCTTCCTCATGAAAGTGGTCATCAGCTACCCCGACCGGCAGCATGAGCGTGACATCCTGCGGCTGGCGCGGGAGGCGGCCCGGCGTGGCCCTGGCCATGACGCAAGCGACAGCGGGGCCCCCGTCATTCCCCAACAGACCATCTTCGATGCCCGCAGTGAGATACTGCAACTGCACCTCAGTCCCGACCTGGAGGATTACCTGGTGCAACTGGTGACCGCCACCCGCGACGGCGGCACCGGCCTGCGGGTCGGCGCCAGCCCGCGCGCCAGCATCGCCCTGGAACGCTGCGCCCGCGCCCATGCCTGGCTGGCCGGGAGGGACTATGTCGGCCCGGAGGACATCCAGGCCATGGCCCCGGCGGTATTGCGCCACCGCATCCTGCTGAGCTACGAAATGGAGGCCGACGGGGTGAGCGCGGACGAGCTGATCGGGCGCATCCTGAACACCGTTGCGGTGCCCTGAGCGCCGTTCTTCACGGCCCGCCATGCCCGCCACCGACCCCACCACGGTAACGCTGGAGGAACTGGCCGCCCTTCGCCGCCGTGCCCTGGCACTCGACCTGTCGGCACCCGGCTCGGTCACCGCCCCCAGACCCGGCGCCTGGCTGACCCGGCACCGCGGCCACGGCATCGAATTCGAGGATGTGCGTGAATACCAACACGGGGACGATTACCGCTCCATCGACTGGCGGGTCACCGCGCGCAGCGGAAAACCCCACACCAAGCGTTTTCGCGAGGAGAAGGAGCGCAATGCCTACCTCGTCCTCGACCGCGGCGAATCCATGCGTTTCGCCAGCCGCAAGGCCTTCAAATGGGTGGTCGCCGCCCGTGCCGCCGCCCTGCTGGCCTGGGCTCTGCAATCCCACGGCGACCGGGTCGGCGGCCTGATCTTCGGTGAGACACGTTGCCTGCTGCGCCACCCCCGCGGCGGGGAAGCCGGTGTCATGGACCTGCTGGGCGCCCTGGCGGCACCGGCCCGGCCGGGAGCGGCCGGCCTCGATGTGGCACTGGGACTGCTGCGCAGGCATGCGCCGCCGGGCAGCCTGCTGTTCCTCCTCAGTGACTTCCAGGCCCTGGAGGCGGGCGGCGAGGAGCACATCGCCCATCTGGCCCGGCACCATGACCTCCTGCCCATCCATGTCCACGACCCTCTGGAAGCGGAGCCCCCCGCCCGGGGGCGCTACCCGGTGCTGTCCGCCGGGCGGCGATTCACCCTCGACTGCGGGGACGAAGGACAGCGCCGGGCCTTCCGGCAACCCTTCGCCGACGCCGGCGCGCGCCTGCAACGGCTGGCGCGCCGCCACCGCCTGCACAGCCTGCGGCTGTCCACCGCCGACCCGGTCACCGAAACGCTTCGCAAGGGGCTGCAACGCCCATCCGGCCGGCCATGAACCAGACCCTGAACTCCCTGCGCGACATCCACCTGCCGCCGCCCGTGGGCTGGTTTCCACCGGCCCCCGGCTGGTGGCTGCTGGGCGCCCTGCTGCTGATCGCCGCCCTGTCGGGCCTTTGGGCCTGGCGGCGCCGCACGCGCCTGCGGCGCCGCTCCCTGCGCCACCTGCATCGCCTGCATGCCACCTGGCGCAAGGACCGCGACGACGCCCGTTACCTGCGCGGCCTGTCGCGCCTGCTGCGCCAGGCGGCCATCGCCGCCCATCCCGAGGGCACCCCGGCCGGGCTGACCGGCGAGTCCTGGCTGGCATTTCTCGACCATCACGGGCGAACCCGGGCATTCACGGCGGGAATCGGGCGCACACTGCTGACCGCCCCCTACCAGGCCCGGCCCCAGGCCGACGTGGAGGCGTTGCACCGGCTGGCCCGGCACTGGCTGGAGACGGCCACCGTGCCCCGGCGGAGGCGCGGGGCATGATCCACTTCCTCTGGCCCTGGCTGTTCCTGCTGCTGCCGCTGCCCCTGCTGGCCCGGCGCTGGCTGCCGCCGGCACCGCATCCGGGTGGTGCCCTGCGCCTGCCCTTCCGTCTGGAGCCGCCATCCACCGGCGGCCCGCACCCCCGCCACATCGCCCCCCGGCTGCTGCCGGCCTGGTTGATCTGGTTGCTGCTGCTCACCGCCGCAGCGCGGCCGCAATGGCTGGACCCGTCCGCCCCCCTGCGCACCACCGGCCGGGACCTGATGCTGGCGGTGGATATCTCCGGCAGCATGCGCAACCAGGATTTCGACCTGGCCGGCCAGCGGGTCAACCGGCTCGAAGCGGTACAGGAACTGGCCGGCCGCTTCATCGAACGCCGCCGTGGAGACCGCATCGGCCTGATCCTGTTCGGCAGCCAGGCTTTTCTGCAATCTCCCCTGAGCCATGATCGCGCCACCGTGCACACTCTGCTGAACGAGGCCGAGATCGGCCTGGCCGGTGAATTCACCGCCATCGGTGACGCCATCGGCCTGGCCGTGCAACGCCTGCGCGGCCCCCATGTGGCCAGCCGGGTGCTGGTCCTGCTCACCGACGGCGCCCACACCACCGGCCGGGTCGGTCCGCTGGAGGCCGCCCGGCTGGCGGCCAGGGAGGGCATACGCATCTATACCATCGGTGTCGGTCCCAGACCCGGCGAACAGACCGGAACCGCCAGCGAGGACCTGGATGAAGACACCCTGGCCGCAGTGGCGGAAATCACCGGCGGGCACTATTTCCACGCCGGCGACAGCGAGGCCCTGGAATGGGTCTACGGACGCCTCGACACCCTGGAGCCCACCCCCGGCGACGACCTCCACCGCTACCAGGCCAGCCCCCTCTATCCCTGGCCCCTGGCGGGCGCGCTGCTGTTGAGCGTACTGCTGGCGGTCCGGCGGGGAGCCGGGGGGCTCCAGCGCCCCCGCTCCGGCGGGAAACAGGCGGGCTGACATGATCCCGCCTTATTCACGATGGCGGCTGAAGCCTACGGTGACCCGATGAAGGCAGTCACGAATCATCCACAATGCGGTTTCATCCGGGCGGCGGCAGGCTTCAGCCTATCGCGGCCCCGGCTGGTTCCGGCACGCCCTGGCTTGCCCTTCACTCCCGTCGTAGCTCCGGCTACGACGCTCGCTCCAGGGCGGCGCCCGGACGCACCGGCCCGGCGCCAGCATCCGCGATCCATCATGAACAAGGCGGGATGATGGAAGGTTTCCACTTCCTCCGCCCCGCCTGGCTACTGGCCCTGCCGCCACTGGCCTGGCTGATCTGGCGCTGGATCCGCCCCGGCACCGCACCGTCCCCCTGGTCACGGCATATCGATCCGGAACTGCTCCCCCACGTGATCGAGGGATACGGCCGGGGCGGCGCGCGGTGGCCGCTGTGGCTGCTGGCCCTGGCCTGGACCCTGGCGGCGCTGGCACTGGCCGGACCGGCCTGGGAACGGGCGCCACGCCCCCTCTACGCCCCCTGGGGCGGCACCGTGATCGCCTTCGATCTGTCCCGCTCCATGGACGCCACCGACCTGCCACCCAGCCGTCTCCAGCACGCGCGCAACAGCCTGCTGCGGATGCTGGAGCAAGCGCATGGTGAACCCATGGCCCTGATCGTATTCGCCGCCGATGCCTACCGGCTGTTGCCGCTGACCACGGACACGGCGGTGATCGCCAACCTGATCCCGGCCCTGGGCACCAACCTGGTGCCGGTCCAGGGCAGCCGTCCCGACCGCGCCATCGACCTGGCCGATGCCCTGCTGACCAGCGCCCACGTCGGCGACGGCCGCATCCTGCTGATCACCGACGGCTCCGCCGACCAGGGCGCCGCCCTGGCGGCCGCCCGCCGCGCGGCCGACCACGGACACAGACTGTCGGTGCTGGCCGTGGGCCGTGACCGTCACACGGCACTGCCCCTGAAAGGGGGCGGCCGACAGGCCGTTGCCTTCCGCGAGGCGGACCTGCGCCGCCTCGCCAGCAGCGGCAATGGACAATACCGGCGGCTGGACACCACCCCGCCGCGCTGGGACGAACTGTTCCCCTTCCGACCCGGCCTGGGCCGGAGCACGGCTCAGTCCGACGAATCGGTCACGGTCTGGCTGGACCGTGGCGCCTGGCTGCTGCTGCCCCTGCTGCCGCTGGCCCTGTTGGGTTTCCGCCGTGGCTGGCTGGCGTGCCTGCTGCCCCTGGTCCTGCTGCACCCACAGCCGGCGGACGCCGGCGGCTGGTGGCTGACCGCCGACCAACGGGCGGCCCAGGCGGTGGAACGGGGCGCGTGGCAAGAAGCGGCGGAAACCTTTACCGACCCCTTATGGAAGGGCAGCAGCCTCTACCGGGCACACCGCTATGCGGAGGCCGCCAGGATACTGGCCACCGTAGACCACCCCCTGGCCCACTACAATCGCGGCAACGCCCTGGCCCGTATCGGGCGTCTGGAGGAGGCCCGCGACGCTTACCGGCGTGCGCTCTCCGCCCGGCCGGAAGATGCCGACGCCCGCCACAATCTGCGCCTGGTGGAGTCCCTGTTGGAGCAACGCCGCGAGGACGGACACCAGGACAACCGGCCCCTGCCGGGCCGGACACCCATCCGCAAGGGCGGAGACAACGCCCCCGCCGACCGGCAACGCGACACCGTACCGCCCCCACAGGACAAGCGCGCCGCTCAGGACCGAAAGGCGGCGGAAGAACCCCGCGCCGGGGAAACCACGGGTGGTGGCGCCCCCCCCAGCCCACAGCGGCCGGCCTCGCCGTCCGGGCGGAAGAAACCGGCCGGCACACCGGGGGGGCAGAGCCTGCCGGGCCGGGCCGATTCATCCGGGCGCACACCAATGGAACAGGGAGGCGGCGGTTCCAGACAGGGCCGTTCCCCATCCACCACCGGCGCCCCCCCCAAGGCTGGCACCGGAACGGAAGGCCGGAAC
>CAYPEH010000158.1:0-5873 GCA_964409585.1 uncultured Chromatiales bacterium | reverse complement strand
GCCACGGGGGCGCTCGTGGTGGCTGAGGGTGACATAGATTGGTGCCGGGTTAATAGTAAGAGGAGGCGCCCGCGGCTGCAATCCCGTACTCTATTCCACCGTTCCGCCCGCCAGGCGGATGATCCGGTGATCCACGACCAACCGCTTCAAAGGAAACGAAGATGCAACAGACGAAAATCCTGCTCGACGAATCCGAGATCCCCACCCATTGGTACAACATCGTCGCCGACATGCCCAACAAGCCGGCGCCGATCCTGGGAGCGGACGGGCAACCCATCAGCCCTGACGCGCTCGCGGCCATCTTCCCCGAGGCCCTGATCGAGCAGGAGGTCTCCACGGAACGCTGGATCGAAATACCCGACGAGATCCGCCAGGCCCTGACCATGTGGCGTCCATCGCCCATGTTCCGTGCCCACCGCCTGGAAAAGGCACTGGGCACACCCGCCAGAATCTATTACAAGTACGAGGGTGTCAGCCCGGCGGGTTCACACAAACCCAACACCGCCCTGGCCCAGGCCTGGTACAACAAACAGGCCGGCATCACACGCCTGGCTACCGAGACCGGTGCCGGCCAATGGGGTTCCTCCCTGGCCATGGTGGCTCAGATGTTCGGCATCCAGGTGCGCGTCTACATGGTCAAGGTGAGCTATCACCAGAAGCCCTACCGCCGTTCCATGATGCAGACCTGGGGTGCCGAGGTGTTTGCCAGCCCCACCGATATGACCGAGGCGGGCCGCAAGGTCCTGGCCGAACACCCGGATTCCCCCGGTTCCCTCGGCATTGCCATCTCCGAAGCGGTGGAGGAGGCGGCCACCCGCAAGGACACGAATTACGCCCTGGGCTCCGTGTTGAACCACGTGCTGCTGCATCAGACCGTGATCGGCCTGGAAGCGAAAAAGCAGTTCGAGAAGGTGGGGGACTATCCTGACGTCATCTACGCACCCTGCGGCGGCGGCTCCAACTTCGGTGGCGTGGCCTTCCCCTTCTTCGCCGACAAGGCGGCCGGCAGGGACGTCCGTCTGGTGGCGGTGGAACCGACCTCCTGTCCCACCCTCACCCGCGGCCATTACGCCTACGATTTCGGCGACTCGGCCGGCCTGACCCCACTGACCCTGATGTACACTCTGGGCCACGATTTCGTACCGCCGGGCATCCACGCCGGCGGGCTGCGCTACCATGGTGATTCCGCTCTGGTTTCCCAGCTGCACAAGGAGGGCCTGGTGGATGCGGTCGCGGTTCCCCAGTTGGCCACCTTCGAGGCCGGTGTGCTGTTTGCCCGGCATGAAGGCATCATCCCCGCCCCCGAGTCCTGCCATGCCATCCGCGCCTGCATCGACGATGCCATCCAGTGCAGGGAGAGCGGCGAGGCCAAGACCCTGTTCTTCAACCTCTCCGGACACGGTCACTTCGACATGTTGTCCTTCGACAAGTATTTCTCCAATGAACTGGAGGACTTCGAGTACCCGCAGGAGGCCATCGACGAGGCGCTGAGCCATCTGCCGAAGGTGGGGTGAGGATCAGACCCGGCGAGGCGCACGGAAGAAATCCCACCATGAAGAACATGAAGGACATGAAGAGCCCGAAGGAAGACCCATGCGTTCAGTCTTGCCGGTCTTGATCTTCCCGCCCTTCATGTCCTTCATGGTGTATATCTTTTCCTTTCTTGGTTTGTTCGGCGATGCGGCTGAAGATCAGTGCTGATCACGCTACTTCCTGCTGCCCGGCCACCCCGGCCACGCCACTTGCCCGGACAAGCGCCGTCCTTCACCGCCGCACGGCCATGATGCCGATCTCGTCACCGTCGCTGATGGGGGAATCCAGATCGACGAAGGCGCGGTTCACGGTCACCTGCACCCGATCGTCCTGCAACCACTGCTCATATTCCGGTCCCTTCATGCGCAGCATCTTCAGCAGGCCGCGCACGTCCCTGACCACTTCCGGCAGGGTGATCTCCTCGCCGGTCTCTTCGAGTTCCTCGGCCAGTTGTGCGAAATAGAGAATCTTTGTCATGTGGCGTCACCAAGCGATCAGTTCTCGTCTCCTCCTTCGGGCCGCATGTGCGGGAACAGCAACACGTCACGGATGGAGGGCGAGTCGGTGAACAGCATCACCAGACGGTCGATACCGATGCCCTCGCCGGCCGTGGGCGGCATGCCGTGCTCCAGCGCGCGGATGTAGTCCTCATCGTAGTGCATGGCCTCGTCGTCACCCGCATCCTTCTCTTCCACCTGCTTGCGGAACCGCTCGGCCTGGTCCTCGTAGTCGTTGAGTTCGGAGAAACCGTTGGCGATCTCACGGCCACCGACGAAGAACTCGAAACGGTCGGTCACAAAGGGATCGTCGTCGTTACAGCGGGCCAGCGGCGACACCTCGGTGGGATAGGCGGTGATGAAGGTGGGGTCCTTGAGGCGGTGTTCGACGGTCTTTTCGAAGATCTCGATCTGCACCTTGCCCAGGCCATACCCGTCCTTGAGAGCTATGCCCAGGCCATCGGCCACCTTGCGGGCCTCTTCCAGGTCATCGATCTGCTCCGGCTTCAGGTCCGGATTGAAGTGCAGGATGGACTCGCGCACGGTCATGCGGGTGAAGGGTTTGCCGAAGTCGTATTCCTCGCCCTGGTAGCTCACGATGGAGGAGCCCAGCAGATCCTTGGCCATGCCGCGCAGCAAATCCTCGGTGAGGTCCATCAGGTCGTGATAGGTGGCATAGGCCTCATAGAACTCCAGCATGGTGAACTCGGGGTTGTGACGGGTGGACAAACCCTCGTTGCGGAAATTGCGGTTGATTTCGTAGACCTTTTCGAACCCCCCCACCACCAGACGCTTGAGATACAGTTCCGGGGCGATGCGCAGGTACAGGTCCATGCCCAGGGCGTTGTGATGGGTAGTGAAGGGGCGCGCGGTAGCACCACCGGGAATCACCTGCATCATGGGCGTTTCCACTTCCAGGTAACCACGGCTGTTGAAATAGCGGCGGATGTAATCGACGATCCGCGAACGCAGGATGAATTTCTGCCGCGCCTCCGGGTTCATGATCAGATCGACGTAGCGCTGGCGGTAACGCTGCTCCGTGTCGGTCATGCCGTGCCACTTTTCCGGCAGCGGGCGAACGGACTTGGCCAGCAGGCGCAGGGTTTCCACTCGCACCGACAGTTCACCGGTCCTGGTGCGGAACAGCACGCCCTCGGCGCCGACGATGTCACCCACATCCCAACCCTTGAAGGCCTTGTAGCCCTCCGTGCCCAGCACATCGCGCTGCACGAACAACTGGATGCGGCCGGACATGTCCTGCACATGGGCGAAGGACACCTTGCCCATGACCCGCTTGCTCATCATGCGGCCGGCCACGGAGACACGGCGCGGAGCGGCCTCCAGGTCCTCGTTCTCCAGCCCCTCGCAGGCGGCGTGCAGATCGGCGGCCAGGGAGTCACGGCGGAAGTCGTTGGGAAATGCGGGGGCGTCACCTTCGCGCAGGGCCCGCAGCTTGGCGCGGCGCTCGGCGATCAGCTTGTGTTCGTCTTGATGTTGTTTGTCGGTCATTGGAAGCAGTAGACAGTAGACAGGATTCGGGAGACAGGGGATCAGGGGTTGGGGAACGATGCGTCGGCAATTCTCACAACCCGGATTTCAACGAGGCCTCGATAAACGCATCCAGATCCCCGTCCAGCACCGCCTGAGTGTTACCGGTCTCGTAGCCGGTGCGCAGGTCCTTGATGCGCGACTGATCCAGCACGTAGGATCGGATCTGGCTGCCCCAGCCGATATCGGACTTGCTGTCCTCGATGGCCTGATGGTCCGCCGTGCGCTTGAGCATCTCCAGCTCGTACAACTTGGCCTTCAACTGCTTCATCGCCGTGGCCTTGTTCTTGTGCTGGGAGCGGTCGTTCTGACATTGCACCACGACACCGGTGGGGTTGTGGGTGATACGCACGGCGGACTCGGTCCGGTTGACGTGCTGACCGCCGGCGCCGGAGGCACGATAGACATCGATGCGCAGGTCGGCCGGATTGATTTCGATATCGATGCTGTCGTCCACCTCCGGGGAGACGAATACCGCCGAGAACGAAGTATGACGGCGGCCACCGGAATCGAAGGGCGACTTGCGGACCAGGCGGTGAACACCGGTCTCGGTGCGCAGCCAGCCGAAAGCATACTCACCTTCCACCCGGACGGTGGCACTCTTGATACCGGCCACCTCGCCGGCGGAGACCTCGATCAGTTCCGTCTTGAAACCACGCCGTTCACACCAGCGCAGGTACATGCGGAGCAGCATCTCCGCCCAGTCCTGGGCCTCGGTGCCGCCGGAACCGGCCTGGATGTCGAGGAAGGCGTTGCTGGCGTCCATTTCGCCGGAAAACATGCGGCGGAATTCCAGGTCGGAGACCTGCGCCTCGTACTTCTCCAGATCCTCGACCACCGCGGCAATGGTGTCCTCATCCTCTTCCTCGGCCGCCATGTCCAGCAGTTCGCGGGCATCGGCCAGGGCCTCTCCCACCCCGTCCAGGGTCTCGACCACGTTTTCCAACTGGGAGCGTTCCTTGCCCAGGGACTGGGCCCGCTCGGGGTCGTTCCAGACGTCCGGCTGTTCCAGCTCGGCGATGACCTCTTCCAGGCGCTCTTTCTTCTCGGCGTAGTTAAAGATACCCCCTCAGGGCGTCGATGCGCCCCTGGAGGTCGGTGATCTTGTTGTAATGGGGATTCAGTTCTTCCATTGCGGGACTTCTGTCGGATTCTGCGGCCTGTCGGGATATCCGGGAAAGCGCCCCGGACAAGGCGCGCGATTCTAGCGTATTCCCGCGGGCCGATATAGGGAAACTCTGATCCAGTCGCGTGACGACTGGATCAGAGTCCCCTTCCGGGGGGTAGTCTATTGGGGGAAGAACGAAAATCAGTGGCTTACGGGAACGCGGGTACGCCCCTTCCCCCCGCCGGTGCTCATCCGGAATGCAGCAGCCACGACACCACGGCCCGGCACACTCTCCCAATCCCCCTCAACACCCCGCCCAATCCCCCCCGCCGGGGCCGCTGTTTGGTCACCACGGTGAGAAACTGCATACCGTCCGGCTGCCAGGCCCTGTGATATCCGCCCATTTTCATACCTCTTCGATCATGCGTTGCCGGTTTGGAAACCCCTGGAATACGTGTCGGGAGAATCTGGACTTCTTTCGCCAGGAAGGTCATACTGTTCTCCAATCGTTCTCCCTTTGAGTGCGAGGATAGAGAACCGATGGAGAACATGCAACCCCTTTCCCTCACCCGCCGCCAGCAGGATCTGCTGGATTATCTGCGCCGGCGTCAGGCGAATGGCGCCATGCCCCCGACCTTGAACGAGATCTGTTCCGACCTGGGACTGAAATCGCGGGGATCGTTGCACAAGCACATCACCGCCCTGCAAACAGCCGGGCTGGTGCAACCCATGAACCGGCAGCAGCGTGGCGTGCGCCTGACGGCGGCGGCCATGGAAACCGACGGCGGCGGAGACGCGGATCACCACCTGCCCCTGCTGGGGCGTATCGCCGCCGGCCGTCCCATCGAGGCCATCGAGGACCCCCGCCCGGTCGAGGTGCCACGGAGCCTGCGTACCCAGGGCAGTTGTTACGTGCTGGAGGTGCAGGGTGATTCCATGATCGAGGACGGCATCAACGACGGCGATCTGGTGGTGATCGAACAACGCTCCCATGCCCGCAACGGCGAGATCGTGGTGGCTCTGCTGGATGGATCGGAAGTCACCCTGAAGCGCATCGAGCAGAGTCCGGGGCGCATCACCCTGCACCCGGCCAACAGCAACATGCGGCCCAAGAGTTACATACCGGAACGTGTGGCGATTCAGGGTGTGCTGGTGGGATTGATGCGGCGTTACTAGACATCATGTTT
>CAYPEH010000157.1:0-5958 GCA_964409585.1 uncultured Chromatiales bacterium | reverse complement strand
GCCATGGCGTAGGTGGAACCGGCGTTCCAGACCGGGTACCAGGCACGACCGGTACCTTCACCGACGGAACGGGGACGGAAGATGTTCACGGCACCACCAGCGGCCAGCAGGATGGCCTTGGCCTTGTACACGAACAGCTTGTGCTCGCGGACGGAGAAGCCAACGGCACCGGCGATACGGCTGGGATCGTTCTTGTCGTTGACCAGCTTGACGATGAAGATACGCTCGTCGATGCGGTCGGTGCCCAGAGCCTTCTGGGCGGCCTCGGCGACGATCCACTTGTAGGATTCGCCGTTGATCATGATCTGCCACTTACCGGAGCGGACGGGCTTGCCGCCGTCCTTCAGGGAGGGCATACCCTTGGAGCCGTCGAAACGCTCGCCGTTCTCGTCGGTCTTCCAGATGGGCAGACCCCACTCCTCGAACAGGTGCACGGACTCGTCCACGTGGCGGCCCAGATCGTAGGCCAGGTCGTCACGGGTGATGCCCATCAGGTCGTTGGAGACCATGCGGGCGTAGTCGGCGGGATCCTGCTCGGGACCGATGTAGGTGTTGATGGCGGACAGACCCTGAGCCACGGCGCCGGAGCGGGGCAGGGCGGCCTTGTCGACCAGCTTGATCTTGATCTCGCGGCCCATCTCGGCTTCAGCCGCCTTGGCCCAAGGACCGATCTCGTAGGCGGCGCCGCAGTTGGCCATGCCACCACCGATCATGAGGATGTCTACTTCTTCCTCGATGATATCGGGATTACCAAATTCAGCCATTTCTGAAATTCCTCTTAAATGAATTCTTTGCTCAAGTTCCGGCTTACTTGCGGATCAGCTCGGAGGGATCACCGGCACGGAAACCGTTCTGCTCCATGTGATTGAAGAAACCAACCTCGGTGATCTTCGACAGATCGGCCTCCGGCTTGCCACCATAGGGATCGATGGAACCCTCGGGGGTGGTGCGGATGGGGAACTTGAAGCGCTTCAGGGTGCCGTTGCGGAACTTGATGGTCCACATGATGGAGTCGGAACCGCGCAGGGGCTGCACGGAACCGCCCAGGGGCACCACGTCGGCGTAGTGGCGGGCTTCGATGGCCTGCTGCGGGCAGATCTTGACGCAGGAGTAGCACTCCCAGCACTGCTCGGGCTCCTGGTTGAACGCGCGCATGGCGTGACCAGTCTCAGAGCCGTCCTTGTCCAGCTTCATCAGATCGTGGGGGCAGATGTACATGCAAGCGGTCTTGTCCTGACCTTTGCATCCGTCGCACTTGTCGGTACGCACGAAAGTCGGCATGGGATCCTCTCCAATTTTTCTATTGAGAAGTTTGCCCGCCGGAGGCAATGCCTGCGGCGGAGTGATACGCACCGGAACGGAACCGGCGCCGCAATTGCAAGGCCCTGCACACCACCGAAACCGGCGAATTGCACCAACCCAGACCTTGACAAAGCCTCATTCAGAGACAGGCCGCCGCTTCTGATCGAAGCGCGACCGCAGGGAATGCCCAAGCCTTTGCAAGAGCCGCAATGCGGAGGCGAAGCGGCTGTGGGTCTCCCTGCGGGCGGGCCGCTGAGTGCGGCTTTGTCAAAGTCCGGGTCAGTTAAGTGCCTAACCCCTTGCGCGGACGGCTAACCATAAGAATTTGCGCATAGAGATCAAGCAGGGAGTTTTTTCCCTGTTATAAGGCGCCTTTATAAAATTCCCATGACTGCCCAAGCGGCACTGTGATCGTCAAGGAAAAATCGCCTAACTAATTGATAAAAATAGGGATAAACCGATACCCCATGAAAAAATTCCCGGCCATGGATACGGGCCGGGCGCGCCCGGAGGTGGAAAGGATTTTTTCGCCACCGGCCCATCCACCCCCCAATTCCCCCATATCCACCCCATCACAGCCCATTGCCGCGGGACTCCTTACCAGAGTGGCGCCCAGACGCACCAGCCCGGCACCAGAGACCACGAACCGCCATGGCTCGAGGCGGCTTTCAATATAGGGAAACACGGATCAAGTCGCTACGCGCCTCGATCCGAGTTCCCTGCCGGGGGGGGTTGTCTATTGGGGGAAGGATGAATATCAATGGCTTGCCGGAGCGCTGATGCATCCCTTCCCCCAGCCCCCATTCCCCGGTACTTGTTCAGAGCTTCCATAGCCCCTTGACCCGCAGGCATTAACCATGGCAAGGCCCCCATAAATCCTTTTTGTTTCTTTCCCTTCCAAACGTGGCGTTATGATCGGGCCCGTTTTTTTGGGGTTGTCGTGCCGGCGGAGGAAGTCGGACGGCAGCAGTCACTGGAGCGTACGCTCCGCCCTGCGCACACCTTCCAACGGAGAGAACCATGATCAAGCCCCACGGCTCCGACGAACTGAATCCGCTGTTCGTATACGATTCCGCGGAACACCACGCCCTCAGCACCGAGGCCGAGAACCTGCCCCAGGTGATGGTGACTTCCGCCGCCGCCGCCAACGCCGTCATGCTGGGCGGCGGCTACTTCAATCCGCTGACCGGCTACATGAACCTGGCCGACGCCCTCAGCTGCGCCGAACGCATGTTCACCACCGACGGCGTGTTCTTCCCGGTGCCGGTGCTGAATCTGGTCAGCGATGTGGAGACCATCAAGGGCCACAAGCGCATCGCCCTGAAAGACCCCAACGTGGAGGGTCACCCGGTGCTGGCCATCCAGGAAGTGGAAAACATCGAAGAGGTGTCCGACGCCGAAATGAACGAGATGGCCCAGAAGGTCTACGGCACCACCGATCCGGAACACCCCGGCGTGGCCGCCTTCATGGCCCAGGGCCGCTACGCCGTGTCCGGCCCCATCAAGGTGCTGAACTTCTCCTACTTCCAGCAGGACTTCCCGGACACCTTCCGCACCGCCGTCGAGATCCGTAACGAGATCGCCGAGCGCGGCTGGAACAAGGTGGTCGCCTTCCAGACCCGCAATCCCATGCACCTGGCCCACGAGGAACTGTGCCACATGGCCATGGAGCGCACCGGGGCCGACGGTCTGGTCATCCACATGCTGCTCGGCAAGCTCAAGCCCGGCGACATCCCCGCCCCCGTACGCGACGCCGCCATCCGCAAGATGGTGGAACTGTACTTCCCGCCCAACAGCGTCATGGTTACCGGCTACGGCTTCGACATGCTCTACGCCGGTCCGCGCGAGGCGGTGCTGCACGCCCTGTTCCGCCAGAACATGGGCGCCACCCACTTCATCATCGGCCGCGACCACGCCGGCGTCGGTGACTACTACGGCGCTTTCGAGGCCCAGGAGATCTTCGACACCATCCCCGAAGGCACCCTGGAGATCGAGATCTTCCGCGCCGACCACACGGCCTGGTCCAAGAAGCTGAACAAGGTGGTGATGATGCGCGAGGCCCCGGACCACACCAAGGAGGACTTCGTCCTGCTGTCCGGCACCAAGGTCCGCGAAATGCTGGGTCAGGGCATCGCCCCGCCGAAGGAATTCTCCCGTCCCGAGGTGGCCGAGATCCTGATCAACTACTATCAGAGCCTGAACAAGTAAGCGCCGCCGGTCGTCCTCCATGGGGGACGACCACCCGCTCAGGCAAAAGGCCCGCCCCGCAAGGGGTGGGCCTTTTTCTTTCGTGGAGGGTATCCTCCGGCCTGAACCCACGGATTCAGGTCCGAATCATGCTGGACACACCACTCCATCCCGCCGACTGGCATGCGGCCCCCCGTTCCCACGGGCAGGCCGAACAGGACCTGCGCGAGATCCATGCACGGCTCCGCACCCTTCCGCATCCTGGCGCCTCCCTGTTCCATCTGCGCCTGCGGGAGATGATCGCCCACTGGTGGCTGGGACGGGATGTCGGGGCCGATTACCGCAGCCTGCTGGCCACCGCCCGTGACGACGAACAGCGCGCCCTGGCGGAGATCGTCTACGGCCAACTGTTGATGAGCTGCCGTGTGAGCGGCGCCCTTGAGCACCTGGAGCGGGGCTTCGAGCTGGCCGCGCCACAGCTGGCCCCGGCGGACTATTTCCGCCTGCTCCGGCGTCACCGACAGCTGGCGGTACTGCCCCTTTCCCCGCGTCGCGCCGAACCGGCCGGTCTCGATGCGCTGGAGCGCCAGGCCGGGGTCATACGCCGCCTGGAGGAAGGAAACTCCACACCCACCTGGCCACCCCGCGGCCATGTTTCCAGGGATACCCTCGGCTGACCGCTTGCGATGGTGCGGCGTCCCCGGTATGGTCTCGCGCCTCGCGGATGATCAGGATCCCATCGACATGACCGGCGAAGCCATCTACGAAGTCCACGATCACAACTTTCAGGAAAAGGTCATCGAGCATTCCCGCCAGGTCCCGGTACTGGTGGATTTCTGGGCCGACTGGTGTTCCCCCTGTCTGGTCCTCGACCCGGTGTTGAAATCGGTGCTCAAGGACATGCCCGGCCGCTTCGTCCTGGCCAAGGTGGAAGTGGACGAAGGCGACAATATGCGCCTGGCGGGGCATTACAAGCTGCGGGGATTTCCCACCGTGATCCTGTTCAGGGACGGGGAGCCGGTCGGCCGTTTCAGTGGCGCCCGGCACCGGCAGTGGCTGGAGGAATGGCTGGAGGAACACCTGGGGTAACAGCCTGTCGGACTGGGGATGAAACGGCTGCAAATGCGGGAGAGCGGCCCATTTTTCCCTGATTTTTCGTTGCGTAGTCCCACTATGCGCCTCAAAATCATGAAAAACTGGCCTCGCTCTCCCACATTTTCGCTTCGCTCCCCCCCAGTCCGACAGGCTGATAGGCCCGGCCGGCAGCGGCTTCGGCCGCCGCCATGAACAAGGCGGGGTCACAGCATCTCCACCACCCAGCGCGCCACCATGGCCGTGGCATGGGCACAGCGGTCCCCGCGCTGCCGTTTGAACTGTTCGAACTGGCGCATATCCCAGACATCCCATTTCAGGCCGGTGAAACGCTCCTGCAAATCCTCGCAGGTCACACCACCGAATTCCCGCCGGAACATCTCCACCAGTTCCGCCCCCATGCGGTAGTTGTCGGTGAAACCACCGCGATTGAAATCCTCGCGCGCCGGCGCATGGTTGCAGGAAAGGGCGATGAGGCCTCCCGCCAGCGCCCCGCAGGCACCGAAGCCGCTCAAGGCCCCGCCACCGGCCAGGCCATGACTGGCCTGGATCACGTCCTCGGAAATCACCCCTATGGTCTCCTTGATGGAGACCAGCACACACTGGGAACAACAGCCGTATTCAAGCTCGCAGTCATAGGCACTGCGATAGGCTTGTTCGGCAAGGGCCTGCTTCTTTTCCATCGACCTCGGATACCTATTGACCTGAATCCGTGGGTTCATCGGGGCGCATAGCGCAAGCTCTTGATCCGTCTGGCTATATGAAAAATCTCACCAGACCGTGGGGTATGGCTGCGATTTTTCATTACGCCATCCAAATCAATATCTTACACTCTACATCCCCTCTGAACCCACGGATTCAGGTATTGAGACAGAAAAGCCAATGAGCACATTGATCCATGCAGTATATTGATGCATGTCAATGGATCGTAGAAAACGAGAACGATCCGGGCCAGAGAGGTGTATCCATGTACAAATATCCGCTGAAGCTGCTGGGACTGCTTTCGGCCCTGCTGACCCTGCCGCTTCAGGCCGCCCCCGGTTTTCTGGTGGGCGCAGACTGGTTGTCGGAACACATCGGGGACGAGCGGTTGCTCGTGCTGGAGGTGCGCTACCACCCCCACCGCCATTTCACCATCGGCCATATCCCCGGCGCGATTCAGGTACAGCGTTTCAGGGACCTGGGTGACAACCGCGCCAGTCCCTTGATGCGTTTCCCGTCCCGCCAATCCTTTCAGGCCACGCTGCGCCGCTGGGGCGTGCATGACGATTCCACCCTGGTGCTGTACGACGATGCGGCCACCGCGCTGGCATCACGCCTGTACTATTAACCCGGCGCCCTAATAGGTCATGTTCAGAGCCTCAGGCATCTCCCCTG
>CAYPEH010000156.1:0-6074 GCA_964409585.1 uncultured Chromatiales bacterium | reverse complement strand
TGCCGGTTCGATACCGGCCAAAGGAAGTCAGTCGCTGGCGACCGGGAGAAATTCGTAGCCCTGCTCGACACAGTACTCCAACCAGCGGTCCAGGAAGACATTGAGCGTCCATTTGCGCTGTAGGACGCTGACACCGTCAGGCAGGCCACCCAATTCCGAGAGGAAGCCCTCACGACCACAGCAGCGGGTCACTTCCGCCTGGCGGGCATCGTGATAGACACGGATCTGCACATCGGGCACCGCATGGGACCGTTCGTCCCGTTCGAAGTAGTGGGTCAGGTTCAGCACGGTGGTGTACTTGTGCCGCTCCTGCACTTCCAGGTGCAGGGACAGGCCACCCGGCCCATGGGAGACAAACCGATCGGGCATGCGGTGCAGCCCTGGGGCCAGCGCCTGCAGGTGACGGAAATTGCGTTCGTAGAGCTCCATCAGATTGGCGAAATTGTGCGTGGTGAGCAGCTCACGAACGTTGATCAATCGTTCCACCAACATGCCCGAAGCATACACCGGTCTTTCGCGATCCGGCCACATTGGATAGAGTCTCGGCCCCGGAGCCACCAGAAAACGGAGCCATCGATCCCATGCGAACCGTTCCCACCCGACCGTTTCCGGACCAGCGCCCGGGCACTTCCGGCCTGCGCAAGAAAGTCACCGTGTTTCAGCAGCCCCACTATCTGGAAAACTTCGTCCAGTCGGTGTTCGATGTGCTGGATGACTACCAGGGCGCCACCCTGGTGGTCGGTGGCGACGGCCGTTATTACAATCGCGTGGCAATTCAGGTGATCCTGCGCATGGCAGCGGCCAATGGCATCGGCCATGTACTGGTGGGCCAGGGCGGCATCCTCTCCACTCCGGCCACCTCCTGTGTGATCCGCAAACATGGGGCCATGGGAGGGTTCATCCTTTCGGCCAGCCACAACCCTGGCGGACCCGACGGTGACTTCGGCATCAAGTACAACATCGCCAACGGTGGCCCGGCACCGGAGAAGATCACCGAGGCCGTCTTCCGGCGCAGCACCGAAATCGACCGCTACCTGATCGAGGATGGCAACGATATCGATCTGGACAGCCTCGGCACCGCACGGATCGGTGACATGAGCGTGGAGGTGATCGATCCGGTAGCCGATTACGCCGAACTGATGGAACGGCTGTTCGACTTCAATGCCATCCGCGGCCTGTTCGACAGCGGTTTCCGCATGCGCTTCGACGCCATGCACGCGGTCACCGGCCCCTACGCCCGCGAGATCATCGAAAACCGCCTCGGCGCCACGCCCGGGACCGTCATCAACGGCGAACCCAAGGAGGACTTCGGCGGCGGCCATCCGGATCCCAATCTGGTCCATGCGGAAAAGCTGGTGGAAGAGATGTTCCACCACAACGGTCCGGATTTCGGCGCCGCTTCCGACGGCGACGGTGACCGCAACATGATCCTCGGACGCGGGTTCTTCGTCACCCCCAGCGACAGCCTGGCAGTGCTCACCGCCAACGCCCACCGGGTGCCCGGCTATCGAAACGGCGTCAGCGGCGTGGCCCGCTCCATGCCCACCAGTTCCGCCGCCGACAAGGTCGCCGAGGCCATGGGTGTGGAGTGCTACGAAACCCCCACCGGTTGGAAATTCTTCGGCAATCTGCTGGACGCCAACCGCGCCACCCTGTGCGGCGAGGAAAGCTTCGGCACCGGCTCCAACCATGTACGCGAGAAAGACGGCCTGTGGGCCGTGCTGTTCTGGTTGAACCTGCTGGCGGTCCGCAAGGAATCGGTGGGCGACATCGTCCGTGAGCACTGGAGACGCTATGGCCGCAACTATTATTCCCGCCACGATTACGAGGGCGTGGACAGCGACAGTGCCAACACCCTGATGGAACACCTGCGCGATCAACTGGCGGAGCTGCCCGGCAGGAAACTGGGGGATCTCACCGTCGAATACGCCGACGATTTCAGCTATACCGATCCGGTGGACGGCAGTGTCAGCACCCATCAGGGCATACGCATCGGCTTCGCCGGCGGTTCACGGGTGGTGTTCCGCCTGTCCGGCACCGGTACCGAGGGCGCCACCCTGCGTGTCTACCTGGAACGCTACGAGGCCGACCCGGCGCGGCAGGACCTGGACACCCAGGAGGCACTGGCGGACCTGATCGGCATCGCCGACGAACTGGCCGGCATCCGCCACCACACCGGCCGGGGCGCACCCTCGGTCATCACCTGAGGCGGGAGCGGTCAGTTCTCCAACGGGGATAGGGGGTGCACGCCAACGCTCCCGCAGGCCGTGGATTTTCCCAACGGCCTCCCCGGGAGGGAACTCGGTTCGAGGCGTGTAGCGGCTCGATCAGAGTTTCCCCAGGCGCCGCCGGTGCACAATAGTGGTCGCGATCTCCTCCACCGACATGGAGGTGGTCAAGAGCATGGGCAACCCTTCCCGCCGGTAGAGGGCCTCGGCCTCCTCCACCTCCATCCTGCATTGCTTCAGCGAGGCATAACGGCTGTCCGGCCGTCTTTCCTGGCGGATCTCGCGCAACCGTTCCGGGGCGATACTCAGGGCATAGAGCCGGTCCCGGTAGGGCTGTAACACCTTGGGCAGCCGCCCATTGCCCAGGTCATCCTCGGTGAGAGGGTAGTTGGCGGCATACAGCCCGTATTGCAGGGCCAGATAGAGACAGGTGGGTGTCTTGCCCACGCGCGACACCCCCACCAGGATGATATCGGCGCGGTCGTACTGGCGGGTGGAGATCCCGTCATCGTTGTTCTGGGCGAAATTGACCGCATCCATGCGTGCCTCGTAGCTGGTGTTGTTGCCCATGCCATGGGCCAGCCCCATCACCCCCGATGCACGCTGCCGGAAGGCCTCCTCCAACGGCTGCATGAAGGCGCCGAACAAATCCAGCACCACTGCGGGGGCCAGACTCAGCCGTTCACGCAGCCTGGGATCCACCAGGGTGGAAAACACCACCGGCTGGCGCCCGTTTTCCCGCCGCGCCGCACGGATCTGTTCCACCACCTGATGCAGCGCATCCGTGCTGTCCACATAAGGCAGGGTCACGAAATCCAGATCCAGGCCGTCGAACTGGGTGAGCAGGCTGCGACCCAGGGTTTCGGCGGTGATACCGGTACGGTCGGAGACAAAGAAGATGGTGGTTTTGATATCGGTCACTTGGACAACCCGGCGGCTCGATTACTCTGGACAGATCGGACCTGAATCCATGGGTTCAGAGGGGATGCAGAGTGCAGGATATTGATTCGAATGGCGTCATGAAAAATCGCAGCCATACCCCACGGTCTGGTGAGATTTTTCATAGGGAACCTCTGAGCCGGTCTGGGACGAAGAGATCGTCGATCAGAATCCGTCAGTTCAAGGCACCCATCGCACGCAATAGCCCGCTATTGCGAAGATGGGTAACACAGAAATGGCGGATTCTGGCGGCGAGATCACGTTCCACGACCGGCTCAGAGGTTCCTGTAGCCAGGCGGATCAAGAGCTTGCGCTATGCACCCCGATGAGCTCACGGATTCAGGTCGGGGATTGTCGAAAGTGTAGCGCAGCACGGGGAACGGAAGTGAAAGAGTACGTCATCGGCTTTGAACATCTCGGCATGGGCGATGTGGCCCGTGTCGGCGGCAAGAATGCATCCCTGGGCGAAATGATCGCCAATCTGGCGCCCCTGGGCGTGCGCGTGCCCGGCGGATTCGCCACCACGGCGGAGGCCTACCGGGATTTCCTCGATCAGGGCGGACTCACCGGGCGCATCAATACCCTGTTGCAATCACTGGATGTGAGTGATGTGGAGGCCCTGGCCCGCGCCGGCGGGGAGATCCGCCGATGGGTGCTGGAAACCCCCCTGCCCGCCCCACTGGAACAGGCCATTCGCGATGCCTTCGAGCAACTTGCCTCGGACATGGAAGGCGAGCTGGTGGTCGCGGTGCGCTCCTCCGCAACCGCCGAGGACCTGCCGGACGCCTCCTTCGCCGGCCAGCAGGAGACCTATCTCAATGTCCGTGGCATCGAAAACGTGCTCGAGGCCGTGCGCCATGTATTCGCCTCCCTCTACAACGACCGCGCCATCGCCTACCGTGTCCACCAGGGCTTCGAACATACCGGGGTTGCCCTCTCCGCCGGCATTCAGCGCATGGTCCACAGCGATACCGGGGCCGCGGGCGTCCTGTTCACCCTCGACACGGAATCCGGCTTCCGTGACGTGGTCTTCATCACCGGCGCCTACGGCTTGGGCGAAACCGTGGTCCAGGGTGCGGTCAATCCGGACGAGTTCTACGTCCACAAGCCCACACTGAAGGCCGGACGCCCGGCGGTGATCAGCCGCACCCGCGGCTCCAAGGCCATCAAGATGATCTACACCGACAAGGCCAGTGTGGGCTGCACCACCGCCACCGTGGATGTGCCGCAAGAAGACCGCCTGCGCTTCTGCCTGACCGATGCCGAGGTGGAAGACCTGGCGCGTCAGGCGCTGCTGATCGAACAACACTACGGCCGGCCCATGGATATCGAATGGGCGCGCGACGGCCAGGACGGCGGCCTGTACATCGTCCAGGCACGCCCGGAGACGGTAAAAAGCCAGAAAGGCGGCCAAATCATCGAACGCTACCGTCTGGCGGAACGGGGCGAGGTTCTGGTGGAAGGCCGAGCCATTGGCCAGCGCATCGGCAAGGGCACGGTACGGGTGATCAATGACCTGGCGGAAATGGCTCGGGTGCAGGCGGGCGACGTGCTGGTCACCGACATGACCGACCCGGACTGGGAACCGATCATGAAACGGGCCGCCGCCATCGTCACCAACCGCGGCGGTCGCACCTGCCACGCCGCCATCATCGCCCGTGAGCTGGGCATCCCGGCGGTGGTGGGTTGCGGGGACGCCACCGAACGGCTCACCGACGACAGCCCAGTCACCGTCTCCTGCTCGGAGGGCGACACCGGCTTCATCTACCGGGGGGAGCTGGAATTCAACATCGAACGCCACAGCCTGGACACCATGCCGGAAGCCCCGTTGAAAGTGATGATGAACGTGGGCAACCCGGAACGCGCCTTCGACTTCACCACCATCCCCAACGCCGGCGTCGGACTGGCCCGCCTGGAATTCATCATCAACCGCATGATCGGTGTGCACCCACGCGCCCTGCTGGAATTCGACGATATGCCTGCCGACCTGCAAGGCCGCATCCGCGAGGTCATCGCCGGTTATCCCGACCCGGTGGAGTTCTACGTCGCCAGGCTCACCGAAGGCATCGCCACCCTCGCCGCCGCCTTCTGGCCCAAGCCGGTGATCGTGCGCACCTCGGATTTCAAATCCAACGAGTACGCCAACCTGATGGGCGGCAAGCACTTCGAACCCGAGGAAGAAAACCCCATGATCGGTTTTCGTGGCGCCTCGCGCTACGTGAGTGAACACTTCCGCGCCTGCTTCGAACTGGAATGCCGCGCCTTCAAGCGCGTACGCGACGAGATGGGGCTGACCAACGTGGAGATCATGGTCCCCTTCGTCCGTACACTGGACGAGGCCCGCGAGGTCGTGGACCTGCTGGCCGAGAACGGACTGAAGCGCGGCGAGAACGGCCTGCGCCTGATCATGATGTGCGAGATCCCGTCCAATGCCCTGCTGGCGGAGGACTTCCTGCAACTGTTCGACGGCTTTTCCATCGGCTCCAACGACCTGACCCAACTGACCCTCGGACTGGACAGGGATTCAGGCCTGGTGGCCGGCGCCTTCGACGAACGCAACCCGGCGGTGAAGGCGCTCATTCACATGGCGATTCAAAGTTGCCGCAAGTTGAACAAATACATTGGAATCTGTGGGCAGGGGCCTTCCGATCACCCTGATCTTGCGCGGTGGCTGATGGAGGAAGGGATCGAGAGTGTTTCGCTGAACCCGGATACGGTGGTGGATACCTGGTTGTATCTGGCCGGTTCGGGGAGCGAATGAGCGGTGTGTCAGTATTCGTTCTACTGCGTCCTATTTCACCCCCTTTTGTGTTCTTTGTGAGAAAACCACCAAGATACGCGGAGGAAGGCCAAGGGCCTTGCTTGGAGCTTGCCAGGGCAGTGGGCAAATAGGACAAAAAAGTAAAA
>CAYPEH010000155.1:0-6115 GCA_964409585.1 uncultured Chromatiales bacterium | reverse complement strand
GCGGCGTTTCGACGCCTTGCCGTGAACGCGCACAGCACGGCTGAACACGACCTATCAGGTGGCCGGGTTAATAGCACCATGCTGCACGGATTTCGCGCCGAGGTGTCCGAGTAATGACTCCACATCCCGCCAGTGCAGGTTGCCACTGACGGGTTCCTTGAATATTTCATTCAGAACTTTCAGATGCTTGTGGCTCATACCGGACCCTGATCGGCGCGTATCCGTGTCCCATGATTGCAGCCTCGTCCCCGCACATGCGCGGTACGGGCATATGCGGGGCACGATATTGGAGAGAGTGGAACACCGCCCCGTCCGGTTCGCAAGGCCCCGGACCTCAGACCGATCATCCAGCCAGACCGGCTAACCGCCCAAGTCCGGCACAACATCATGAATGTCCCGATGATTTAGGACTGGAAATCGGAGCGAAAAAACGGGAGAGCGGCCTGGATCGCGAGAGGTGACGCCTGATGGAAACGGAGCGTATTGCAACTTCCGGGCAAAGCAACACGAGCGCCGGCGCCCGCCCCCGCTCCAAGACCGCGCACTTCGAGAGCCGACCGCCATGTAACGAAAGATCGGGAAAAAATGGATCGTTCTCCCGCTTTTGCCGCCAAGTGGGACAGACTCCTGGTCAACGATCCTCATCTGCCGCCGCAGCGGTGATGCCGTCCAGCAGTTCTTCATCCAGTTCGGGAACGGCAGCCAGCTCATCCGTATTCCCGCTCAACGACTGGAGCTGCTCATACTGCTCCTGACACTGCTTGTGCAGAGCACGGTGCTGTTCCACCAGTCCGGCGCATTTGTCCAGGGTTGCCTGCATCTCCTCCACGCGCTGTTCCAGCTTCTGTTTCTCCTTGCGCAGGTTGCGGACATCGCCTTCCAGCCGCTTGCGGGCATTGGACTCGTCCATTTTCTGCTTCTTCAGGGTCTTGAGCTTCTTGACGACGTTCTCCGGCGTATCGGCCAGAGCCACATTGATCGCCTTGAGCGCCTTCTGTTTCTCGGCCAGCTGGGCCTTGACCTTCTTCAGATCCTCGGCGTGCTCATTACGGGCATCGGCCAACTGCTTCCTGAGATTCTCGACCAGCTCCTGGGCCTCGTCACGGGCGGTTTCCGCCGCAGCCAGGGCCTTCTCGTTCTCCGCCATCTTCTTTTCCATGACGGCGATGGCCACACGCGCCTGTTCCTGGGCGTTCTCCACGGTGGCTTCGGCCTCCATGGACCGTTTAATGGCCTTGTCCAGCGCTTCCTTGAGCTCATCCATGCTGCACTCGGAGTCCAGCCCCAGGGCATCGGCGGCGGCTCCTATCAGCATCTGCTTGCGTATCGCAAGGTCTTTCCAAACATTCAGTTGCAGTTCGAGTTCTGCTTGGTCCACATGGTTCTCCGGGTCAGGTATACAAAAAATTGCCGCGCATTGTACTCAAATCGACGGGCATCTGCCTGTTTCTCAAGCAAACGGGAAAAGCGGAGGGATCCACCGCAGAACGGTGACACAGGCGGTGAACGAAAAGGCCCGCCGGAAGCCGGCGGGCCAGTTCGTATCGATCCGTCCGTAGAGCAGAAGGAGGCGCCCCGAGAGGAGGAATGGAGCGCCCCCACTACCCCGGTCAGCTTTCGGCGGGGACGGTATCCGCCGGCTCACCCTTGGCAAAGAAGCTATAGATATAGACCACCAGGCCGATGAGGAACATCACGCCGGCGATCTCACGCAACCAGTAGAACAGGGACATATTCTCCTGCACCACCATGAACGGCTGCGGATTCTCGCCCATACGCTGCAAGTAGGCTTGCAGGATGCCGGCAGCGGTGAGGAACAGGGTGATGAACACGATGGACACGGTCATCAGCCAGAAGCCCCACATCTCCAACTGCTGCGAACGCTTGTTCATCGCCTCGCCAACACCACGCAGGAGGGGCATGGCGTAGGAGATGATGGTCAGGTTCACCATCACGTAGGCTCCGTAGAAGGCCATGTGGCCATGGGCCGCGGTGATCTGGCTGCCATGAGTGTAGTAGTTCACCGGAGCCAGGGTATGCAGGAAGCCCCACACGCCGGCGCCGAGGAAGGCCATCACTGCAGTACCCAGGGCCCACAGCACGGCGGGCTTGTTGGGATGTTCGCGGCGACGGCGGAACACCATGTTGAAGGCGAACACGGTCATCATGAAGAAGGGAATCGGCTCCATGGCGGAGAAGATGGAACCCCACCACTGCCAGTATTCCGGAGTACCGATCCAGTAGTAATGGTGACCGGTGCCAACGATACCGGTGATCAGGGTCATGGCGATGATGATGTACAGCCACTTCTCGATGATCTCGCGGTCCACGCCGGTGACCTTGATCAGGACGAAGGCCAGGATGGAACCGAGGATCAGCTCCCATACGCCTTCCACCCACAGGTGCACCACCCACCACCAGGTCATCTTGTCCATGACCAGATTGTCCGGGTTGTAGAAGGCGAACAGGAACAACAGCGCCAGGCCGGTGAGGCCGGTCAGCAGCACCAGGTTCACCACCGTCTTGCGTCCCTTGAGGATGGTCATGCCGATGTTGAACAAGAACGCCAACGCGACGATGACGATGCCGATCTTGGTGATGGTCGGCTGCTCAAGGAATTCGCGGCCCATGGTGGGCAGCAGCGAGTTGCCGGTGATCTCCGCCAGGGTGGAATACGGCACCAACAGGTAGCCGGCGACGGTCAGGCCGGCAGCCACCAGGAAGATCCAGAACATCAGCGTCGCCAGCCACGGCGCATGCAGTTCGGTCTCCGACTCTTCCGGCACCAGATAGTAGGCCGCGCCCATGAAGGCCATCAGCAACCAGACGATAAGCGCATTGGTGTGGACCATGCGGGCCACGTTGAAGGGAATCTCGGGGAACAGGAAGTCACCGATAACGTATTGCAGACCCATGATCAGGCCGAACAGGATCTGCGCCACAAACAGAGCGATAGCCGCTATGAAATAGGGCATCGCAACCTTCTGGGATTCGTATTTCATGTCATTGTCTCCCTATGTCCTCAGCCCTGCACATTGGGCGGCCAGTTCGCGGAGTCGATCTCCGAGGCGTATTTCAGGAACTGTGCCAGCGCCTCCAGTTCGTCGTCGGTGAAATTGAACTGCGGCATGCTGCGGCGGCCGGGTATACCATCCTTGGGTCGCGACTTGATGAATCCCTTGATGGCCTCGGTGCTCTTGCCGAAACGCACGTACACGTTGCCGAGTTCGGGTGCGAAATAAGCGCCTTCACCCAACAGGGTATGGCAACCGATGCAGTCGTTCTCCTCCCACAGCATTTTGCCTTTGGCCACCACCGGGGTGAGATTCTCGTGGTTGTCACGCTTGGGTATTTCACCCGTCGTATCGAAAAGCAGGGCAATGAACAGCAACAGGAAGAACGTGGTTCCCCCATAATAGATGTTGCGGGCCATTCCCTTCGTAAATGTCTCGCTCATTATCGCTCTCCCTTATCGTTGAATACTGGTTCGTGGTAGCGAGTCCGCAGGAGTCCGGACTCCCCCATGCCACCAGCCGACACCAATTTCCCCGATTAGTGATTCGGGTAGGCGGCAAGGTAATCCCCGACTCAGGTGCTCAGCCTTGACCAACATCAACGGGAGTGGTTCGTCTGGACGGGCGGAATCGTTGCTTTCCAGGCGCAAAACGGCAATTCCAGACTTCAGACGGACGCTCATGACTTGATCGGAGTTCCCTTCCGGGGGATTGCTATTGGGGGAAGGATGAAAATCAATGGCCTGCGGAAAATCCAATGCCTCCTTTCCCCCGCCCCCATCCCCCGATGCTTGTTCAGAGATTCCTTAGTACAATCCCGCTCCCTGTCCACGTGACAGTCACCGATCAGCCGCCCCATTGACGGACACCCCATGACCCTGGAACAACTCCCCACCGGCCGGCCCGCCACCATCAAGGCCCTCCACAGCCACGACGGCCTCCGTGCCCGCATGGTGGCCCTGGGCCTGCGCACCGGGCGGGAGATCGCCGTGATCCGCCGCGCCCGTTTCGGCGGCCCTCTGCAGGTCCGCATCGGCAACACCGACCTGGTGATCCGGCGCAACGAGGCCAGTCTCATCGAGGTGGTGGAAAACGACTGCGCCAGTTGCAACCTCAACTGCCCCAACCCCAGGCCGGGGAATACATGAAACGAATCGCGCTGCTCGGCATGCCCAACACGGGCAAGTCCACCTTCTTCAACCGTCTCACCGGCGCCTCCGCCCGTGTCGGCAACTGGCCCGGCGTCACCGTCGATCTGGCCTCGGCCAAGATGCTGCTGGGTGTGGAGATGGTGGAGGTCATCGACCTGCCGGGGCTGTACAACCTGCACGGCTTCACCGAGGACGAACTGGTCGTGCGCCATTTCCTGGAGAACAACCCGGTCAACCTGCTGGTGCTGGTGGCCGATGCCACCCAACTGGACCGCCAGTTGGCCCTGGCCCTGCAATTGAAGGACCTGCAACTGCCAATGGTGGTACTGCTCAACATGCAGGACGAGGCCAAAAAGCAGGGCATCGAGGTGGAATGCGACAAGCTCAGCCAGGCACTGGGCGCACCGGTGCAGATGATGAGCGCCAAGCACGGCTTTTCCTTTGCCAGTGCCAAGGAGCTGATCGTAAAGGCCATCGCAAACACCGAAATGCGCACGGCCGATGCCTCCGCACTGGCGGTGGACGATGAGTTGGAGGCCAATATCGAGGCCTTGGTGAAAAAGACCGTGCACGTGCCGGTACGCCTGGGCGACGATCTGTCCAGCCGCCTGGACCGCTGGGCCCTGCACCCGCTGCTCGGCTTCCCCCTGTTCCTGCTGGCCATGTACCTGATGTTCGAGGCGGTCTACACGCTGGGCGCCCCCCTGCAGGATGGCGTCGCCTGGCTGCTGGAATACCTCAAGGGCACCGTGCTGGAACCCCTGCTGAGCGGGACCGGCCCGGCCCTGCACAGTTTCCTGCTGGACGGCGTCTACGACGGTGTCGGCACGGTGCTGTCCTTCCTGCCCATCATCATCCTCTTCTTCCTTTTCATGGGCATCGTCGAGGACAGCGGCTACCTCTCCCGCGCCGCCTTCATCATGGACGCCTTCATGGCCCGGCTGGGCCTGGACGGCCGCGCCTTCGTCATGCAACTGATGGGGTTCGGCTGCAACGTGCCGGCCCTGATGGGCACCCGCGTGATGCGCTCGCGCGGCCTGCGCCTGCTGACCATGATGATCATCCCGTTCTCACTCTGCTCGGCACGCTTGCAAGTGTTCGTCTTTCTCACCACCGCCGTGTTCTCTCCCGACACGGCCCCGTTCGTGCTGTTCACCCTCTATCTGGCCAGCTTCGCCACCGCCTTCCTCACCGCCGCCCTCTACAGCCGCCGGCTGGAAAACGACGAGCCGCTGTTGCTGGAACTGCCGCCCTACCGCTTCCCCACCGGGCGGCAGATGGTCCAGCGAAGCTGGCACGAGGCCAGCCACTTCGTCCGCGAGGCGTCCGGCTTCATCGTCACCGGCGTCATCCTGGTCTGGTTCCTCACCCATTACCCCTTCGACGTGGAACCGGTCAGCCCCCAGACCCTGGCCGGTCAACTGGCCGCCTGGATCGAGCCGGTATTCCAGCCCATCGGTATCGATCAACTGATGAGTATCGCCCTGCTGTTCGGTTTTATCGCCAAGGAGGTGGTGATCGGCGCCATGGCGGTCATCTACGGCACCGGTGAGAATGGACTGGCCGGCGCCCTGGCCGGCACCATGGACTGGGTGCAGGCCTACAGCTTCATGCTGTTCGTGCTCGTCTACACCCCCTGTCTGTCCACCGTGGCGGTGCTCAAGCAGGAATCGAAGAGCTGGGCCTTCACGGCCCTGGCAGTGGGCTGGCCCCTGGTGCTGGCCTGGGTGCTCAGCTATGTCTTCTACCAGGGGGCGCGTGCGCTGGGCTGGTAGACCGCGGCTTAGCCCCAATATTGCACCCGGCCGCCGGAATTGACTTGCAGCTTACTGAATTTTATTGAGATATCGCTGTATATAAGCCGGTAACGAAATGTACCTGTACCCTGGCTGGGCGCAACATTGGGGCTGATATGTTTTGACCTGTCAATGCTTGGATTCAAACTTTTGT
>CAYPEH010000154.1:0-6203 GCA_964409585.1 uncultured Chromatiales bacterium | reverse complement strand
GACCATTGCCTGCGGCGCGCGCCTTGACAGGGAAGATGCCTGAGGCTCTGAACACAACATATTAGGTGGCCGGGTTAATATTGTAACGGAAATATCGACCCACCACGTCGGTTTCCGAACTATCCGTGCAAGCAACTGTCTATCCCCCCTGATACCGGGGGCTGAGGTAATGAGAAGGAACACCCGGAATGGGCGAGCAAGTCAGCGACCGCATACTGGTCGAGCGTGTCCAAAAGGGTGACAAAGGGGCGTTTGATGTGTTGGTGCGGAAGTATCAGCACAAGATCGCCAAACTGATTTCCCGTTACATCCATGACCCGGTGGAGGCGTTGGATGTGGCCCAGGAGGTGTTCATCAAGGCATACAGGGCGTTGGATCGGTTCCGTGGCGACAGTGCGTTTTACACCTGGTTGTACCGGATTGCCATCAACACCGCCAAGAACCACCTGGTTTCCCTCGGGCGCCGGCCGCCGAACGGCGATATCGATGCCCAGGAAGCGGAACAGTATGAGGGTGCTTCTGGTCTCAAGGAGTATGCGACACCAGAACGCCTGGCACTGACCGCGGAGATCGAGGAGGCGGTGTTCAAGGCCATGGAGGACCTGCCCCAGGATCTGCGCACGGCCATTACCCTGCGCGAACTGGAAGGCATGAGTTATGAGGAAATCGCCCAGACCATGGGTTGCCCGGTGGGCACGGTCCGATCCCGGATATTCCGGGCACGGGACGCGATCGACAAGAAACTGCAACCGTTGCTGAAGGCATGACAGGTATGACTGAACGGCACAACGAGCGAATTTCGGCCCTGGTTGACGATGAGATCCGGGATATCGAGGCGGAGTTTCTCGTCCGCCGTCTGGCCGGCGACGAGGATGCGAAGGATTGCTGGGAACGCTATCACCTGATCGGTGATGCCATGCGCAATCATCTGCCGCCGGTGGTGGACTCGGACTTTGCCTCACGCGTGATGGCGGCCATCGATGAAGAACCGGCCCTGGAAAGGCTTCCTTCCGGCAGGACGGTGCATTTACTGAAGCCGGTCGCCGGAGTGGCCGTGGCGGCCAGCGTGGCGGTCATGGCCATCGTCGGGGTGCAGTGGATCAACGAGGAGACGGGGGCGGTGAACACCGTCGCCAGCAGCCGTGACGCCTATGAGCGTATGCCCGCCACCCATTGGGACCGGCAGGGGCCGGTGGTGGAAACCCGCCTCAACACCTTCCTGGTCAATCATAATGAACATGCCAGCATGAACCGGGTTCAGGGCCTGATGCCCTATGGCCGGATCATCAGTTACGACAGCGTTGAGTCCTCGAACCGTTGAATGGCCATTGTTTCATGATGCGAGTACGGCAGCCGGCAGGGGGACATTTATGAGGCGAGCCATGGTCCTGGCTTCCCTGCTGCTGGTGGCCAGTCTGCCAGTACGGGGTGACGGTCAACACGATGTGGGCCAGTGGTTGAACCGCATGGCCACAGCGATCCGCAGCCTCAATTACGATGGCACCTTCGTTTTTTTGCATGATCAGCAGATGGAAACCATGCGCATCATCCATGGTGTGCATGATGGCCGTGAACGGGAGCGTCTGATCTCCCTCAACGGTGAGCCACGCGAGGTGGTGCGCGACGAGAAGAGCGTTTCCTGCACCCTGCCGGGCGAGGAACTGGTGCTGGTGGAAAAGAGTCGCGGCAGCCGGATGTTCCCGTCCGCATTCCCCATGCGGCTGGACAGCCTGTCGCGGTACTACGATTTCCGTGTGGTTGGCGATGACCGTGTGGCCGGCCGTGCCAGTCACGTCATCGCCATCAGGCCGAAGGATGGATACCGCTACGGCTATCGCCTGTGGGTGGACCATGACACCGGCATGCTGTTGCGCTCCGATCTGCTGGATGAAAACGGCACGCCGGTGGAACAGATGATGTTCACCCACATCCGCCTCGATCAGGACATTCCGCTGGAAGACTTGCAGGCCAGTATGCCGCCCAGTCACCGGGTGCGGATGGAGGAGCGGACCCAGACCGGCCCTGAGGGTGAGGCCGGGGTGCGCTGGCGGGTGGCCGCCCTGCCCGGTGGTTTCGAGAACACCCGCAGCGGGAAAGTGCGTCTGGGACCGGGGGAGCAGCCGGTCGATCATATGGTCTTTACGGATGGGCTGGCCACCGTGTCGGTATTCGTCGAGCCGGTGAGCGAGGACGATAGCGGCCTGGATGGGGCCTCCCGCATGGGCGCGGTCAGTGCCTTCGGCCGTGTGCTCGGTGATTACCGGGTGACGGTGGTGGGCGAAGTGCCGCCGGCGACCGTGGAGCAGATGGCCCTGTCCGCGGAGCCGGTTGCCGCAACCGGATCGGAATGATCGAGGAAACCGGTTTCGTCGTCTCCACGGAGGGTGAATGCGCCTGGGTCGAGGTCCGGCGCAAAAGTGCCTGTGGGTCCTGTTCGGTTTCCAAGGGATGCGGTACCTCGGTGTTGTCACAGGTGCTGGGCCGGCGCCCCAATCGTGTGCTGGCGTTCAATGATGCCGGTGCGGTGGCGGGTGACGAAGTGGTGCTGGGTATCCCGGACGAGGCCCTGCTGCGTGGCTCGTTTGCGGTCTATGCGGTACCTTTGCTGGCCCTGTTGGCCGGCGCCCTGTTGGGCGGGCTGTATGCCGATGGCAGCGGCCACTACAACGAAGCCCTGAGCGTGTTGTTCGGGCTGTTCGGCATGGCGGGCGGCTTTCTCTGGGTACGCCGGTTCAGTCAACGCATCCGCCATGACCGGCGTTTTCAACCTTCCATTCTGCGCCGTGCCGGTGTGTCCGCCGTGCCGGTGAATTTCCTTCCGGGTGAGGATCGATTCGATCAGGAGAAGACATGAAGAAGCCCGTTGATGGCACGGTCCATTTCGTATTCGCGGCATTGCTGTCGCTTTTCGTGACATCCGCCGTCCATGCGCAGTTGCCTGATTTCACGGAACTGGCGGCGGAGGCCGCCCCGGCGGTGGTCAATATCAGCACCACGCAGAAAGTGAAATCCAGCATGAGGTTGCCCAGGGGGCTGGAGATTCCGGATTTGCCCGAGGGGCACCCGCTCAATGAATTCTTCCGCCGTTTCTTTGGCGAGAACGGCAGGGGAGGTCATGGCGGCAATGGCGATGACTCCGGTGATTCGGAAAGTTTCGACACCAGTTCACTGGGTTCCGGCTTCATCATCTCCAAGGACGGTTTCATCATCACCAATCACCACGTGGTCAAGGATGCCGATGAGATCATTGTGCGCTTGTCCGACCGCCGCCAGTTCACCGCCGAAGTGATCGGCACCGACCCGCGCAGTGACATCGCCCTGCTCAAGGTGGATGCCGACAATCTGCCGGTGGTGAAGGTCGGCAAGTCCGATCAGTTGAAGGTGGGGGAATGGGTGATGGCCATCGGCTCACCGTTCGGTTTCGATCATTCCGTCACCGCCGGTATCGTCAGCGCCAAGGGCCGCAGCCTGCCCAGCGGGAACTATGTGCCCTTCATCCAGACCGATGTGGCCATCAATCCGGGCAACTCCGGCGGGCCCCTGCTCAACCTGAAGGGCGAGGTGGTCGGCGTCAATGCCCAGATCTACAGCCGTTCCGGCGGTTTCATGGGCCTGTCCTTCTCCATTCCCATGGATGTGGCCATGGATGTGGTGGAACAGTTGCGAAACAAGGGCCGCGTATCCCGTGGCTGGCTGGGCGTGCTGATCCAGGATGTGACCGGCGAACTGGCCGATTCCTTCGGCATGGACAAGCCGGAAGGCGCGCTGGTGGCCCAGGTCCTGGAAGACAGTCCGGCGGAAAAGGCCGGCTTGCAGGTGGGCGATATCATTCTGCGGTTCTCCGGCAAGGAGGTTCCGGATTCCTCCAGCCTGCCTCCCATCGTCGGGCGCACCAAGGTGGGCAAGACGGTGGACGTGGAGGTGCTGCGTAATGGCAAGAAGCAGACGATCCCGCTGAAGATCGGTGAACTGCCCCCCGATGACCAACTGCAGGCCTCGGCCAAGGGTGTTCGGGGGGACCGGACGGGACGCCTTGGCGTGGCGGTGACCAATCTTACCGATGAACAGCGCGAGGCTCTGGAAATACCGGAAGGCGGTGTGCTGGTGGAAGAGGTTCTGGACGGTCCCGCCAAGCGTGCCGGTATTCGTGCCAATGACGTCATCCTCATGATCAACGGCCAGGATGTGAAGGATGTCGCCGGTTTCAAGCAGCAAGTAAAAGACCTGCCGAAGGACAAGCCGGTGGCGGTGCTGGTTCATCGCAAGGGTGGCCCCATCTTCCTTGCCATGAAGATGGGTGAATGAGCAGACGGGGCGCGCCACGGCGCGCGCCCTTCCTTTCCGAACCATGTCCCGGAGCGTTACCCCGCAATTCTCGCCAGGCATCGCGTCCCTGGCGCTGCCCGTGTGTGGCCGGGTGCCGGTTTGGTGAGAAATGCGGGTTAACAGCCTGTCGGACTCGGGCTGGATCGGCTGCAAAAGCGGGACAGCGGTCTGATTTTCCCTGATTTTTCGTTACATAGTTCCCACTATGCTCCTCAAAATCATGAAAAATCATCCTCGCTGTCCCACTTTTTCGCTACGATCCCCCCGAGTCCGACAGGCTGTTACCGTCTACCATCGGGAAGGCTGCCACCTCTGCGAGGACCTGCTTCGGGCCCTGGAACCGTTGCGTCTGCAATTGGGGTTCCAGGTGGAGATCGTGGATATCGACCGGCAGCGGGAGTTGTACGACCGCTACAATGAACGGGTCCCGGTGGTCGCCGTTGGAGACACCGAGGTCTGTGAGTATTTTCTCGATGAACCGGCCCTGCGCCGTATTCTGACTGGCTGAGTTGCGGGGCCGTTCCGTTTCCGTCGACCCGCTCCTGTCCTTCCCCCCGCCGGACAGGTAGACCCCAATATTGCACCCGGTCGCCGGAGTGGGTAATGGCTGGTAGCGAAATGTAACCGGCTCTGGCTGGGTGCGCCCTCGCACCGTTCTGGCCGTACTCAGCCGGGATTTCCTTCCTCACCAATGGCTTGGGCCATTGGTGAGGAAGAAAATCCACCTGAAAACGCCCAGCCCGGCACGATCATCGCGCCCCCGGGTGCAACATTGGGGTAAAATGCCGCACTTTTGCGGTTTCTGCGCTCCGGCACACGAATGAAGAACGTCCGTAATTTTTCCATCATCGCCCACATCGACCACGGCAAGTCCACCATCGCCGATCGCTTCATCCAGATCTGCGGCGGGTTGTCGGACCGCGAGATGCAGGAACAGGTGCTGGACTCCATGGATCTGGAACGCGAGCGTGGAATCACCATCAAGGCCCAGTCCGTCACCCTGGACTACAAGGCGGACGATGGCGAAACCTACCGCCTGAATTTCATCGACACCCCCGGTCATGTGGACTTTTCCTACGAGGTGTCCCGTTCCCTGGCCGCCTGCGAAGGGGCACTGCTGGTGGTGGATGCCTCTCAGGGGGTCGAGGCCCAGTCGGTGGCCAATTGCTACACCGCCATCGATCTCGGCCTGGAGGTGATGCCGGTGTTGAACAAGATCGACCTGCCCGCCGCCGACCCGGAGCGGGTGAAGGAGGAGATCGAGGAGATCATCGGCATCGAGGCCCACGACGCCGTGCCTTGCTCGGCCAAGACCGGCGAGGGCGTGCGCGAGGTGCTGGAGGAACTGGTGCGGCGCATTCCGCCGCCCCAGGGTGACCCCGATGCGCCCCTGCAGGCGCTGATCATCGACTCCTGGTTCGACAGCTACGTGGGGGTCATCTCGCTGGTGCGGGTGGTCAACGGCCGGCTGAAGAAGCGGCAGAAGTTCCGGGTCCTGTCCACCGGCAAGGTGCATCAGGCGGACACCGTGGGCATCTTCACCCCGAAGCGGGTGGAGAGGGACGAACTGAGCGCCGGCGACGTGGGCTTCGTCATCGCCGGCATCAAGGACATCGAGGGCGCGCCGGTGGGTGACACCCTCACCGGGGCGGACGACGAGGTGGAGGCGCTGCCCGGTTTCCAGAAGGTGCAGCCGCGGGTGTTCGCCGGCCTCTACCCGGTCTCCTCCGACGACTACGAGGATCTGCGCGAGGCCCTGCAGAAGCTCTGCCTCAACGATTCCTCCCTGCATTTCGAGCCGGAGACCTCCGAGGCGCTGGGGTTCGGTTTCCGCTGCGGTTTCCTCGGCATGCTGCACATGGAGATCGTGCAGGAGC
>CAYPEH010000153.1:0-6377 GCA_964409585.1 uncultured Chromatiales bacterium | reverse complement strand
CTAAAGACTCAATTATTTTGATGTTAGCACTCTGCCTGTTCGAGTGCCAAAAAGAGAAAAAGTTCACTGACCGAAGGGAACCAGCCCTAGGGAAGCTCTGAAACACCCTACCCTGATTGGTTTAGCAGAAGATTACCGATGGCGTCCACCCGGCAGTCCCAGCCGGGCGCCAACCAGGTGGTGGACACTTTCTCGGTGATCAGGGCAGGGCCGGACAGTCGCTGGCCAGCCGCCAGTTCCTCCCTGCGCCAGACCGGCACCTCCCGGTCCACTCCGTACAGCCGCGCATGTCCGGCCGGCCTTGCCCCGGCCCCGTGCTTCGTGAACGCCGCCAATTCCAGCCGCGGCCTCGGGCCACGCAGCGCAACCCGCAGGTTGACCAGTTCCACCGCCTCTTCCAGGCGATGCCCATAGCGTTTCTCGTGGGCCTGGTGAAAGGCCCTGGCACTGGCCTCCACGTCCTGCCATGGAACCGACAGGGTGTAGGACTGGCCCAGGTAGCGCAGATCCAGGCTGCGCTCGGATTCGATGCCGTCGGCCGGCACGCCTTCGGCTGCCATGGCCTCCCGCCCCTGCCGTTCCAATTCCCGGAAATGGCTCTCCAACTGCCGTGGATCCAACTCGGCCAGCACCCCGTTGAAGGTGCGCGAAAGCTGCCGGGCACGGGACGCGGCGAGCATGCCCAGGGCCGACAGCACACCGGCATGCACCGGCACCATGGCCTGGGACATGGACAGGGCCTCAGCCAGGGCGCAGACATGCAGGCCACCGGCTCCGCCGAAGGAGACCAGGGTGAAACCGCGCGGATCGATCCCGCGCTGAACCGAGATGACCCGCAGGGCATGGGCCATGTGTTCGTTGGCGATACGGATGACGCCGGCAGCCGCCTCCTCCAGCGACACCGCCAGTGGTTCGGCGATACGGGCCAGCGCGGCCCTGGCCGCGTCCACGTCCAGGCGCATGCCGCCGCCGAGAAAGGCATCCCCGCGCAACCGCCCCAGCACCAGATTGGCATCGGTCACCGTCGGCTGCCGTCCGCCACCACCGTAGCAGGCCGGACCCGGCGCCGCCCCGGCCGACTGTGGCCCCACCTGCAACAGTCCACCGGCATCCAGCCAGGCGATGGACCCGCCACCGGCTCCGATGGTGTGCATGTCCACCATGGGCACCGCCACCGGATAACGACCGATATGCCCCTCGCTGGTGAGCCTGATCCCGCCGTCGATCAGCGCCACATCGGTGGAGGTGCCCCCCATGTCGAAGGTCAGCAGGCGTTCCCGGCCGGCCGCTGCGGCCACCTTTTGCGCCCCCATCAGCCCACCGGCGGGGCCCGACAGCAGCAGGTGCACACCGAGACGGCCGGCCTGATCGGCGGCCACGGTGCCGCCGGCGCTCTGCATCACCGACACCTGGGCTGGCGCCACACCGTCCGACAGACGTTGCAGATACCCCTCCACCAGCGGCCCCACGTAGGCATTCAGCCAAGTGGCGATGCCACGCTCGTACTCCCGGTATTCTGGCAGCACCGCCGAGGAACGGGACACGAACACCCCCTCCGGCATGGCCGCCTCCAGGGCCTTTTCGGCCCTGTCGTCGAGAAAGGAGAACAGCAGGTTGATGGCCACCGCGCGCGGTTTCAGGCGCTGCACCCGCCGGCGCAGCGCCTTCAATTCCTCCTCGCCCAACGGCTCCAGTACACGACCATCCGCCGCCAACCGCCCCCCGCTCTCCAGGCAAAGTTCCGGCGGCACCGGTGGCTCCCGTTCCGGCGGCTGCAATTCATACAGATCCTCACGGGCCTGCCGGCCGATGGTAAGCAGGTCGCGCAGGCCATGGTTGGTGATGAACACGGTCCGCACCCCCTTGCCTTCCAACACCGCGTTGGTGGCCACGGTGGAACCATGGATCATGCTCAGCCCACGGTGATCCAGGCCCAGTTCACGAATTCCCTGGAGGATGGCCCGTTCCGGGGCATCGGGCGTGGACAACACCTTGTGCACGCGCAGGCCCGTGCCGTCCAGGAGGACGAAATCGGTGAAGGTGCCGCCGGTATCGACGCCGAGGAGACAGGGCGGGTTCAGGTTCATTGCGTAACCAACGGTATGATAAGGGGGGTGTATGATACCGGCCGCCCATGGAACCACGGAACCTGGACATGAACCGACCCCTGGTCGAGGTGGAACATCTGTACCGCTATTACGGCGACATCTGCGCCGTGCGCGACCTCAGTTTCCAGCTCAACAAGGGCGACATCCTCGGCCTGCTCGGCCCCAACGGTGCCGGAAAATCCACCACCATGCAGGTCATCACCGGCAACCTGGCCCCCAGCGCCGGGCAGGTCCGCATCGCCGGCGCGGATCTGGTGGACCACCCCGCCGCCGCCAAGGCCGCGCTGGGCTATCTGCCCGAGCAGCCACCGCTCTACCGGGAACTGACGGTAGACGAATACCTGCAATATTGCGCCCGCCTGCACCGCATTCCGCGCCGGGAGGTAGCCTCCGCCCTGCAGCGCGCCAAGCGCCGCTGCGGCCTGGAGCAGTCCGGCCGGCGGCTGATCGGCAATCTGTCCAAGGGTTACCGGCAGCGGGTGGGCATCGCCCAGGCCATCATCCACCAGCCGGCGGTGATCATCCTCGACGAACCCACCGTCGGACTCGACCCCATCCAGATCCGCGAAATCCGTGATCTGATCCGTGAACTGGGCGAGAGCCACGGCGTGATCCTTTCCACCCACATCCTGCCGGAGGTGCAGAGCGTCTGCACCCGGGTGCAGATCATCAACCGGGGGCGGATGGTGTTCGCCGATGATCTGGAGGGGCTGGAAAACCGCCTGGCCGGCAATCGGCTGCTGCTGTCCCTGAACCACCCGCCGCCGCTGGACCGGCTGGCCGCCCTGCCGGACGTGGCGGCCGTGGAGGCGCTGGAGGCGGGCCGCTTCCGTCTCCACTGCGTGGAAGGTTCCGATCCGGCCGCCGCCATCGCACAACGGAGCGTGGAGTCCGGTTGGGGCCTGACGGAACTGAGCCGTGAACGCACCAGCCTGGAACAGGTCTTCGTCGATCTGACCCTGCACGACGACGATGGGGAAGCCGCCCGATGATCCTCGCCCCAATGTTGCGCCCGGGGGGCGCGATGATCGTGCCGGGCTGGGCGTTCTCAGGTGGATTTCCGACCGAGTCAATGGCCCAGGCCATTGGCGAGGGAAGAAATACCGGCTGAGGGCGGCCAGAACGGTGCGAGGGCGCGCCCAGCCAAGGCGCAATTACATTTCGTTGCCGACCAAGACACGATGAAAACCCAACAGAATCAGTCAGCTGCCAACTTGTTCCGGCGACCGGGCGCAATATTGTGGCTCACCATCGCCCGGCGTGAACTGCGCAGCCTGTTCCTCTCGCCCCTGGCCTGGTCCATCCTGGCCGTGGTGCAATTCATCGCCGCCTGGCTGTTCCTCTCGCAGCTCGACATCTACCTGATGCTGCAACCCCGCCTGGCCGGACTGGAGAACGCCCCCGGCGTCACCGATCTGCTGGTGGCCCCGGTGTTCGGCAACATCGCCGTGCTCCTGCTGCTGGTCACCCCCATGCTGACCATGCGCCTGCTGGCGGGCGAACGCGCCAACGGCACCCTGACGCTGCTGACCTCCTCGCCGGCCGGCGCCCTGGATATCGTGCTCGGCAAATACCTCGGCCTGCTCGGCTTCCTGCTGCTGATGATCGGCATGCTGAGCCTCATGCCCCTGTCCCTGCAAGCGGGAACCAACCTGGACCTGGGCAAGATGGCCGCCGGCCTGCTGGGCCTGGTCCTGCTGGTGGCGGCCTTCGCCGCCATCGGGCTGTTCATGTCCTCCATCGCCAGCCAGCCAACGGTGGCGGCCGTGAGCACATTCGGCATCCTGCTGTTGCTGTGGGTGATCGACTGGGCCGGACAATCCGGCGGTGATGCCCGGCCGCTGCTGGCCTACCTGTCCCTGCTGCGCCATTACGAGTCCCTGCTGATGGGCCTGTTCGACAGCGCCGATCTGGCCTATTACCTGTTGCTCTCCGCCACCTTCCTGGGGCTGGCGGTACGACGGCTGGATGCAGACCGCATGGGAGGCGCCGGCCTCACACCATGACAGCGCCCCCGACGACGGCTTGGACGACATGCAAGTGACCCGCAAGACACGCCTGCAACACCGCCTGCAGAACGCCCTGTTCGTGCTGCTGTTCCTGGCGGTGATGGGACTGCTGGCCTGGCTCAGCCAGCGCCACAGCATGCAATGGGACTGGACCTCGGGCGGACGCAATACCCTGTCGGAGGCGAGCGCCGCCTTGCTCGAGCACCTCGATGGTCCGGTGCAGATCACCGCCTTCGCCCGCGAGGACGAAACCCTGCGCGGAGCCATCGTCAACCTGGTGGAACGCTACCGGCGCGCCGGTGCCGATATGCGCCTGGAATTCATCAACCCGGACCTGGCACCGGAACGCGTACGGGCCGAAGGCATCACCCTGGACGGTGAACTGCTGATACGCCACCAGGGCCGGAGTGAAAGACTGGCGGAATTGAGTGAACAGGCCCTGACCAACAGCCTGCAACGCCTGGCCCGCGGCGGGGAACGACGGGTGCGCTTCCTCACCGGACACGGCGAACGCGCCCCGGACGGCAAGGCCAATTTCGACCTGGGGGTGTTCGTCTCCGAACTGCAACGCAAGGGGATGCGGGTGGAGAGCCTGAACCTGGCCGAAACCGGCGCGGTGCCGGCCGATACCGCCGTGCTGGTGGTGGCGGACCCCCGCAGCAAGCCGCTGCCGGGGGAAATCCAGGCCCTGCTCGACTACCTGGAGCGGGGGGGCAACCTGCTGTGGCTGCACGAACCGGACAGCCCCGCGCCGCTGGACGGCCTGGCGGATGCACTGGGTATCCGCATCCTGCCGGGCGTGGTGGTGGACGCCAGCACCCGGCTGTTCGGCATCAGCGACCCCTCCTTCGCCCTGGTGACGCAATACCCGCCCGGAGAGCCCATCACCCGCAGCTTCTCCATCGTCACCCTGTTCCCCCGCGCAGCCGCCATGGAAACGGACGAGGCAGCGGGGTGGCAGGCCGCGCCCTTTCTGCGCACCCTGGAGCGAAGCTGGACCGAAACCGGCCCCGTCTCCGGCAAGATCCGCTATGACGAGCAGGACGGGGAACGCAAGGGCCCCCTGAACATCGGCATCGGCCTGACCCGCAAAACGGATACGGAACCGGCCCGTGAACAGCGGGTCGCGGTGATCGGTGATGCCGATTTCCTCGCCAACAGCTACCTGGGCAATGGCGGCAACCTGCAGCTGGGCCTCAACCTGTTCAACTGGCTCGGCCACGACGACCGGTTCATCGCCATCCCCCCCAAGGCCGCCCCCGATCGCAATCTGGTCCTGTCACGGACCGCCAGCCTGCTGATGGGCGCCGGTTTCCTCGTCATCCTGCCCCTGGGCCTGCTGGCCGCAGGCGGGCTGATCTGGTGGCGCAGGCATCGCCGCTGATGTCGTCGCTCACCCGCCTCAATTCAATCCTGTTGTTGCTGGCCGCCATCCTGGCCGGCCTGGCCTGGTGGGGAGAGCAACCGGCGGACACGGAGGAGATGCCCCGGCTCACTCCGCTGTCCCCCGGCCGCCTGACACGGATCCGCATCGAACGCCCCGGCCATAAGCCACTGCGTCTGCAAAGGCGAAACGGCGGCTGGTGGTTGCAGGAACCGATCCAGGTACGCGCCCATGATTTCCGCGTCCGCGCCCTGGCTGCCATCGCCGAAACCCGCAGCCACGGCGATTACCCCCTGGATGACCCGGCCCGTTTCGGTCTCGACCAGCCCATGGCCCGCCTGTGGCTGGACGGGACGGAAATCGTCTTCGGCGGCACCGATTCCATCCACCACCGGCGCTATGTGGCCGTCGGCGGCCGCCTGCACCTCATCGACGACCGCTTCTTCCAGCACATAAAGGCCGGTCCGGCCGGTTTCGCCAGCCTGGAACTGCTGCCCGGGGAGACGCGCATCGAACGCCTGGAACTGCCCGGTCTGAGCCTGACCCGAACCGCCGGCGGCTGGTCCCTGGAAGCGGAGCGGGAAGCCGGCGCCGATGCCATCCAGCAATGGATCCGGGACTGGCAGAGCGCCCAGGCCATCTGGCTGAGCCCCTACCACGGCGAGGCCCGCGCGGACATCCGCATCCACCTGCAAGGCCGGGAACAGCCCGTGGAATTCGTCATCCTCCCACAAGGGGTGTTGGCCCGCCCCCGGTTGGGCCTCCAGTATCATCTCGGCCGTGAAACCGCCGCCCGTCTGATCCCGGATACCGGCGAGGCCGGCTAGGAGCCTGTCGGACTCAGGCTGGATCGGCTGCAAAAGCGGGACAGCGGTC
>CAYPEH010000152.1:0-6477 GCA_964409585.1 uncultured Chromatiales bacterium | reverse complement strand
CGGCGTTTCGACGCCTTGCCGTGAACGCGCACAGCACGGCTGAACATGGCATATTAGGGCGCCGGGTTAATAAACCCGGAACGCGGGTCAGACATCCAGTGAGCTGGATTCCCTCTTCAGGGGCTACCAGAAACCGGACCAGAAATCGCTGAAAGGAGGCATCCCATATTCCCGGCTGCTGCGGGACGGATCAGGATACCCTCCGTACCCGCCATATCCGGGCCAGCCCCAGCCAGCCGCCGCGCCAGGACCATAGGGCTGCGGCAGATACCCCCCCGGCAACAGGGGCTCGGCCCAGTTGCGACTGGGATCCCACGGCGACGGCCCATAGCCCCGGCCGTACAGACTGCCGGTCACGGGCGGCGGCAAGGGCTCGGGTTCAGGCTGCCGGTATTGGGACCGGCCCGGAGCCTGGGGCCGGTAGGCTGGCTGATCCGGGGCGACTGCCGAAGACCGGTAGTCGGGGTCCGGACGATAGGTGGGAGCCCCGCCCCCCTGGTAGACACCCAGGTCCGGCCCTCTTTCCTCCGGCTCCAATGGACGGAATCTGGGTGTCCCCGGATGGAATCCACCACCGTATGCCCGGCCTGCCTCCGGATAGGCAGGCGATGCACCCAGGCCGGAATCGAAATACCCCGGTTCCCGCCGCCCATAGCCACGCTCAGGGTCCGGCTGCCTGGATGTGTCCCGGAAATCGCCGGGGGCGAAGGAAGGGTCCGTATGTCCTGCATCCGCCGCGGGGGGGTGGTTCCCGAAACCGGACACCCCCCCGGTCCCGGCAGAGTATGTCCCGTCCAACCCCGGATCGTGGGGGCGAAAGGCGGGCGTGGACGAACCGTTCTGTTCCACGTAGGCCGGCGACAGGGAGGGGTCGGGCGGAAGGAATGGAGCGAACTCCCCGCTCTCCGCAGAAACCGTCATCACCACCGGCGCCAGCAGCATGACCGGCCAGGGCATGGCGCGCACGCCAGCAGCCGATCCGGGCAGGCGGGGGCGAAACGAAACGATGGGGAGGCGGGAACGATCTTTCATGGTACCGAGGCGCATAGTGGCGTGGTCCGCGGGTAATGGCCGGACCCCGGCAAGGCCCGCGGTGCCGACCGGGGTGCAGGGGCAGAGCATATCGTCGGCCCCGTGGGGTCTCGCCCCGGCACGGCGGAACCGGGCATCATCAGACCTTCTTCAACCGGATGCCCCGGCGTTTGCGTTTGGTGCCGGAGGCAGGCACTGCCTCCGCGGCCCGCTCACCACCCACCGCCGCGTCCTCTTCCACTGTGACCGGGGCGAAATCCATTTCCACCTCGATCTCCGGAGCCTCGTCCATGGGGGCGTCGCTGGCGGCGGTATCCTTGAGCGGGCGGCGGCCGCCACGCGGTGGCTCCGGCTCACCGGTGTCCGCTCTCCCTGCATCCGTTTCCTCCGCAGGCGCGGTGCCCGGCCGCGCCATGCGGCGTTTGCGCTTGGGTTTCGGTTTTTCCTCCGCCACGGACTCCGGTTCCAGCGTGGGGAGTTCGCCCCCCTCACCAACAGCCGGGATATCCACCGTGGGCATTTCCCGCTCGACGACCATGCCGGAACGCGCCGGTACGGGGTCGGCCGGTTCAGGCGGAGGCTCCTGTGCGGTCGGAGGACCGGGAGGCAGCGGCCCCGGCCTCTTCCTGAACAGACTCTTCAGCAACTCCCACAATGGGGTGAACAGGGCCCGCACGGCGTGGAACCCCATGGCCGGCCATTCCTTCCAGCGGCTGGGGCCCTTCTCCTCCGGCGCCAGCAGTTCCTCGCCATGATCGTTGTCGTCATATTCACCACCGGAGACGATGGCCGCGGCAATCCCCTGCATGGAGGCACCGGCACTGATGCAGCCCAGTGGAATCACCACCAGGGTCAGCACGGTGGAAACCAGCACACCGAACAGCAGGGAAACCGCCATACCCTGAAAGATGGGATCGAACAGGATCACGCTGGAGCCGGCCACCAGGGCCAGGGCGGTAATGACGATGGGACGGGTCCTGGTCTTGCAGGCCAATATCACGGCGTCCTTGAGCAACGTGCCATGGGCGATCTCATGCACGGCGAAGTCCACCAGCAGGATGGAGTTGCGCACGATGATGCCGGCCAGGGCGATGAAACCGATCATGGAGGTGGCGGTGAACTCGGCGCCCAGCAGCCAGTGTCCCGGCACGATGCCCACCAGGGTGAGGGGAATCGGCGCCATGATCACCAGCGGCACGCTGAAATTGCCGAACTCCCACACCACCAGGATGTAGATCAGCACCAGGGCGGCGGCGAAGGCCAGCCCCATGTCGCGGAAGGTCTCGTAGGTGACGGTCCATTCCCCGGCCCACTCGAAACCGGACTGGGCGTCGTCCTCCGGCGGGCCGACCCACTCTCCACTCATGGTCACGCCATCCGGGGTGGTGTAATCCTCCAGCAGCTCGCCCACCCGCAACATGCCGTAGACCGGTGCCGCCAGGCGGCCCACCACGTCACCGACCACATATTCCACCGGCCGCAGATCCTTGTGGTAGATGACCGCATCCTGGCGGTCACGAACGAAACGCCCCAGTTCCGCCAGGGGCAGCGAACGCCCGTCCATGGTGGGAATGGGCAGGTCGCCGAGGCGGCTGATCTGGGCCCGGGTGGCCAGCGGCACCTGGATGACGATGTGGGTGGGCTCCAGCACGTGCCCCACCTTGACGTCGCCCAGCTTGTACCCGCCCATGGCCATGGCCAGATTCTTGTTGATCGTGTCGACGGAGATGCCGCGGCGCACGGCCTTTTCGGTATCCACCTCGAAACGCCAGACATCGTGGTCACCGGACAGGTAATTGTCCACGTCGGCCATCACGCCCTCTTCCTCCGCCTGGCGGAACAGGGCGGTCATGTCCCGCGCCACCTGACGGCGGGTACGCGCGTCGGGACCATAGATCTCGGCCACCACCGATTGCAGCACCGGCGGGCCCGGAGGCATTTCCACCACCGTCACGTCGGCCCCGGAACGCTGCTTGATCTCCTGCAACAACTCACGAGCCTCGACGGCGATTTCATGGCTGGTGCGTTCCCGCTCGGTCTTGTCCAGCAACTGCACATGCACTTCCGCCTGCCAGGGCTTGTCGCGCAGGTAGTAGTGCCGGACCATGCCGTTGAAATCGAAGGGCTGGGCGGTGCCGGCGTAGGTCTGCACGGCGGTCACCTCGGGGATGGCGCGCAGCTTCTGCGCCATCTGCCGGACCACGTTGGCGGTCACCGGCAGGGCCGTGCCCTCGGGCATGTCCACGGTGACGGAGAATTCCGGCTTGTTGTCCAGCGGCAACATCTTCACCGTCACCGCCGTGGTGTAGAACATCAGGCAGGAAAGGAAGAAGGCGGCGAGAATGCCGGCCAGGAACAGGCGACCGGCCATGGGTCTCTCGATCAGCGGGATGAGGATGGAACGGAACAGGCGTTCCAGCCTCTCCTGGGTCCTGTATTCCTTTTCCTCCGTCGCGTGCAGATACGCCAGACTGGGCTTGAAGCGCATGGTCAGGTAGGGCGTGAAGGCGAAGGCCGCGAACAGGGAGAAGAGCATGGCCACCGAACCCAGCGCCGGGATCGGCTCCATGTAGGGCCCCATCATGCCGGAGACGAAGCCCATGGGCAGCAGGGCCGCGATGACGGTGAGCGTGGCGAGGATGGTCGGGTTACCCACCTCGCGCACCGCGTCGACGGCGGTGGGGGTGTCCATGCGCCCCCCCTCCAGCCAGCGCCGGTAGATGTTCTCCACCACCACGATGGCGTCATCCACCAGGATACCGATGGCGAAGATCAGCGCGAACAAGGACACGCGGTCGATGGTGTAGCCCATGATCCAGGCGGCGAACACGGTGATCAGCAGGACCACCGGAATGACCAGCGTGACCACCAGCGCCGGCCGCCCGCCCAGGGCCAGGAACACCAGCACCGTCACCGCACCGGTGGCGATGAACAGCTTGAACATCAGTTCATTGACCTTGTCGTTGGCGGTCTGGCCGTAGTTGCGGGTGATGCTGACCTGGACATTGCCGGGGATCAGGCGCCCCTTCAGTGCCTCCACCTTCCTGATCACGGCATTGGCCACGGTGACGCCGTTGGAACCTTCCTTCTTGGCAATGGCAATGGTCACCGCCGGGGAGCCATCCACCCGGACGTTCTCATCCGGATAGGCGGCGCCGGTGTAATAGGCCACCAACTGGCGCGGCTCCTCCGGCCCTTGCAGCACCCTGGCCACGTCACGGACATAGACAGGCACGTCATTGTGGATGCCCACCACCAGGCGCTTGACGTCCTCGGCGCTGCGCAGGAAGGCTCCGGAATAGACCTGGAAGTACTTGTCACCGGATTCCAGGCTGCCGCTGCCCAGCTCGTTGTTGGCCGTGCGGATGGTATTGGCCACCTGCCCCAGGCTGATGCCGAAACCGGACAGACGCTCCGGCATGACCTCCACGCGGATCTGCTCGGCCCGGCCGCCGACGACGAAGCCGGGACCGGTATTGGGAATCTCCTTCAGGCGCTGCAACACATCCAGGGCCAGGGAACGCAGCGCACCATCATCCACATCGTGCTGCGACCACAGCGTCAGGGTCACCACCGGAACATCGTCGATGCCCTTGGGCTTGACCAGCGGCGGTCGCACGCCGGGCGGCATCTTGTCCAGATTGCTCTGGATCTTGTCGTGCACCTTGACGATGGACGGCCCCATTTTCTCACCCACCTCGAAGCGCACCGTGACGATTCCCTGTTCGCGCATGGAGGCGGAATAGACGTGCTTGACCCCGGGAATTTCACTCATGATCCGTTCCAGGGGATTGATCGCCAGACTGGCCACCTGATCGGCCGAGGCGCCGGGGTAGCTGACGAAGATATCGATCATGGGCACCGAGATCTGCGGATCTTCCTGGCGCGGGGTCATGATCAGGCCGAGCAGGCCCAGGGCCAGCATGGCCGCGAACAACATGGGCGAGAGCGGGGAATGGATAAAGGCCTTGGCCATGCCGCCGGCAATGCCCAGATTCTTCTTCTGCTCCTCGTGGGGGTCGCCGGCGTCGGGCTGCCACTCGTCTCGATGATCGCTCATAGGGTGTGCCATTCCATCCTGCCGCGCCCGGATGGGCGCGGAGGAGCAAAGATCCGAAAAAAGTCTAGCGTGGTGCGCTCAGGCTGCCGGGAGGCGCGGGATCGAAACCGCGATCACCCGCCCCCGGGGGATGGGTGAGGATGCGCTCGCCGGGCCGCAGACCGGACAGGACCATGACATGTTCGCGGTCCACCCGATCGCCGATGCGTACCAGGCGCAGTTCCTTGCCCCCTTCGTTGTCCACCACGTATACCGCCGGCAGGCTGCCACGCCACACCAGCGAGGAACGCGGCACCACCACCAGATCACGCTTGGGCGCGTTGGTGTCGGGGATCATGACATTGGCATACATGCCGGGCGCCGCCGGGGCGCCGATGGGCAGGTCGAACTTGACCGTGACGGTATGACGCTGGGGATCGGCCATGGGGAAGATCTGCGCCACGCGCACCTGCACCATGGCGTCACCCACGTCCAGGCGAGCCGGCAGGATCTGTCCCTTGCTGATGCCCGGCATCAGACGGGCCGGCACGTCCACACGGATCTGCAGATATTGGATGTCGGCGAACTTGTAGAGCGGCTGTCCGGGCTGCACGGTGTCGCCCACTTCGACGAATTTCTGCACGATGACCCCGTCGAAGGGCGCGTAGGAACGCGCATCGCGCAACTTGGCGTCGATCGCCTGGATCTGTGACTGCACGCGCAGGATGGCGTTGCGCGCCTGTTCGATGGCGGCGCCCTGGTTGTACAGGTCGGCACGGCGTTCCAGGCCCGGCTTGCTGATGCCGGCGAAACTGGACATGGGCTTGGTGAAGAACTGATCGAACATGGACGGCAGCCCCATGCCGCCGGGCGATTTGGAAATGGAATTCGGCGCCCAGAATTCACGGGAATACTGAACGGTGGCGGTACGCAGAGCGGTTTCGGCGTTGGCCAGTTCGGCGATGGCGGAACGGCGCTGGGCATGCAACTCGTCGTCGTTGATCTTGGCCAGCAAGGCGCCCTTTTCATAACGGTCGCCCTCCTCGCCGGCCAGATAATCGATGCGCCCCGGCAATTGGGCGGCCAGCGTAACCTCCTTGTAGGGAACCACGGTGCCGCCAAGAGAGACGCTGGTGCCGATCCTGCGGCTCTGCACCGGATAGGTGTCACCGTATTGCTGGGCCTGTGCCAGTGTGGCACCCAAACCCAACCATGCCACCAGCGTCAGCGAGAAAATATTTTTCGCCATGAAGCCTGTACCCTCTAACGGTCCGGACTGGTTATTCTTCGACGTTGCCGCTGCCTTACCGCGAAGGCGCTCACCGTCTGTTGTATTAACCCGGCGACATACTATGTCATGTTCAGCCGTGCTGTGCGCGTTCACGGCAAGGCGTCGAAACGCCGCT
>CAYPEH010000151.1:0-6507 GCA_964409585.1 uncultured Chromatiales bacterium | reverse complement strand
CTTTACTTAGCAGCCTGTCGGACTCGGGCTGGATCGGCTGCAAAAGCGGGACAGCGGTCTGATTTTCCCTGATTTTTCGTCACATAGTTCCCACTATGCTCCTCAAAATCATGAAAAATCATCCTCGCTGTCCCACTTTTTCGCTACGATCCCCCCGAGTCCGACAGGCTGTTAGGATTGTCCTAGTAACACGCCGATGCCCGAAAAAGCAGTATACTCACGAACCGTCGCAATCACCGTCGCCGAATCGCCCATGCGCCTACTCAAGACCATCATTCTCCTGTCACTGGTGATCATTCAATCAGGCTGCTTCCTGCTTCCCGAACAGATCGACATGACCAAGGATTGGTCCGCGGGCAAGCTCTATTCGGCAGGCAAGGCCGCTCTCAACAACGCGGACTACGAGGGCGCCATCGATTACTACGAGAAACTGATCGCCCGCTATCCCTTCGGCCGCCATGCCCAGCAGGCGCAACTGGAAATGGCCTACGCCTATTACAAATGGGACGAGCCGGAATCGGCCATCAGCACGCTGGAGCGTTTCGTCAAGATCTACCCGCGGCACCCGAACGTGGACTATGCCTATTACCTGAAAGGTCTGGTCAACTTCAACCGGGGCAAGGGGCTGGTCGAGAAATACCTGCCCACGGATGCTTCCCAGCGCGACCCGGGAGCGGCCCGGCAGGCATTTCTGGACTTTTCCGAACTGCTGCGCCGCCACCCCGACAGCAAATACGCCGAGGATGCGCGCCTGCGCATGATCTACCTGCGTAACAACCTGGCCGCCTACGAAATCCACGTGGCCCGCTATTACATCCGCCGGGGCGCCTATGCAGCGGCCGCCAACCGCGCCAAATATGTCATTGAGCACTACCAGAAGGCCCCGGCCGTGAAGGATGCCCTGCTGATCCTGAGTCAGAGCTACGACACGCTGGGAATGAACGAATTGTCGGAAGACGCCCGGCGTGTCTACAAAGCCAATTTCAAGGGGCCCATGCAAGCCGGGGAGGAACCCGAACCCGGCTGGTTGGACTCTCTCATGTCTCTGTTCGAATAACGGGTGATCATCGCCATGTGGGATTTCTTCGAAACCGTCCGCCACCGCCACTCGGTCCGTGTCTATCAGACGGACATGCCCGTGGAGCAGGAAAAACTTCACGCCGTGCTGGAAACCGCCTGTGCCGCACCTTCAGCGGGTGATTTACAGGCGTACCGCATCATCGTGGTCAGGGACCATGCCGAGCGGGAGGCGCTCCGAGCCGCGGCCAGCGATCAGGCGTTCATTTCGGAGGCGCCGGTCTGCCTGGTGTTCTGTGCCGATCCACAGCGTTCCGAACAGGAATTCGGGGCGCGCGGACGAGAACTGTACGCCCTGCAGGACACCACCATCGCCGCCTCCTATGCGCAACTGGCCATCGTCGCGGCCGGCATGGGTTCCACCTGGGTGGGCTATTTCGATGAAAAAGCGGTGCGCGATGCCCTGTCCCTGGAAGAGGGCCTGCAACCGCTGGCCATGCTGAGCGTGGGTTACCCGGCGGAACTGCCGGAACCCACGCCCCGCCGCCACCTGGAGGATGTCATCAACTTCCGTTGAACGGGCCGCCCGCCTCACACGGCCTCGTGACCCTCTTCGCCGGTGCGGATGCGCACCACGCGTTCCACCGGCGTGACGAAGATCTTGCCGTCACCGATCTTGCCGGTACGGGCGGCGCTGATGATGGCCTCGACACAGTTGTCCACGTCCTGCTCCCTCACCACCAGCTCGATTCTCACCTTGGGTAGAAAATCCACCACGTATTCGGCACCACGGTACAGCTCCGTGTGCCCCTTCTGACGTCCAAAACCCTTGACCTCCGTGGCGGTCATGCCGGTGATGCCGACTTCGGACAGCGCCTCGCGCACGTCATCGAGTTTGAATGGTTTGATGATGGCTTCGATCTTCTTCATCGCTCTCCCCCTTTCACGGATCGGGTCGGTCCAGATGCGGTGCGGCGGGGGAAGCCCCGGACGAATCGCGACGCGGCGTCTCGCGGCGCCGGACTCATTCAGTGCTTCCCGAACGAGTACCCGCAGGTAATAGGATAGCGGCGATCACGGCCGAAAGCGCGGCGCGTGATCCGCGCGCCGGGCGGGGCCTGCCGGCGTTTGTATTCGTTGCGATCCACCATCCGGACCGTCTGGCGGACCATCTCCTCGTCGAAACCGTGCGCCACGATCTCGTGCACGGACATGTCCCTCTCCACGTACAGTTCCAGGATGGGGTCCAGCAGAGCATAGGGCGGCAGGCTGTCCTCGTCTTTCTGGCCGGGGGCGAGTTCCGCCGAGGGCGGCCGCTCCAGGACCCGCTGCGGGATCACCGGGCTCAGGCCGTTGCGGTATTCGCACATGCGATAGACCAGTAGCTTGGGTACATCCTTCAGCGGCGCGAAACCACCGGCCATGTCGCCGTACAAGGTGGCATAGCCCACCGACATTTCACTCTTGTTGCCGGTGGTCAGCAGGATACGGCCTTTCTTGTTGGAGATGGCCATGAGGATGACGCCGCGGCAACGGGCCTGAATATTTTCCTCGGTGGTATCCACCGCGGTGCCGGCAAACTCATCAGCCAGCACATCCAGGAAGGCGGCAAAGGGCTTTTCGATGGGAATGACCCGGTAGTTCACGCCCAGCGCTTCGGCCTCGGCCCGTGCATCCTCCAGGCTCATGTCGGCGGTATAGCGGGAGGGCATCATGACCGCCTCGACTGCGCCGGCGCCCAGAGCGTCCACCGCCACCGCCAGGGTGAGTGCGGAATCGACCCCCCCGGACAACCCCAGAACGGCCCCCTGGAAACCGTTCTTGCGCACGTAATCCTTCACTCCCAGCACCAGGGCGTTGTAACTGCTGGCAACGTCGTCCATGGGCGGGGTGATATCGGCAGAGATCTTCCAGCTGTCCCCGTCGGCCTCGAAATGCACCGGGAACAGACCTTCCGTGAAGGCCGGCGCGCGGGCGACCACCCGCCCTTCTCCATCGAGGACGAAGGATTCCCCATCGAAAACCAGCTCGTCCTGCCCGCCCACCAGGTTGGTGTATACGACCGGCAGGCCCGTTTCATGCACCCTCTTGCGCACCTCGTCCTCGCGCTCCGTCCCCTTGCCGACGTGATACGGGGATGCATTCACGTTGAGCAGGATGCGGGCACCCCGCTCCCTGGCCGCCCTGGCCGCGTCGGGGAACCAGATATCCTCGCAGATGGTGATCCCCAACGGCACCCCCTTGACCTCGACCACGCAGGGCTCGTTGGCTCCGGGGGTGAAATACCGTTTTTCGTCGAATACCAGGTAATTGGGAAGCTGGTGCTTGTGGCAGACCCCCAGCAGGCGGCCATCGTGGATCATCCCGGCGGCGTTGAACAGACCGGTCTCCGTACGCCGGGGGAAACCGACCACCACATGGATGCCATGGATCTCATCCAGCAACTGCTGGAGGGCGCGATCCACCGCCCGCTGCAAGCCAGGACGCAGCAGCAGATCCTCGGGCGGGTAGCCGGTCAGGGTGAGTTCCGGGAAGACGACGACATCGGCGGACAGCTCGTCACGGGCACGGTTGGCCGCCTCGACGACGGTCTTGCGATTGCCGTCCACATCACCCACCAACAGATTGATCTGGGCGATGGCGATGGTGATCCGTGGTTGATCCGACATGAAGGAAGCCTGCCGCTGTGAGTCCCGTCCGGGCGCCCCGTTCAGCCCAGCAGACCGGCCATGCGCTCACCCATTTCCGCAGGTGAACGCACCACCGACACGCCGGCGGCCTCCAGCGCCTCGATCTTCTCTTCCGCGGTTCCCTTGCCGCCGCTGATGATGGCACCGGCATGGCCCATGCGCTTGCCGGGAGGCGCCGTGACACCGGCGATATAGGCCACCACTGGCTTGCTGACGTGGTTCCGGATGAACTCCGCAGCCTCTTCCTCGGCACTGCCGCCGATCTCGCCCACCATGATGATGCCGTGGGTATCCGGGTCCTGTTCGAACAGTTCCAGGCAATCGACGAAATCCATGCCCTGGATGGGATCACCGCCGATACCGACACAGGTGGTCTGGCCCAGGCCGGCGCGGGTGGTCTGGTAGACCGCCTCGTAGGTCAGGGTTCCGGAGCGGGAAACCACGCCGATGCGGCCCGGCTGGTGAATGAAACCGGGCATGATGCCCAGCTTGCAGCCGCCGGGGGTGATGATGCCGGGGCAGTTGGGGCCGATCAGCCGTGCATCGTACTGCTGCAATGCCGCCTTCACCTTCAGCATGTCGGTGACCGGAATGCCCTCGGTGATGCAGACGATGGTTTCGATGCCCGCATCGGCCGCTTCCAGGATGGCGTCGGCGGCAAAGGGCGGCGGCACGTAGATCATGGTGGCCTGGGCACCGGTCTCGGCCACCGCGTCATGCACGGTGTCGAAGACGGGGCGGTCCAGGTGGCTCTGGCCGCCCTTGCCGGGGGTGACGCCCCCCACCAGGTTGGTGCCGTAGGCAATGGCCTGTTCGGAATGGAAGGTGCCCTGCTTGCCGGTAAAGCCCTGGCAGATCACCTTGGTGTTCTTGTCGACGAGTATGCTCATGGTCGGGATTCTTCGTGTTCGGTTGCTGATCAGGCCCTAGGAGCCTATCGGACTTAGGCTGAATCGGCTGCAAAAGCGGGACAGCGGTCTGATTTCCCCTGATTTTTCGTTACATAGTTCCCACTATGCTCCTCAAAATCATGAAAAATCATCCTCGCTGTCCCACTTTTTCGCTACGATCCCCCTAAGTCCGACAGGCTCCTAGAAGCTGCCACCACTTTCTCGGCAGCGTCGGTGAGGTCGGTGGCGGCGATGATGGAAAGACCGCTGTTCTCCAGCATCTCGCGGCCCTGCTCCACGTTGGTGCCTTCCAGGCGAACCACCACCGGCACGCCCACATGCACCTCTTCCACCGCTTTGATGACACCCTCGGCGATGAGATCGCAGCGGACGATACCACCGAAGATGTTGACCAGGATGGCCTTCACCTTGTCGTCGGAGAGGATCAGCTTGAATGCCTCGGTGACACGCTCGGCAGTGGCGCCACCGCCCACGTCCAGGAAGTTGGCGGGATCGCCACCGTGCAGCTTGATCAGGTCCATGGTGGCCATGGCCAGACCGGCGCCGTTGACCATGCAGCCGATATCGCCGTCGAGAGCGATGTAGTTCAGCGCATGCTGGGCGGCGATGTGCTCGCGTTCGTCCTCCTGGCTGGGGTCACGCCATTGGGCCAGTTCCTTCTGCCGGTAGGAGGCGTTGTCATCCAGATTGATCTTGGCATCCAGGGCCAACAGATCACCCGTGCCGGTCACCACCAGCGGGTTGATCTCCAGCAGCGAGGCATCGCTGTCCATGAACAACCGGTACAGCCCCATCATGATGCGGGTGAGCTGTCCCACCTGGTCCTTGTTCAACCCCAGGCCGAAACCGATCTTGCGGCACTGATAGGGTTGCAAACCGGCGGCTGGGTCCACCAGTACCTTGAGAATCTTCTCCGGCGTTTCCGCGGCCACCTTTTCGATGTCCATGCCACCGGCGGCGGAGGCCATGAACACCACCCGTTCACGGCTGCGGTCCACCAGGGCGCCCAGGTACAGTTCACTTTCGATGGAACCGGCCTGCTCCACCAGCAGGGTCTCCACCGGCAGGCCGATGGAATCGGTCTGGGGCGTCACCAGATGGGTGCCGAGGATGCGCCTGGCGAATTCCTCCACGCTGTCGGTATCGCCGGCCAGATGCACACCGCCGCCCTTGCCGCGGCCACCGGCATGGACCTGAGCCTTCACCACCCAGCGCTCGCCACCCAGTTCCAATGCCGCCTCGACAGCCTCGGCCGGAGTGCGCGCAATCTTGCCCGCGGGAACCGGCACACCATAGCGGGTAAACAACTCTTTGGCCTGGTATTCGTGGAGTTTCATCGAATGTCCTCAGTTCTGTGCCGCCTTTGCGGCGGCGTGACCAACGTTTCCGGTGGGCAGCGACACGATCCGGAACCAAAGGAACCTCTGAACAAGTCGTGGAACGCGATTCCGATCGGCGATCTCATCGCCCCAGACTTGTTCAGAGGTTCCTAAATCCTGACATTGTAACCCGTATTTCCTTCCGGGGTGATGGGATATTTTGGAAAACTCCGATCAAGTCGCTGCGCGCCTCGATCAGAGCCCCCTTGCGGGGGGTGCCTATTGGGGGAAGGATGAAAATCAACGGCTTGCGGGAGCGGCAATGCACCCCTTCCCCCGCTACCGGTTCAGAGGTTCCTTCGCCGTGCCCCCGGAAGCAATCCGTGTCACAGACGAAACACAGGCTGTCACTTATACAAATCTCCGAGCCCACTAGACAGGCAGAAATCTCGTATGCCGTCTACTGCTTGAAAAAAAAAAAACCAATCCATAACAATACAATAACAAAAAACAAAAATACACCTCAAAATACACATAAAAGACATATATAATATACGTCAGCCTATACAC